>JAQVCV010000068.1 GCA_028689615.1 Bacteroidales bacterium | reverse complement strand
TTCTTTTTGTTGGAATCAATTGCTTATGCTGTAGTGAAAAGCCTTTTTGCGCTGCCGTCACTTGTCATTGCGATGGTTTAACCAGTCTTTGCGCTGCAGTCACTTGTCATTGCGATGGTGTAACCTGTTGTTGCGCTGCCGTCACTTGTCATTGCGATGGTGTAACCAGTCGTTGCGCTGCCGTCACCTGTCATTGCGATGGTTTAACCAGTCGTTGCGCTGCCGTCACTTGTCATTGCGAGGGTGTAACTTGTCGTTGCGCTGCCGTCACTTGTCATTGCGAGGGTTTAACCAGTAGTTGCGCTGCCGTCACCTGTCATTGCAAGGGTGTAACTTGTCGTTGCGCTGCCGTCACCTGTCATTGCGATGGTGTAACTTGTCGTTGCGCCACCATCACCTGTCATTGCGGGAGTTTAACCAGTCGTTGCGCTGTCGTCACTTGTCATTGCGGGAGTTTAACCTGTCGTTGCGCTGCCGCCACCTGTCATTGCAAGGGTGTAACCTGTTGTTGCGCTGCCGTCAATTGGTTGTGCCAGTTTGAAACGTGCAGTGAGGTTTCGGAATCCTGGCCCGATCGCGGAATCTAATCCAGGATGGGAACTTCAGCATGAAGTTTTCTGAACCTTTGGTAGTGTGGCAAATCTTTACAATGCTTACTTTTGCTTTTTTTATACTGGTCTATGAAAATTGTATCTGTTGTTAAGCAATTTACTGCCTTGCAGTGGTTTTATGTGTTGATTGTTGTGTTTTTCAGTTCCTTTTACCTTGTCGAAAACATCAATGGAAGGTTCTGGCTCAACGATTTTCTTGTTTACCATTCGGCTTCCTCAGCGTTGTTGTCGGGTGATCAGGTTTACGGAGTGGCTTTTGGTTTGGGCTCTGGATATTTCAAGTATTCTCCTGTTGTTTTGATGCTTTTTGCACCTTTGGCGGTTATTCCGTTTGTTGTTGCCAAGTCTGTTTATTATATTTTAGTTTGCCTGGCAATAGTTTTTTCGATTCGGAAAATTACCAGATTTGTTGTTGAACTTTTCCCAGGCTCCATCTCCCCGAAGTATATGGCCCATGCCTCTTTTGTAGTTTTGTTGGTTTGCCTGCTTCAGTTCTATTATGAGCTTCATCTGGGTAACATCAACAGCATCCTGCTGCTGATGGTTGTTAGCAGTATTTATGCTCTCAGAACCAAGCAAAACACCCTGGCTGGTGTACTTCTTGGGATTGCATTGCTGGTAAAACCCCATTTTTTGCTGCTGTACCCCATTCTGTTTCTTCGAAAGAAATACCAGGCTTTTGTAGTATCTGTTTTTGTTGTGATTGTGGGGTTGTTTCTCCCTTCTGTTTTTTTGGGATGGAACTATAACCTTGAACTTCTTCAGAGTTGGATGCACACCATGGCTGTTCACAACCAGAACCCATTGAATGGTTTCGATACCGTTTATTCGTTGCTTCACAGGTTTTTATTGGTTTTTTTCAACTTCAATCCCTCCTGGTGGTTTGTTCCGATAACTTTTTTATTGGTTATGGTTGCTGCTGTGTCGTTGTTTTTTTGCAATAGGTTTTTGTTAAAAACATCGGCCCTGCAATTATCAGAGACCGATTTCTATTTTGAGTTTTTTGTTTTTCTGGCTCTAATCCCCAATCTTACGGTTACCGATTTTGAACACTTTATGTTTTCAATGCCGTTGATTGTTTATCTGATTTATAAATGGAAAAGCAATGAACTGAATTTGATAGCTAAAGTGGTGGTTGTGGCCGGATTTCTTCTGTATGGCGGTAATATACGCGAGTTGGTTGGAAAGGATGTGAGTTTGTGGATGACTTCTCATGGTATGCTGGGCCTGGGTAACCTGATTGTAGTTGCTGTTTCTGTTTGTAGCTTCTGCCGCCGGAGATCGTTAGAAATTAAAAGTTTAAGTGATGGCTTCAAACGGGAATAAGCACGATACCTGTATTGCTGCGTTTGGGTGTCTGGTTTTAATCAAGCAACACAGTGTTTTTTTGGATTGATGCCCGGTTCTTTATCATCGGTTTGTTTTTTCACCTCTGGCGAATGATGGGGAAGGTTTTTGAGTCAGAAGTCATTAACAGCCACATCGATGAGTAGGTTAACGGTGGTTTGCAAATACTAATGGACTGAAGGTTTCATTTTTTTGAGTGTTAAGAACTGAAACCTGATCAACTTTTGATCGTAAAAAATTGTCATGTTTCTGATCCCGAACGAGGATTGTCGATTCAATCCCCGGCAGTTCAGAACAATTAAATATGAATGCTATGCGATCAGGAATTGGTTTTTTGGCTACAGGTTTTTTTGGGTATCTAAGGTTGATTTTTGTTTTTACAGGACTGATAATAAGCGGCTGGGCCAATGCTCAGTGCCCTCCGGTTATCACGCCTCAACCGGGACAGGGAGTCACCATCACGTCTGCCGGTGCTGTGAAAATATGTGCCGGCGATTCGGTGATTCTGGTGGCATCTCCCAATGCCGATCCTCCTTATCAATGGTACAAAGGGGGGATTTTGATCCCCGATTCTTCGCGTAACAAACTGGTGGTGAAGATAGCCGGCAATTATCGCGTAAAATCGGCATCGTGCGGCACGTGGTCCGATATAACCCCCGTCACAGTCAATCCGCTTCCAACTGCATACATCACGAGTGTTCCCACGCCTCCCGTCTGCTCAGGCGATCCGATAGCCTTAACAATCAATACCAACGCCAACCAATTTGTTTGGTTACCGCCAGTGCCACCCATCAATGCCTACGATGAAACCATCAACCTGATTCTGTCGGGCTCAACCACAATCCAGGCGGTAGCTGTAATTTCGTCAACCGGTTGTTCCAAAACGGCTTCGTTTCCCATACAGGTCGATTTCCCTATTTATGGTGGCACCATTGCCGACAACCAAACCATCTGTGCCGGCGTGGCGCCGGCTCCCATTACCGAGACTTCGGCTCCAAGTGGCGGAAATGGCACCTACAATTATACCTGGCAGAAAAGCACAGAGGCCAATTGGTATGGCTTCTCAACCATCAGTGGGGCACACGATCCCGATTATTCGCCGCCAGCTCTCACTCAAACTACGTGGTACCGCCGCATCATCGAGTCGCCACCCTGTGCCGGTGGTATCTCAAACGTGGTGGAGATCACCGTGAACCCGGTCCCAGTGATCACCAGCCCCGCCCTGGTTCGCCTATGCACAGGCCAGCCGGTGGATTATGCGCCCGAATCGAGTGTCGAGGGAACTACCTTTAGCTGGACTTCTGCCGTTACCTCGGGCACTGTAAATGGAGTGACTCCCGCCGGAACGGGCAACATCAACGATGTTTTAAGTCTGAATGCCGGAGCTACCTCCAATGCCACTGTAACCTACACCGTTACTCCAACCGGACCTGCTGCCACCTATTGCGTTGGCACTCCTGTGGATGTGACGGTTGTCGTGGGGCCTCTCCCCGAGATTACCAACGGTACTTCGACGCAGACCATCTGCTCGGGAGGAACAACTTCGGCAGTTGCTTTTACCTCGAACCTCACAGGAACCACCTACAACTGGACAACCCCGGCACTGACAGGCGTGTCGGGTATTAACCAGACGGGATCGGGTAACCTGCCCGCTATGACTATCCTAAGCACCCTGCCCGATGCAGTTGATGTGGTTTATACCGTCACCCCCACATCGGCGGCTCCAAACAATTGTTCTGGAACCCCATTCCTTTACACCATAACAGTTAACCCCTCGCCAACTGTTGTTAACGACCCCATGGAACAGTTTGTTTGCTCCGGCGAAACCTCTGCCGAAGTGGTGCTGTTGGCCAATGTGTCGGGAACAACTTTTTCGTGGACTGCCACACCAAGTTCCCCCTCCATTTCAGGCTTCGCCGCCAATGGAACCGCCACCATACCGGCACAAACTCTAACCAACAGTTCTTCAACCCCTGGTTATGTAACCTACGCCATCACCCCGAATGCCGCCTCGGGAAGTTGCCCTGCAGCATCACGCGATTACGTGATTCATGTTGACCCCGTGCCTGTGATGACCAGCGCCGCTAACGCCGATGTATGCTCCGGATCGTTTTTTAGCTACACCATTCAAAGCGATGTGGCTGGTGCATCGTTTTCGTGGGACAGACCTCTGGTTACAGGCGTTTCCAACAGCGCCGGCAACGGGGTGTCGCCCTTTATTGAAGAGACTTTGTTTAATGTAACCACATCAAGCAAGACAGTTCCCTACAACATCACCATCACGGGCCCTGGAACTGCGGCCTGCCAAAGCAATGCGGTGGTGATGAACCTTACCCTTCACCCGCTTCCAACAGTGGACGCCGGCACCGATCAAACCATCAATTACGGAACAAGCACCACTTTGCACGGCACAGCCTCGGGCGAAACGCTGCCGCTTAACTATTTGTGGAGCGGAGGATTGGCATCGGGAGCCAACACCCCCGATCCCACTACCAACATCCTCAACAACAACACTGAGTTTGCTTTTCAGGTTACCGATGGTGCCAATTGTACTCAAACTGATTTCGTGTGGGTTTATGTTACCGGTACAGCCTTGGCTCTGTTGCCAACTGCATCGCCGGCAGTGATTTGCGAAGGCGGCGCAACTCAGTTGTCGGCCAATGCCACTGGAGGCTCAGGGGCCTACAATTATACATGGACTCCGGCAACAGGACTTAACAGCACCACTTCGGCTACTCCAACGGCCTCGCCTTCAGTCGCCACTACCTACACCGTAGAAGTAAACGACGGCTTCACCACGATGAGTCAAACCGTCACCGTCACTGTTATTCCTACGCCCACGCTTTTCAACTTGTCGGGTGGCGGGCATTATTGCACAGGAGCCGGAGGCGTGGCCATCACCCTTGATGGATCAACTCCTGGCGTTAACTATACCCTGGCCCTCAATGGCAGTGAGTTGCCCTCTTCTGTTCAACCCGGAACCGGAGCGTCAATCTCCTGGCCCAGTGTAACCGATGCAGGCAACTACACGGTGGTGGCTCATGCCGGCGATTGTCAGGCAACCATGGCAGGAACAGCCTCCGTTACGGTTGATCCTTTGCCAATTATCTATACCATCACCGGCGGGGGAACTTATCCGTCTGGCGGATTTGGTGTGCCCGTGGGCTTGTCGTCGTCGCAAATCAACATGCACTACAACCTCGAGCGGGTGGGATATGGTATTGTGGCTCCCTCGCCGGTGGCTGGCACCGGTGGTGCCATCAGTTTCGGACTTCAAACAGGGGAGGGGAGTTACCGTGTGCTGGCCGTTGATCAATCGTTGCCAACAGCCTGCCAGGCCACTATGGCCGGCACCGTAACCATAGCCACCAACCCCAATCCTACCGTGTTTGATGTGGTTGGAGGTGGGGTTTTTTGTGCTGGTACCACAGGAGCTGTGATCGGGTTGACGGGATCTGAGGCAGGGGTGACTTATGAGCTTCGCCATGAAGGTATTACTACCGGAATAACCCTGCCAGGCGATGGCAACCCGCTTGGTTTTCCCGCGCAAACCACCACAGGGCAATACACCGTGTGGGGTTACAACACTGCATCGGGTATCTGGCTTCAGATGAATGGTATTGCTGTAGTTACCCAAAATCCGCAACCCGTTGCTTACAGCCTGATACCATCGGGGCAGCAGTGCCCCGGAACCGAACTTTTTATTAATGGTTCGCAAACAGGAGTTGATTACACGCTGCTCTACAACGGTTTTCCCATCAGCACCATTTCAGGAACAGGTGCTTTGGCAATAGTGAGTCTGGGGATTCAGATGCTGCCGGGCGATTACACGGTTGAGGCCGAAGTGGTGGCCACAGGGTGCACCCGGATGCTCGTTGGCACCACCACCATCACCACCCAGCCCGACCAGTTCACGGTGATTCCGGCTGGCATCGTTTGTCAGGATCAGGAGATTTGGCTTGATGGATCACAGGTGGGGATCAACTACCAGCTTGTGCGCGATAACGCATTCAACGTGGGAAGCCCGATGGCGGGAACGGGTGCCATGCTCAACTTCGGGAGTCCTGTTTACCCGGGCGTTTACACCGTGAGGGCCACCAACCCCACCACCCTCTGCTCGCGACTGATGCTCGAGAGCGCGACACTTTATCCCATCCCCACTGTTTATTCTATTGCCCCGATAGGCGACACTTGTGCCCCGGTTGAAATAGAATTAGGAGGCTCAGATGTGGGGTTCGATTACGAGCTTCAACTCGATGGGCAGTATCCACCCGAGATAACTCTTCCAGGTACCGGCAGCCCGTTGAACTTCGGACTGCAAAACCTGTCGGGAACCTACACCATAAGGGCCGTGAGCCTGGCCAGCCTGTGCAACACTTCGATGGCTTCCTCAGTCACCCTGCTGCCACGCCCTCAGGTGTTTAACCTGCTTACAACCGGTGTTGTGTGCGAAGGCACCGAGGTGGTGCTCGACAACTCACAAACGGGTGTCAGTTATGAACTCATTCTCAACAACGCTATCGTGGTGGGATCGGCTGTAGCTGGCACCGGAGCGGCAATCAGTTTCGGTGCGCAATACACCCCCGGAACCTATACCGTATTGGCGCACAACCTTACCAGTCTCTGCTCAGAGTACATGAACGGCACGGTGGAGTTGGTTCCTCTTCCGGTGGTTTTTAACATCACTCCCAACGGAAACCATTGTCCGGGCCAGGAACTTGGCCTTAGCGGAAGCCAACCTGGAATCCTTTACCAGTTGATTCGCAACAACCAACTCTCGACCCCCACCGCCGAGGTGGTAGGAACCGGTAGTCCAATAAGCTTTGGAATTCAGACGCTTCAAGGGGTTTATCACGTGGTGGCCGTTAATACCGTGGCCAATTGCACCCGACCCATGATGGGTACGGTGACCCTCTATGCCGCCCCCGTGGTGTTTGAGCTGTTGCCAGCCGGCACAGTGTGCGAGCCTGCCCAAATCAGCCAAAACGGATCAGAGGTCGGGATGAGTTACGAACTCTTGCGCAACGGTGTCCCCCTCTCACCGCAATTGGTGTTATCGGGCACCGGCTCTTCACTTGACTTCGGGATGCAAAATGCTGGCAATTACACGGTGATGGCCACTTCATCCTACTCATGCAACGAGATGATGACCGGTACGGTGGAAGTGATGCCCCGCCCGGTGGTGAATGCCGGAACCGACGTAACAGTGTGTACTGGTTATCCTTACACGTTGAACCCTTCGGTAAGCAATTCTTCTGCAATTCAATGGACTACTTCGGGCGACGGCATTTTCGACGATGCCACCTTGTTGAATGCTTCCTACACTCCAGGCCCGGGCGATGTGGCTTCGTTGGGGGTGATGCTCACCCTTGAAGCCTACGGCACAGCCTGGTGTCCAACTATTTCGGTATTTGACCAGATGCTCATCACCTACAACCCGATGCCGTTAGCCGATGCTGGCCCCGATCAACAGGTGTGCACGGGCGATGCAGCTGCTCTCTCGGGCAACGTACAGTTTGCCGACAGCATGCGGTGGACCACCTCAGGCACTGGTGTGTTCAGCAACCCGGTTGCCACCACAACACTTTACACCCCTTCGTTGTCCGACATGCTTTCCGGAAGTGTCACCCTCAGCCTTACAGCATGGGGCAATCAGGCTTGCAGTGGCGAATCGGATGCAGATCAGATGGTGCTCTCCATTCAGCCTCTGCCTTCGGTGGATGCAGGGGCTTCGCAGGCTATTTGCGCCAACGGTCAGGCCGTGGTAACAGCATCTTCTTCAAACTCTGCAACCGTGTTGTGGACTTCGCGAGGCGACGGAACCTTTGTTGATGCTGCCAGTTACACAGCAACCTACCAACCGGGCGCAACCGATGTCTTGCTTGGTGAGGTTTATCTGGTAGCTACAGTTTCGGGTACTGGTGCTTGTGGAGCAGCCACTGCCTCTGATTCGTTGTTGCTTACCATCAACCCGATGCCTGTTGCCAATGCCGGCACCGACCTGGCCACCTGCTACCTCGATCCTGTTACCCTCAACGGTTCAGCCCTGCATTACTCGGCTGTTCAATGGTCGGGTGGGAGCGGGACTTTTGGCAATCCGGCCGATCTTCATTCCCTCTACACCCCGTCGGCAACCGATGCCGCGGCCGGATTGGTAAACCTCATGCTCACCGTCACTGGATCGCTGCAATGCGCTGCTGTTCAGGTTTCGGATGTTGTTAATCTTGTCATCAACCCCCTGCCGGTGGCCAATGCCGGTCCCGATGGCGTTGCATGCGCTGTAGGACAATACAGCCTGACAGGAGCCGCTTCCGATTTCACTTCAGTAGCGTGGACCACCAGCGGTTCAGGCTCTTTTAGCGATCCCGCGAACCTCAACGCCACCTATACCCCGGGTGCCTCCGACAGTTTGGCCGGAACAGTGGTGCTTACGCTCACCGCAACCGGCGACCTGGAATGCGGGTATGCCACACACAGCGATCAACTCACTTTAACCATTGCCCCTTTGCCTTATGTTGAGGCCGGTAACAATTTGAATTTGTGCGCGGGTGAAACAGCCCCGGTTAACGCTACCACCTACCACTCCACGGCAATTCAATGGATCACCCGTGGCGATGGCACCTTCGTGAATCCGACCCTGACCGCCACCCAGTACATACCGGGTCCGGCCGATAATTTGGCCGGCGATGTTTGGCTGGTAGCTTTAGCTTCAGGCGACGGGGTTTGTGCCACTCTGGATGCTGCCGACAGCCTGCAGCTTTTCCTTCATCCGGCGCCTTCCGCCGAGGCGGGTTCCGATGCCACAATCTGCGCTTCGGCAAGCCATCAACTCAACGGGTTGGCCACACACCATTGCCAGTTGCTCTGGACTACTTCGGGCGATGGTGCTTTCTCGAATCCCACGATCCTCAACCCCATCTACACCCCCGGAACGTTGGATGTTGCCAACGGAAGCGTTACCCTTACCCTTACCGCCACCGGATGCGATGCCTGTGGCCTGGTTACCAGCGATGACAATCTGGTGCTTACCATTCAGCCATTGCCTGTAGCGGTGGCCGGACCTGATGCGGTTATCTGTGCCGATGATGATTACCTCCTGGCGGGATCGGCTTCCAATCAAAGTCTGGTTGTCTGGACAACAATGGGCGATGGTTTCTTTAGCAATCCCAACGCCTTCAATGCAACTTATTACGCCGGCACCGGTGATAAAATGAATGGCGAAGTTTCCTTGATTCTGACCGCGTGGGGAAGCGGAACCTGCGCGCTCCAAAGCGATGCTGATACCCTTTTGCTTACCATTGACCCGCTTCCTGTAGTTTCGGCAGGATCTGATCAGTTCGTTTGTGCTTCAACAGAATCGGTACTTCTATATGGGGTGGCCTCCAATCAAACTACAATCAGTTGGATCACACGAGGAAGCGGTTATTTCTCGAATCCTTCGATAGCTTCTCCTGCCTATTATACTTCAGATGCCGACACTGCCGCCGGATCGTTCTATCTGGTAATGAGCGCAACAGGTAGTGGTGCCTGTGGGTCGCGCGTGGTGGTTGACTCGATGCTGCTTACCATTCAGCCTTTGCCGGTGGCAATGGCAGGAGCCGACGATTCGGTTTGTTCAGGTGAGCAGTTTCAATGCGCTGGAAGTGCCTTCAACCAGCAAGGAACCACGTGGTTTACTTCAGGCGATGGTTATTTCAACAATCCACATTCACTTGCCGCCCTTTACACACCTGGTAACCTCGACAGGCAAACCGGCAACGTCATGCTTTGGTTAAAAGCCACTGGCATCACACCTTGTGGTACACAAACCGATTACGACACCCTGAACCTGACCATTCATCCCCTGCCAACTTCTGTAATAAGTGGCAACGAAATCATTTGTTCGGGCGATCAGGCAACGCTTACCGTAATTCTTACAGGCCAACCTCCGTGGAGCATTACCTACAGCGATGGGCTGCAAAGTTATGTTGTTGACGACATCATGGTTTCACCCTATTACATCACTGTGGCTCCTGCAATTACTTCGGGGTATTTCATCAGTTCGCTGAACGATGCCCATTGTACAGGCACCTCGATGAGCGGTACGGCAGTAATTACAGTGAATCCTCTTCCTCAAAGTTTTACGCTGTTTGCTGAATCGGGAGGGAGTTTCTGTTACGGTGGCGACGGCGTAGAGTTGAGGCTCAGCGGCTCGCAAACCGGGGTGGTGTATCAGTTGAGATGGGGAAACCAGGCTTATGGAACTCCAGTAGCAGGAACCGGCAACCCGCTCACCTTTGGCAACGTGGTGCAACCCGGGCAATACACGGTGCTGGCTCAAAGCACTTCAACCGGTTGTCAGGCGTTGATGGCAGGAGTGGCCACCGTTACGGTTCATCCATTGCCCGACATTGATTTTGATGCCGATACCGCCTGTTTGAGTTCTCCCGTGCCGCTGGCTGTATCGGGCAGTTCGGTACAGGGAATCGTAACCTGGATGTGGGATTTTGGCGATGGCAATACCACCCTGATGTATTCGCCCGACGATCCTCAGCATGTGTTTGCCTCACCCGGCGAATACATCATCAGCCTGACGGCTACCGATACCAACGGTTGTCAGACTGTGGTATCGCACCCGGCGCGGGTGTTAGAGCCTGCTGTAGCCTGGTTTTGGTGGAGTTCGCCAACCTGTCTGGGTTCCGCAGTCAATTTTCAAAACCTCTCGTATGCCACCGACAACGAATACATCACCACATGGACGTGGCAGTTTGGCGATGGAACCGATAGCACGGTGAATTGGCCCGACAACCCATCGGTGAGCCATGTTTATTCGCTGCCTGGGAACTACGATGTTGTACTTACCATAACTACAAGCCACGGTTGCAACGCCTCGGTGATAAGACAAGTTTCGGTACTTCCGCAACCAGTTGCCGATTTTACATTCACCGGGACCTGTCAGAACAATGCCGCCCAGTTTACCGATCTTAGCCAAAGCAACGGTTCGGGCAACATCGTGCAGTGGAACTGGAATTTCGGCGATCCGGCATCGGGACCTTCAAATGTGAGTTCTCTTCAAAATCCTGAGCACATCTACTTGCTAACAGGCGATTACACAGTCCTGCTCGAGGTATTTTCGGGTAATGGCTGTTCCGACACCATCACCAAAACGGTGACCCTTGGTGCAGCACCTACGGCCTCATTCACAGCCGATACAGCCTGTCTGGGAACTGTTACCCAATTTGCCGACGAGTCAGTTGCATCGTCAGGAGCCCTTGTGAGCTGGTTGTGGGATTTTGGCGACGGAGCCACTTCCAACAACCAGAATCCTCAGCATCTGTTTATCACCCCCGGATTGCACACCGTGACCCTCACGGTTGGTGATGCCGATGGCTGCGAAGCCACGGTGTTGCAGCAGGTGTTGGTTTCGGGGCTTCCGGTGGCTGCATTCACCGCTTCCACAGCTAATTGCGCGGGAGCCGCGGTGGCATTCAACGATCTTTCGACCACCCAGACCGGAACCCTCCTGACCTGGATCTGGCATTTTGGCGATGGAACCGGTGATACGGTCGATTTCCCTGAGAACCCCGATGTGGAGCACGTTTACAACAACGCTGGCAGTTTTTTGGTAACCCTTGACGTGATCACCTCCAATGGGTGTTTCAACACGATTTCACAGGTTGTTACGGTGAGTTCATCGCCATCGGCCAATTTCTCGTATCCTGCCGATAACTGCCCCGGACTGGCTGTGCTCTTCACCGATCAAAGTCAGTTGAACGGTGGCACACCGCTGATGTCGTGGCAGTGGGACTTTGGCGATCCGGCATCGGGCAGCCTGAATGGCAGCACCCTGCAAAATCCTTTCCATCAGTATGATGCTGCCGGCAGCTACGATGTTATGCTGGTTGTTACCAGCATCAGCACATGCACCGATACTATGGTAAAAACCATAACGGTGAACCCCGCTCCCGTGGCCTCGTTCACTGCTACCGGTGTGTGCCAGGGCGAGGCCACGGTTTTCACCGACCAGAGCAATGCACAAGGAGGCACACTGGCTCAATGGATATGGAATTTCGGCGACGGGCATACCTCTACCCTTCAGAACCCAACGCATACTTATGCCACCTGGGGCGCCTATCAGGTGAACCTGATAGTAACCACAACTGCCGGATGCATGCACGACACCACCCTCGAGGTCTTCGTAAGTCCTGTGCCTGTAGCCGCTTTCGAATACAATGGGGTTTGTGTGAACGATTCGGTACATTTCACCGATCTCTCAACCACCCCCGACGGGGCCATCACGGGATGGAACTGGGACTTTGGAGATGGTGGCACCAGCACTATTCAGCACCCGTCGCATCAATATGCCAACTACGGAACCTACCAGGTGGTGCTTGAAGCTGTGAACAGCTACGGTTGCTCGCAAGTTACACCAGCCGCCATCACCATCTTTAAAAACCCGACCGCTAACTTTGATTATACAAGCCATTTTTGTCCTGCCGGGCAGGTCGAATTCCAGGATATGTCGGTTGGCAACGGTACGGTGATTGCCAGTCGTTTCTGGGATCTGGGCAACGGTTATACCACCACCATGGCCAATCCTGTGGTTAGCTACACCATTCCCGATTCGTGCTACAATGTGATGCTGGTGGTGGCCAACACGCATGGATGCACCGATACGGTGGTTCAGAGTGTTTGCGTGATGCCCCCGATGAGTTTCGCCATCGAAGCCGATCCGGCCTGCTACGGTGTGCCGGTTCCCTTCCGATCGGTGAACCTTACACCTGGCGATTCACTCTATTTCGTGAAGTGGAACTTCGGTGATCAGGGTTCAGGCCCCGGGAATACCTCAACCCTCAGGAATCCCGTTCACGCTTTTTCGGCGCCTGGTCATTATTTGGTGAAACTGAAAGCCTGGAATTCTGATAATTGCCTCGATAGTGTTTATTATGAAATTGATGTAAACGAATTGCCCGTGGCTGCCTTCTCGTGGAACGAGGAGCCTCACTGCGATTCAACCGTGACCTTTTTCCCCGATTATCAGGGGTTAGCCCCGGTAATTGATTCTGTGGTCTGGCAATTCGGCGACGGGAGTCAGTTGGTGCACCACCAACCGCTGCCATCATCCTTTAATCATCATTTCCCGGCACGAGGCGACTACCCTGTTTCGTTCGGGATTTTTACCTGGTATGGCTGCCACTCCGATACAACACGTCAGGTTCCTGTAAAATGCATTCTGGTGGATTTCAAGGTTGAAGACACGGTAATTTGTCAACATCAGGCCTTTACCCTTACCGACCTGTCGGTTCCTTCGGGACTGATCAACCAATGGGAGTGGCGGTTTGGCGATGGAAATACGATGATTTATAATGTGTTCAATCCAACTGTAACCCACAGTTTCGATACCACAGGTTATTTCCGGATCACGCTGATCACCCGCACCCAGGTGGGTAGTGAGCAGGTGATTGATTCGGCCTGGAAAGTGGTTCGTGTGCGGGCCAAACCGCGTTCGCGCTTCGTGGTTGACGGGCATTGCGTGGGCAGTCCGATTCGCTTTACCGATATCAGTACCATCCACCAAGGGGTGATTGTTGACAGGCAGTGGCATTTTGGCGATGGGGTTACCGACTCTGTAACGCCCGCCTATCATACCTTTATGCCCCCGGAAACCGATTATGAAGTCAGGTTGATCGAAACGAGCGATCAGGGGTGTAGCGATACTGCCACCCTTTCGCTGGTTCTCGATTCGCAACCCGTGTTGATGCTTTCGCCTTTGAGTGGTTCCTATTGCGGCGATCCGATGGATGTGGTGTTGCGCGACACCTCGGGGCAGCCCAATATTTCGTGGGAATGGAACACTGGCGAGGGCGAGCCGGTCACCACCGATACAGCCAGCCTGCCTTACCAGTTCTACCCCGGATTCCACGAAGTAGCAGTTACGGCAACTTCGTTGGCGGGTTGTCACAACACCGATACGCTTCGTTACCATGTGATGGATGTGCCCTATGCCTCGTTCTCGCTAAGCCCCGACAGCGTGGGGTTGCTGAGCGGCGTAATCGACCTGGTTGATCATTCTGTTCCTGCCGGAAGCCCGATTGTTAGTTACTACTGGACCTTTGGCGATGGCACCGACAGCACGAGGCAGGATGTATCGCACCGTTACAACGATGCCGGACACTATTTGGTGACCCTGGCAGTTACCGATCAAAACGGTTGTAAGGGAACCGTTAGCCATCAGGCTGTCGTTTATCCGCAGCTTACTTTCTTCATGCCCACCGCTTTCACTCCTAATTGGGATAAACTTAACGGAACATTGAAACCAGTCGGAAAGTACATAACCGACGATATGTTCGAGTTTATGGTGTTCGACAGGTGGGGAAAGTTGATTTTCGAGAGCTTTGACCCTGAAGTGGGTTGGGATGGAACAGTGAATGGTGAACCGGTAGCCTCGGGCGTATATACGTGGATGGTTCAGGTTCGCGATGAAACCGGCAGGCCTTTGGTGAAAAAAGGTACCGTACTTTTGTTCCGTTAGAGTCCATTTGGCAATGCTTTTCCAAATTCGGGAAGTCAAAAAAAAGCTTGACTTCCCGAATTTTGTTTTTGTACTAAAGTTATAAAGTATTGTTTGTAAGGAGTTAAAACAAAACAGATTCGTTACATGCTGTTTTTTTCATACGATTGCATTCCTTTTATTGGATTTAGAAGTCTTTTTTTTGGATTTTTATCTTATCTTTACACAACCTGAAAGTCGTGAATCAGGTCATCAACCATATAGGTTGTTTTGAATTAAGCGTGTGGGGTTGAACATAACCAAAGAAAGGAGTGCCGTATGAAACTTTTTACAGATATTCTGGCAGAGTTATATCCTCGTAGTGTTTTAGTCAGGTTGTTGTTTTTATTTGTAGTTGTTGGGTTTTCAGTTACTGCATCAGCGCAGTGTCCGCCTGAGATAACCATCAACCCGGTTACCGGAGGTGTGAACATTACCGGCACTCATATTTCGTTTTGCGCTGGCGATACCATTCAGCTAACATCAACCCCTGCCGCTTCCTATCAATGGTATCTCAACGGTTTGCCCTGGACTGATTCGGTGAATCAGTCGGTAACAGTATGGTCGTCGGGAAATTACAGCGTGATGACCGACGGATGTACCGAGATGTCGGCAGTGTGGTCGGTAACGGTTCATGCTGCTCCTTCAGCAACTATTACAGTTTCGCCAAGTCCACCGGTTTGCAGTGGAACGCCTGTAACTCTGACCCTGATTACCAATGGCGATCAGAAAACATGGCTTACACCGGTTCTTACCACGCAGAATCCACTTGTTTACAGTCCAACATCAAATTTTACGGCCAAAGCTGTGGCCATCAATGGCCCAACAGGTTGCAGCCGTGTGGTTACCCAATATGTGCAGGTTTACCCGTTGGTGAACGCCGGCCAGGTTGGTCCATCGCAAACTATTTGCCCTGGCGATACGCCTGCTGAGCTGGTTCAGACAGTGGCTCCTTCGGGTGGGAGCGGAACCTATTCGTTTTACTGGATGGAGTCGTCGGTATCGGCCAGCGGGCCATGGACCATCATCCCGGGTGCGCAAAGTGCCAATTTTCAGCCCGGGGTGCACACCCAGTCAAAATGGTATCGCCGTTCAGCCGAATCGTTGCCTTGTGCGGCAGGTGTGTCCAATGTGGTTGAGGTAAAAGTAAATCCTAACCCCACGGTATCGAGTTCTCTCACAGCAGCCATTTGTTCAGGCAACGCCGTGAATTACACCCCCACTTCGGCTGCTCCCGGAACCTCGTTTGCCTGGAGTTCTTCGGTAATATCGGGCGGAGTAACCGGAAACGGTTCGGGCAGCGGACCAATAACCGATGTGTTGAGCCTTCCTGTCGGACAGACTGCTTCAGGTTTGGTTGAATATACCATCACCCCAACGGGAACTGCACCTTCATTCTGCCCGGGTGTGGCATCGGTAGTAGCTGTGAATGTTGATCCTGTGCCTTCCATTACCAACACGGTAACATCTCAGGAGGTTTGCTCGGGTCAGCCAACAGATCAGGTTGATTTTTCTTCTGACGTGGCCGGTACAGCCTTCTCCTGGAGTGCCGTTGCCTCATCGGGTATCATTCAGTTTCCCGAATCGGGAAGCGGATCCATTGCTTCTTTTGTCCCCATCAATACTACCCTTGCCGAAGGTGTTGTTACTTTCACGGTAGTGCCAGCCGGACCGCTGCCAACTTCATGCAGTGGCTCCCCTTTTACCTTTACCATCACGGTGCGTCCTGCGCCAACGGTGACCAACCCGGTGATGGAACAAACTGTTTGTTCAGGCGATGCTTCCGATCCGGTGGTGTTTCAGACCAACGTGCCTGGTACCAGTTTTACCTGGACTGCAACCCCGTCATCAGGTGCAATCACAGGGTTTACTGCCTCTGGAACAGGCAACATTCCAGCGCAAACACTCCACAATTCGGGAACCGTACAGGGTCTGGTGATTTACCACATCGTGCCCGATGCTTCTGGAGGTGGCTGTCCGGGTGCTGCCCGCGATTACACTATACACGTCAACCCTTTGCCGGTAATGACGAGTCAGGTGACTGCTGCTACGTGCAGCGGTTCGCTTTTCAATTATACCATAACCACCGGCGTTGCCGGCAGTTCTTTTGCATGGAGCAGGGGAACAACTGCCGGAATCAGCAACGCACCTTCGTCAGGTACCACATCCTCCATCAGTGAATCGCTTATCAATACGACCAATGCTTCGGTAACGGTGGTTTATCAGATTTCGGTTACCGGCCCGGGTCCCGATTTTTGTCCGGGCCCGCATCAGGAGCTTCATGTTACAGTGAGGCCGTTGCCTTTGGTTAACGCCGGGACCGATCTGACCATAGCTTATGGTACAGCCACAACCCTTTCGGGGAGCGCCACGGTGGAGACTGGTCCGGCTGCACCGGTTTGGACACCTGCTGCTTTTATAGCTTCGGGGGCTGCCACTTACAATCCTGCTACCACCAACCTCTACAACCAGCAGGAATTCACACTTGAGGTGACCGATGGCGCTGGTTGTGTGAACAACGATAAAATGTGGGTATTTCTTTCCGGAACACCTCTTGAAGCTCAGGCAACTGCAGCACCGCTCCAGATTTGCGCGGGACAATCGGTGCAACTAACGGGCAGTGCAACAGGCGGATCGGGAACCTACGGCTTTTCCTGGTCGCCAACAACCGGTTTGAGCGATCCCACGAGTCAAACCCCTTTGGCTACACCCGCGGTTACAACCACCTATACCCTTACCGTTAACGATGGTTTTAACAGCGATCAGGCACAGGTTACCATCACTGTGATTCCCAACCCTGTGCCTTATGCAGTTTCAGGTGGTGGTGAGATTTGCCAGGGTGCTGCCGGCGTTCAGGTCACGCTGGCCGGTTCTGAAACAACCTCGCAGTATCACCTCGAATTGAACGGATCGCCTGTAAGCGGTGCCGGAAAATACGGCACCGGTGGTCCGTTAACATGGGACGACCTGGCTGACGGGGGAACCTATACCGTGTTGGCAATAACCAATATAAACAATTGTGCAACAGCCATGACCGGATCGGCGTTGTTGCAAGTGAACCCGCTGCCGACACCTTTTACCGTAACTGGTGGCGGCAGTTATCAACTGGGAGGTACGGGTTTACCCGTGGGGCTTTCGTCGTCGCAGCCGGGGATGGTTTATGAACTTGAGCTGCTTGGAACGGGCGTGGTTGCCCCTTCTCCGTTGGTGGGCAATGGCAGCCCTTTGTCGTTTGGCTTGCAGACCGCTGAAGGTATTTATCAGATCACGGCCACCGATTATTCGCTTCCCACGCAATGCAGCAACCTGATGTCGGGTGTGGCTGTTATCCTGGTAAACCCAAATCCCACCGTGATGTCGGTAACGGGCGGAGGTGTTTTCTGCGAAGGGAATCCTGGAGTTGTTGTAGGGCTCGACAGCACCGAGACAGGTATCAACTATTCGTTGCGCCTTGATGGAGTGGCAACCGGTTTAACGATGCCCGGTACCGGGTCGGCTATCAGCTTTGGCGAAATGACCGAAGGGGGAACCTACACGGTGATGGCTCAGAATGTGGCCACCGGCGCCAGCATCATGATGAACGGGGTGGCAGTGGTTACGGTACTTTCATCGCCTGTGGCTTACACGCTCATACCAACCGGAGATCAATGCCCGGGAACAGAATTGTTTTTAAACGGCAGCGAATCAGGGGTACTCTATATTTTGCGGCGCGACGGCAATCCTGTTGACACCCTGACCGGTGTTGGCGGGATGGGATTGCTGGGATTTGGCCCCTTGCATCAACCAGGTATTTATGATGTTGTTGGAGCGCATCCTTCGGCTTGCAGCCGCCCGATGACCGGCACCATCAACATCACAACACCGCCGGCGATGTTCGGGGTGATTCCTGCCGGAATCCTTTGCCCCGAAAACGAAGTGTTGCTGAGTGGCTCCGAGGTGGGTGTAAACTACCAACTGCGACGCAACGGAACCATAAACACTGGAATGCCGGTAGCTGGTACAGGATCGTTGCTTAATTTCGGAAGTCTGGCTCTACCCGGGATTTACACTGTGGTAGCCATCAACCCGGTTACCTTGTGCGAAGTGACCATGGCCGACAGTGCATCCCTTTTTGCAGCCCCGGAAGTCTTTTCTCTTAATCCGCAAGGTGATACCTGTGGTCCGGTTGAACTTACTCTTGGTGGCAGTCAATTGGGTTATACCTATCACCTCTACCGCGATCTGGCTGTCCCTTCGGTTCTGTCGATAGCCGGAACCGGTGCCCCTGTGTCGTTTGGCGAACAGGTACTTACCGGAACTTACACGGTGAAGGCAGTATGCGACACCACCCTTTGTGTTTCGCCCATGAGCGGTTCGGTTACCCTTCATGCTGCTCCCCAGTTGTTCAACGTTACTCCGTCGGGGCTGGTGTGCCCCGGTCAGGTGGTAGGACTCGACGGATCGGAGCCGGGGGTGTTTTACCAGTTGATCCTCAACGGATCTGTACTTGTTGGCGGTGAGGTTTCCGGTACTGGATCGGCCTTGAATTTTGGAGCACAGTTTCTACCCGGCGTTTATACCGTGGAAGCCCACTACCCGGGTTTGGGTTGCTCGGCTTTGATGAACAGCTCTGCCACCGTAACAGAATTGCCGACAGCTTTCGGGATTACTCCCCAGGGGGAGCATTGCGCGGGTGTTGAGGCCGGTTTGTCGGGTTCCGAAACAGGTGTTACTTACTACCTGATTCGCAATGCTATGGTGAGCACACCGGTAAACGTCGTGGCCGGAACCGGCCTCCCTTTGAGCTTCGGATCGCTTCCTCTGGCTGGTACCTACACCGTTACAGCTTTCGACGATGCTACAGGGTGCGAAGTTGCCATGACGGGCCAATTGGTTCTGAATCCCAATCCGGTGGTTTACAATCTTGTTCCTGCCGGACTGGTGTGCGAACCGGCTGCCGTTTCTCTTTCGGGCACCCAGCCCGGAGTTAATTATTCGCTCTACAACAATGGAGTGTTGGCTGCCACCCTTACAGGAACAGGCGGTAGCGCTGGTTTCGGGTTGCAACCTGCCGGGGTTTACACCGCGTTGGCTGTCAACAGCAACTCCTGTGAAGCCGCGATGAATGGCACGGTAACCATTACCGGGCAACCCGTGGTGTCACTCCCTTCAACCGCTGAAATCTGTGCCGGCGATCCTGTTGAACTTTCGCCAGTGGTAACCTTGGGTACCTCGCCGCAATGGACCACTTCGGGCGATGGATTTTTTGCCGATCCCACGGCGCTCAACACCTTTTACTTCCCCGGAACTGCCGACACGGCTTCCGGTAACGTGACACTTACCCTGCATGTGAGCGGGTTGTCGGCCTGCGCTGCCACAACTGCCACCGCTTCTGTAGCGGTCGCCATTGCTCCAAACCCGGGCGTTGATGCCGGTACCGATCAATTGCTTTGTGTAACCGATCAGGCTTTGCTTTCGGCAACTGCCTGGCACTGCTCCTCAACCCTCTGGAGCACCACGGGCGATGGTACCTTCGTTGACGCAAGTTCCACGATCACAACCTACCTGCCCGGCCCTGCCGATCTCGCCACAGGCAGCGCGTTGCTGGTTATCAACGGTACCGGCAACGGTGTGTGCTCGTTGCTGACCGATGCCGATACCTTGTTGCTCACCTTTGCCCCGCTTCCCGTCGCCGAAGCCGGTGTCGATCAAACTCTGTGTGCCGACACCAATGCCTTGCTCATCGGAACTGCAACCAACGGCAATACAGTGGCCTGGAGCACTTCGGGCAGCGGCTATTTCACACCAGCCGCGGCCTTGAATACGGTATATCACCCATCGGAAAGCGACAGGAATGCCGGAACGGTTTGGTTGAAACTGACGGTAACAGGAGCATCGCCATGCCTGATGGCTGTTGCTTCCGATTCGTTGTTGCTCACCATCCAACCGGCCCCGGTTGTTTCGGCCGGCCCCGATGTTGTGGCATGCATCACCCAAACGGCTGTTCCTGTTTTGGCAACCGCAACCCATGCCACAGCACCTTTGTGGACCACCACAGGCGATGGAACTTTCGCCAACCCTCATGCCACGGCCACTCAGTATCTTCCGGGTGGAGGCGATCTGGCAGCAGGTTTGGTTAATCTTGTTTTCAGCGCGTCGGGAACCGCCACTTGTTCGCTCCTTACCGTTTCTGATTCTATGGTGGTTTCGTTCAGCCCGCTTCCCCAGGTAGATGCCGGTGCCGATGCCACAACCTGTGCCAGCGGAAGCTACATGCTTTCGGGTGGCGCAACCGGGGTGTCCTCGGTGCAGTGGAGTTCAACCGGCGATGGCATCTTCAACAATTCCTCTTTACTCAATGCCACCTACTTCCCCGGGCCATCCGACAGTCTCACGGGATCTGCAATACTTACCCTCACCGGGTTTGGTGCCGGCAGTTGTTCGCTGCAGATGGCCACCGACGATATGCTACTCAATCTGGCTCCTGTGCCTGTGGTTAATGCCGGAACCGATCTTGCTTCCTGCCACACAACCCAGGTTCAATTGGATGGCGAAGCCTTCGATTACCAATCGGTGATGTGGTCGTCGGGTGGCGGAGGCATTTTTTCCAACGCCTCTACCCTGAACCCCTTGTTTACTCCCTCGCTGGCCAGTGCTCAAACAGGCAGTGTGAAGCTCTACCTCAGGGCTTTTGGCACCGGTCTTTGCTCGGGTGTGGTGGCCACCGACAGCGTGGTGGTGACGCTCGATCCTTTGCCCGTGGCCTTTGCCGGACCCGACATCATGGGCTGCGGCCATTCGCCCGATACCGTGACCCTTGCCACCGCCCAACACCACAGCACCCTGCAATGGAGCACCACCGGCGACGGCCTTTTGCTCCATTCCACCACCCTCTCGCCGGTGTACATTCCCGGAAACAACGACATTGCTGCTGGTCAGGCCGAACTTACCCTCACCGTTGCCGGTGTGGCTACCTGTGCCTTGCACAGTGCATCTGACGAGGCCCTGGTTCTTCTCTATCCGCAGCCTGTGGCCTCCGCAGGAGCCGATATTTCTGTTTGCAGCGGTTCTTCAGTCCAGCTCAACGGTACGGCTCAGTACTTCACTGCTGTTGAATGGAGCAGCACCGGCGACGGCACTTTTTCAGCCATCAACACCCTGTCGCCGGTTTATCAACCTGGCGCTGCCGATCTCGTTGCCGGACAGGTGCAACTCATACTTGGGGCGCAAGGGCAGAGCCAGTGCCTCAATGCATGGGATTACGACACGCTGCTGCTCACTCTCGATCCCCTTCCTGTGGCCGAAGCCGGCGACCCGCTGCTCACTTGCATCAACAACCCGATAGAATTGAACGGCATCACCCAGAACAGTTCCTCGGTGCTTTGGTCAACTGCCGGCGATGGTCAGTTTGCTGATGCCACGATGCCGCAAACTCTTTATACCCCTGGTTTGGCCGATGTAGCTGCCGGACAGGTGCAGCTCACGCTCACAGCCTGGGGCGACTTGATGTGCAGTTCACAGTCGGCAGCAGATCAAACCCTTCTTACTATGGCTCCGCTGCCGACGGTTGATGCAGGAGATGACGGCGCAGTATGCACCGGCGATTTCTTCCAGTGCCAGGCCACCGCCACCAACGTTCAGGGGGTGGTCTGGAGCACCACCGGCGATGGCACTTTCAGCAACAACCAGGTGCTGAACCCGCTCTATCAACCCGGTATGCTCGACAGAACAACAGGTCACGTTACTTTGATTGTTACTGCAACAGGTGAAATGCCGTGCGGGGCTTACCACGATTCCGACACCCTTACCCTTTCGATAAGCCCTCTTCCAACAGGGTTTATTACTGGAACCAGCACTATTTGTCAGGGACAGACTGCCCAGGTGCAAGTGTTGCTCACGGGAACAGCGCCCTGGAGCATCACCTGGTCGAACTCGGTTTCGAGCACCACCGTGAACAACATCGTGGCCAGCCCCTACCAGTTTGATGTGGCTCCAACTGCCACATCGGGCTATTACCTTACAGCCGTGAGCGATGCCCGTTGCTCTGCCACGCAGATTAGCGGTATGGCCGTGGTGACGGTGAATCCGCAGCCGCAGCCCTATGCTTTGTTTGCCGTTGGCAACGGCGAGTTTTGCGAGGGTACCGACGGGGCCGAGATCAGGCTGAGCGGTTCGCAAACGGGTGTGGTTTACCAACTCTGGTTTGGGTCGGTAACCATGGGCTTCCCCGTGGTAGGTACGGGTCTTCCGCTCTCTTTTGGAATGCACAGCCTGCCTGGGAATTACACAGCCACCGCCACCTCGTTTGGTACCGGCTGCGTTGAAACCATGACCGGTGTGGTAACCCTTAGCGCGATTCCATCGCCTGAAGTGGCTTTTACCGCCGACACCGTTTGCCTGGGTACGGCCACCCAGTTCACCCTTCAGGTGGCCAACCCGTTGGACGTTGTGAGCTATACATGGAATTTTGGCGATGGCCAGAGCGTAACTTACACCTCGCCCGAAAACCCATCGCATGAATATGCCATCCCCGGCGAGTTCAACGTGGAACTCACCGCGGTGAATACCGTGGGTTGCACCACCACTTTCATGTTCCCGGTGCGGGTGATGCCCGCTGCCGATCCCTGGTTCTGGTGGAACGGAACGGCCTGCGCCGCCTCGGTGGTGGAGTTTGAGAACTTTTCGGTGGTTGCAGCTCCGGCCTACATCACCGGCTGGCACTGGAATTTTGGTGACGGACACGACACCACCATTCTTTGGCCTCAAAACCCCAACGTGGGGCACGTGTATGCCAATGCCGGTCAATACGATGTGACCCTCACAGTGACCACCAGCAATGGATGCCAGTCGGCCGAGACCAGGCTGCTCACCATCAAACCACGCCCCGTGGCCAATTTTGCCGCCAGTGGCTCATGCCAGAACATGGCGGTGCAATTCACCGACCTCACGCAACAAGCCGGTGCCGGCAACATCGAGCAGTGGAGCTGTAGCTTTGGCGATCCTGCTTCGGGAACAGCCGAC
>JAQVCV010000010.1 GCA_028689615.1 Bacteroidales bacterium | reverse complement strand
AACACATTTTGTCCATTCAAGGCGAGGGTAAGGCACAACACAAGTCCTGAAAGAAATATTGATGTATCCTTCATGAAGCAGGAACGTGAAGCGATAAAAAAAATTTTATCTCAGAATCACCCCAGGAGGAAGCAATTCAACAGGATTACCCCCGTGCCGAAGAATTTCCCTTACGATAGAACTGCTAATAAAACTGTGCTCAGGGGCAGTTAACAGGAAAACCGTCTCTATTTCAGGAGAAAGTTTCTTGTTGACCTGACCCACACTTCTTTCAAACTCAAAGTCGGCTGAAGTACGTAAACCCCTGATAATAAAACTTGCCCCTAAATTTTTACAAAAATTGATGGTAAGGCCTTCATAAATCTCAGTTCGAACCTTGGAATTGGCAGAAAAAAGCTCACGTATCCATGAGGCACGCTTTTCGACTGGGAAATAACCCGCTTTTTCGGCATTAACGCCAATAGCAACAACAATCTCGTCAAACAAAGGTAAAGCCCTGTTTATAAGAGCGTAATGACCAATGGTTATGGGATCAAACGAACCCGGAAAAACAGCAATGCGTTCCATCTTTTAACAAGGTTAGGGCAAGGTGGCCAGAATGGTTTGACTTCCTGTTACTTTTTGGTTAAGATTCACTAAGATTTTAGCATCGGGGGGTAAAAATATATCAACCCGGCTTCCAAATTTGATAAAACCCATTTGTTGGTTTTGACCTACAGTTTGTTTCTCTTGAGCATAACAAACAATTCGCCGGGCAACGGCTCCGGCAATCTGGCGCAACAGTATGCTGGTTCCTTCGGAATTCTCAACGACAACCGTTGTACGCTCATTCTCTTCGGAGGACTTTGGATGCCATGCAACTAAAAATTTTCCAGGATGATATTTTGAGTATAATATTTTGCCCGCAATTGGAAACCAATTTATATGAACATTATAGATGCTCATAAATACTGATATTTGCTTTCTTGGGGCATGGTAGTATTCGTTTTCAAGAACCTCTTCAATAGCAACTACAGTTCCATCAGCAGGGCTGAAAACTGCATCAGATTGGCTTAGGATTACACGATTGGGTGATCTGAAAAATCTGACTATCAGCACAAAAATAGCAAAGATGGGAATAAGGATTAAAATGGCTGCTGGTGTTGACCAAAGAAAAAAGAGCGAGGTAACTGCAACTAAAAAAAGCAATGCGGAAATCAGGACAATTCGATGGCCTTCTTTATGAAGTTTCATGATCAGAGGTGTAAAGGAGATAAGATGTTGTGCATTAACTAAGAACAAGAGTCAGGTAAACCCAGGCTGCCGGTGAAACAAAGAGCAATGCATCGAAACGATCGAGCAAACCACCGTGACCAGGAAGAAGGCTACCACTGTCTTTCATCATCGCGGTTCTTTTAAGAAGCGACTCGAAAAGGTCGCCAAAGATACCGAAAATAACAACAATAACTGCCAAGCCAAGCCATACTGGCAACGACATCAATCCCGTGATGCTAAACAAAATCCAGGCAGCCAACAGGCTGAATACACATCCCCCCAGCGCACCTTCCCAAGATTTTTTTGGGCTAATTCTCTCGAAGAGTCTGTGTCTGCCTAAACTTATGCCAACAAGATAAGCAAAGGTATCGCTTACCCAAATGAGGATAAAAAGACTTAATACCATAACAGGTTGGATTGTATCAGTTGAAACAACCTGTCCGAACAACGGAACAAGCCCCAGAGGAAGAGCTATATATACAGCAGGAACCAAGGCTTTGAATGCCTGGCTGATAGCGTCTGGTTTGTTTACAAACAAGCTTGCAAAAAGTGGAACAATGACTAACAACGCCAAAAGGCCGGGCACATACCCTGCAAAATGCCCCTCGCTATAACCTCCCATAGAAACAAAAACAAAAACCGCACCCGAAATCAAGTGCGATACACCCTTCAAACTCTTGTTGGTTAACTGAATAACAGCATGAAGCTCGTAGGTACACCCAAGCACAACCGCTAACATGAATGCATTAAACAGCAAATTCCCAAACAATACCAAAACAACAATAAGACTTACCAGCAAAAAGCCTGTTAGGGTTCGCTGCAACAGGTTATTCTTCATCGTGCTGGTTCAGAATTTCCCTTGCTGCAGCCAACTGATCACCAGGAACATACAATTCTACTTCCCCGATGAGCAATTCGGAATCTTTTTTATTTAAAACATGCACTTCTATATCGTTCTCGAGAAGAAGGCCCCGAATCAACTCAGCTTCATATACATCGGCTGCAGTTGTCAGCAATCTATAATCGTCTTCCATGACCTTAGGTTTTTAAAATATAGCGAAAGATACGGAAATTAAATCAAATCGTCAACAAAGAACAAATACACATCCTTCGGGCCATGAGCACCCATAACGAGGGTTTTTTCAATATCAGCAGTCCGGCTTGGGCCAGTAACTACAGTGATTTCAGAAGGCATCTCGCCATCGTTGCTTCGGCTTTTAATTTTGCGAAGCGCATCGCGCAAATCATTGACCATCTGTGAAGCATACGCAACCACCAAATGGGCATCGGGTATAGCATGTAGTTTGCGACCTGAATTAGACCCGGAACTTAGAAGTATGCTGCCAGTTCGTGCAATTAAATAATCGCAGTAGGTAAGAGCAGCCTGTGAAGAAACAAGAGCATCCGGTTCGCTGGTTGCCGGAATTTCAGCTTTATTGAGCATATACCGAAGCTTTTCCTCAAGGCAAAATACAGCATTAAACTGCTGATCGGATACCACGGCATGCAAATTCTCCATGAGTTCATCTTCGTTTTCACAATAGAGGAATTTCCCACCGGCAGCGGTAAACTCTTCAACAAAGATAACTGAGGGATCCTCTTCTCTGAAAAGGTGCACAGCAGAGTCAAAGTCAACCGCGCCAAATGGGTTTGGCAACTTGTTTATCAGTGCGTTCCTGATCTTTTTCAGGACTTTTTCTTTGGAGGTAGTTTCATTCATATCAGCAAAGTAAAAGGTTGACCAAGAATCATGCTTGGGATTCCGAATCGTTTAAAGTTTCAGAACCCTTTGCATCCGTGTCTGCAGCGGCACTATTCCCAACTGCTGAACTGCCAGGTACTGGTTTCGGAGTCAAGCCATTGGCGAGCAAACGCTCCTCTTCAAACGGACGTGGACCAAAAATTTGTTCAAGGTCTTCCCTGAAAATCACCTCTTTCTCAAGCAATACCTGGGCAAGTTTTTCAACTTTTTCTTTATTTTCAATCAAAATGTTAACAGCAGTAGTATAAGCTTTTTCAACCAATTTGCTTATCTCTTGGTCGATCACCACAGCAGTATCCTCACTGTAGGGTTTTTGGAACGAGTATTCCATCTGACCCGTCGAATCGTAATAGCTGATGTTTCCAATTTTATCATTCAAACCAAAGAATACTACCATGTTGTATGCTTGCTTGGTTACTCTTTCAAGATCGTTGAGAGCACCAGTACTGATTCTTCCAAAATTAACCTGTTCTGAAGCTCGCCCGCCCAGGGTAGCCACCATTTCGTCAAACATCTGGTCGAAGGTGGTAATTTGTCTCTCCTCGGGCAGATACCAGGCAGCACCCAGAGCTTTACCTCGTGGTACAATCGTGACCTTAACCAACGGATGGGCGTACCGTAAGAGCCAACTCACAGCAGCATGTCCTGCCTCATGGAAAGCAATGACCTTTTTTTCTTCGTAGGTAATTATCTTGCTTCGTTTTTCGAGCCCACCAACAATCCTATCGATAGCGTCAAGAAAATCTTTCTTCTCAACCATCGATTTGTTACTTCGGGCCGCTATAAGAGCCGCCTCATTGCATACATTGGCAATATCAGCACCCGAAAATCCGGGTGTCTGACGTGATAAAAGGTCAATGTCAACCTGCGCTTCATCAATTTTAACAGGTTTCAGATGAACTTTAAAAATGGCTCTGCGCTCCTCGAGGTCGGGTAATTCAACATGAATTTGCCTGTCGAACCGACCGGCTCTTAAAAGGGCGCGGTCAAGAATATCGGCACGATTTGTTGCAGCAAGTATAATGACTCCCGAGTTGGTAGTGAAGCCATCCATCTCAGTAAGAAGCTGATTAAGTGTGTTTTCGCGTTCTTCGTTTGAGCCCGTCATTGGGTTTTTACCCCTGGCTCTGCCAATGGCATCAATTTCGTCGATAAAAATGATGCAGGGAGCCTTTTCTTTGGCTTGTTTAAACAAATCGCGAACACGTGAAGCTCCAACCCCCACGAACATCTCCACGAAATCAGATCCTGAAAGGGAGAAAAATGGAACTTTGGCTTCGCCGGCAACAGCCTTGGCTAGCAAAGTTTTTCCCGTACCCGGAGGGCCAACCAGTAGTGCTCCTTTGGGTATTTTACCGCCCAATTCAGTATATTTTTTTGGATTTTTCAGAAAATCCACGATCTCCATAATTTCAACTTTAGCTTCCTCGAGACCAGCAACATCGTTGAAATTAACATTAACCTGAGTATCCTTATCAAAAAGCTGAGCTTTCGATTTGCCTATATTGAAAATCTGCCCCCCACCGGAGCCTTTGCTCATCATCCGCATGAGGAAGAACCAAATTCCAACCAGTAAGAGCAAAGGCAAAATGTAACTTAGTATCTCCCCACCCCAGTTCTTAACGGTCACGTAATCGGGATAAACTCTTTTTGTGGGATCTAATCCTTTCTGAACCTCTTCGAGGTTCTTTTCGAATGTTTCGATTGAACCAATCTGATATTCAAGTTGTGGGGTCTGGGTACCTCTGTCGAATGTACCAGATGGTTTTTTACTTTTGGCAGAATCGGCTCTCAATACTATTCGAGCCACCTCCTTATTCTCCAGAATAATCTTCTCAACTTTCCCTTGTTCTAGATACTTTTTTAACTCGAACCAGGTAGTTTTCTTGGCAGGTTCATCAAATTTCAAGAATTGAAAACCTATAAAGATCACGGCCAGAATGCCGTATATCCAATAAAAATTAAATTTGGGCTTTTTATTCAGATTTATTGAATCCCGCTTCTTTTCTTTTGAAGTGTTATCAGATTCATTTTTTGAATAATGGTCTTGCGAATTGTCTGACATAAGTTAATTTGACGATTAGTTCAATCACACGAGGTTATTCCGATTCAGAAATAGTAGAAACCAAAGCATCAGACCAGAGTTCTTCAAGCCGGTAAAACTGATGTGCCTTCTCCTGAAATACATGAACCACCACGCTGGCGTAGTCTAGCAAAATCCATTCCGCATTCTGCCGCCCTTCAACACCTATGGGATGAATACCCGGCGTGAACCGAAGATTATACACCACAGCATCGATAATGGCTTCGGCCTGAGGAGAATTTGCGGCCTGACAAATTACGAAGAAATCACAAACCGAATGGTGCATCTGCCTGAAATCAATCACGGTGATTTCTTTGGCCTTTTTTGACTTCATGGAGTCTATTACGGCATCAACAATAAGTTGATTTTCAGAAATTTTTACTTTTCTAACCATCCAAAACAATTGAATATTCCTTGCAAAATTACTGATATTTTGTCATTTTGTCTGGTTTTTTCTATACCTCTCAGAAATTACTGTCAGCTTTCGGAAAAACCTTATGGTTTAACCATTATCGATACCTTTGCCCGAATAAATGTTTTATGGGACAGATTCTAAAAACAGACTCCACACCATCCACCAATACTCTTCTGGGTCAACTTATTCAGCAGGGGAAGGCATCGCACGCTACCATGATCTTTGCACGAGAACAAAGTTCGGGAAGAGGACAAAGGGGCAACTTCTGGGAAAGTGAACCTGGCGCAAATCTAACCGCCTCTGTGGTGCTTATTCCGGAATTTCTGGAACCCTCTGATCAATTCTACCTTACACAAGTGGCTTCACTGGCCGTTTCAGATTTAATCGAACAACTTGCTCCAACTCTTAAGGCCGTTATTAAATGGCCTAACGATGTTTACGTTGATAGAAAAAAAATTGCCGGTATCCTTATTGAAAACATCATCACGGGCAACAGTTTTGGTTACTCAATTATTGGCATCGGACTGAATGTCAATCAAAGAAACTTCAAAAGCGACGCCCCGAATCCCGTTTCTCTTGGGCAGTTAACCAATCAAAATTTTTCTGTTGACGCCATAGCCATACAGCTTCAATCATGTATTTTAGCACGATACGAGCAACTTGAAGCCGGCCATACCAAACAATTGAAACTGGATTATCTTTCACGCTTGTTCCAAGTGGGAGTTGAAGCACGCTATCTCTTCAACAATCAGACAATTAATGCAGTAATTAGTGGCGTTGATTCATATGGAAGGCTCCGTTTGACTGTAAAACCTTCCGACGAAGAACTAGTGGCAGCCTTCAAGGAAATTGTGTATTTGCTTTAATTTACTTTTTCTGCAGCAGAGAGAAGATAGATTTGCTCGGCGATGTCGCTGACAGGCACCTTGGTATAGCGTTGCAAAGTTTTTTTGCAAAGCGGGCACCCAGTAACAACAGGAAGGTTAGATTGCGCGGTATTAAACGCTGCATCTGTACTAATTTTCCGAGTTACCTCATCCTGCCCCGACAAACGACCAAGACTTCCCCCGCAACACCACTCCGATTGACTGATAACCTCAGAATTCTCAACAAGCTGTGAAGCTAACAACTTCATGCGATCTGCATCAACTGATGTTCTGTCGAGTTCGCAGGGTATGTGCAGGTTGAAGGCCTTCAAACCACGCGAAACCTGCAATTGCCCCTGGTCAATCAACCTCAGGAAATAGGAACTGTGGTGCATCACTTCAATTGGAAGATCATAATGATCGCAGAAAACCCTGTAACAAATCGGACAATTGGTTACGAGCAACTTTGCTCCCGAATCAAGTATTGCCTGTCGGTTGACCTCTATCAATGCTTCCGCCTCAGCGGTCCGACCTGTCAGTTGGGCAGGCCTCCCACAACAGATTGAGCCATCGGCATCAAGCCAATAGTACTTTACCCCTGCCTGCTTGAAAAGCAGTTGTACCGATCGGATCAATCCTGGAGAGAGGTGCGACATACACCCTGCAAACCAAACTACATCAGGTATTGCTTTCATTTCGACAGGTGAATAACGAGGGGCTGCAACCACGGGAATTCTACCGTTTAATTGCTCTCTGGCCCATTGTCGCAGGTTAATCAAGCCAATTCCCACGGGGCACACATCCTGACAACGCCGGCACATCAAACACCCCTCGGCAATCTCTTTCGGGATGCGGCCTGCACGCAGTTCTCTGATAAAGGAGACTGGACTAACGCCAGGGTTCCCTGCCAAAGCAACCTGGCACTGATCAAGACACACTCCGCACCGGCTGCAAGCCTGCATAGAGCATTCGTAATAACTTTGCGTTGTGAGTACCTCACTACCCCCCCAATGCTTCAGCATAATGCAACCCATTTCGGCAAGAATGTGCATATAACGTGAATAAGGAAGCAACATAAAAAAAACGCCCAAAGCAAAAGAATACGCCCACCACAAAGGATAGTAAAGATGCTCTTCGGGAAGAAACGAAGCAAGGGCAGCTCCCAGGGTATTGGTGAGGAAACCACCACCTCCGAAACAACCAGCAGTGAAGCTCTCGGCCAGAAGACGAAGAGGAAAAATGAGCCACAAAGCCGTAAGAGCCACACGGTCAGCAGCATTGTGCCTTGTCGTGGAAATCATTCCAAACCAGCGACTTCGAGTTCGTTTGATCCACGCCAGCATGAGTCCCGACAAGACATACAGCAGCAGAAAGTCCATTGTAAACCTGAAGAAACCGGGTATTGTGGAAAGTTCGAAGGGAAGGACATGACTATCGTGCACGAAAAACTTTAAAAAAATTGGGTAATAGGGTGGATTGACATGCAGTTGGCTGTAGAACCTCGACTCAATATTCCCTAAAACAATCAAAAGAAACCATCCCAAAGCAAAACTCATGTGCATGTATCCCAACAGAGGGTTGCGGCGCCACAAATTGCGATGAAACAAACCCTCCCTGATGATTTCCCAGATTGCAGCAAGGGTATGGCTGCTAATAACCCGCTTACCTATCGTACGTTTTACCTTGGGAGGCAACCCAACAAACCAGTGGCGAAAGCGCTCGGCAACTACCACCATAAGATAGAGCAACCCTATAGAAAAAGGGAGGACAAAAGGGTCGAAGGTCATGGGCGACTGATTGTTTGGAGTTTTTTGAATTCGAGCATCAATTGCCGTGTATCCACATCGCGAGGACACACCAACCTACATTTCCCACAGAGTTGGCAATGAACCGCCTCCTGTGCTACCTGATCCCATTGCCCCATCCTGACCAACATCTGAACTTTCCTGGGATTGAATGATCCCATACCAGCCGCAGTACAAGTAGCAGAGCAGCTTCCACAACCAATGCATCGCTGCCATCCGGTTAATTCACGGGCCAAGGCCTGAACAAGGCTTAAATCGGCTTTATCGAGATCGATTTGCCTATCCACAATTTTCTGAAAACCAAACGATTTCATACTTAATTGGTTAGCTTAAACAACGATTCGTGCAGAGCCATTGCGGCGGATCGCCCCGACAAAATGGCTTCAGTAAGGGTGGTGGGGCCCGTGCATGAACCAGCTAAAACAACATGAGGATAAGACGTTTTAAAAGTTTGTTGCGTGAGACCATAGGGTTTTAAGAAGCTATCATCACCCAGAACCAAACCAAGTTTTGCTGCTAATTCCAAAGATCCGGCTGCCGGCTGCATGCCGGTAAGCAAAACCAACATATCAACTGTAAGCTTCAACGGACGTGAAGTTAAAGTATCCTCAGCTTTAATGATCACAGAACCATCCGACGATTCAGCGGCTTCAGATATTCGTCCCCTGACAAACCTGATGTTGTACCGCTCCTGTGCTTGCTGATAAAGTTCCTCGAAACCGCGTCCAAACATTCGCAAATCCATATAAAAATTATAAATAGCAGCATCTGGCAACAGCTCACGCAATTCAATAGCCTGCTTCACGCCAGTAACACAGCACACTTTGGAGCAATAGGCCACGCCGGCCTTCAAATCACGCGAGCCCACACAATGCAAAAAAGCGATCGATCGTGGCTTGCGATGATGCCGCGTTTCAATCTGCCCCTGCCGAAACATCTCTTCTATTTCAGCTTGTGTAAATACATTGTCATAAATACCATAACCATACTCCTCTTTTCTTCGGGCGTCGAACAAATCGAATCCTGTTGCCATTATCAACCCGTTGGCAGACAAATGCTCACCATGATCAAGAGTAAGCTCTACTGCCCCACTACTAACCGAACCGCCAGTAACCTCTCGTCCCAGCATTGTGGAAACCGAATCGGGAACCTCGTCGGTAAGTTGTTCGAGCAGTACAGTAGCTGCAGCTCTATCAGGAAAGAGCTGGTACCACTTCGACAGGTGACCACCCAGGGTATTACTCCTGTCGATCATTGTGACCCTGTAACCCAATCGAGGCAATACCGATGAAGCCGCCAAACCAGCAGGACCAGCTCCCACGATGACAATATGTTTACCGTCCATAACCATATACTTTTAAATGAGTTGGTTTGTCGGGGGTTCCGAGTTTGTTTCCATCCCGCCCGACAAACTTACGCGACAGATCGTAGGTTATCCCCATTTTATCAAGGAGAGGTTCTACCGCTACCTGATGTGCCTGCAAACCAAGCTCCCAGGGGTCGTAACCCAAAACCAGACCGGTAAGTTCTTCGAAAGTTAATACAGGAATTCCATGTCCATCAGGACCGTAGGTTTTACCTTCGGTCTCGCTGATCACATATTGCCAGCGGTCTAAAAAAAACGGGCAACCAGGGCAGTTTGTGACAATAAAATCAGGCGAATAGGGTTCCATGCTCTCGAACTTTTTTTGAGAGTGAGCCAAGCTATACCCTCTGTTTGCCTGAACCACATATTGTCTGAATCCAAATCCACAACAGTGACGCCTTTCGGGGTAATCAATCACCTCGCCACCCCAGGCTTCGATCATTCCTGCCAGCACATAAGGGTATTCGGCACCCCCTACCCCTTTATGTGGAAACATTTTTGCGTAGTGACACCCAATGTGTTCCACTCCTCGCAGGGGCTTGCCAGAAATATGATTTACAAGTTTAAACATTGCTCTGGCAGCAATCTGCTCCTTAAATTTAAAAATTACATCACTACTATGAGCCAGGTTATCAGGAATCTTAAACTCACGTTTCGTCGCTTTATAGAGGAAATCGCGTGTTTGTTCAAGGGTTTCAGGGAAATGCTCCCAGGTTTCAAGAATCTCGGTATAAATTCCAAAGGAGGTAATGCAGGAAGGGACAAAGTTTGACAGACCTTGCCGGGTCATTAAAGCAAATTGACGAGCCACGACGGTCATGATAGTCGGCAGGTTAACCACATCGGCATGGTAAGCTATTCCTGTGCAAGTAGTATGCAATGGATCGTCAAATACTTCTTTGCCCAGTTCATGCTTCATCACCCTCAAGAAGGTTTGTTCAGAAGCAGGAAAAAAATTCTGTCTCACACAACTGCGAGCATAATAATAATTATTATCGGCAATTTCCTTTTGATAATCTTTCCAGATATGTCGCTTACCTTCTGCAATCATTTTCGGCTGTGGTTTCGTTCGTTGGCAGTATAAACATGCTTAAAATACTCGCAATCTGTAGTTTGATCAAATTGCATATTCATCGAGAGAGCTTTTTGAGCCGAGTAGGCTTCGATTGTTTCGTAAAACTGAGTTCCGCCGGTGACGTCAAATATGGCCTGCAGTTCGGCCAGAGCCTCAGGAGCAATGGCGCGAAGCGGGCCTGCTCCATCACCCTTGTAATTAGCACCCATCCGGTTGAAGCTTTCCGGAGCGTGATTCAGAAGCCACTCCCATACCGGACCTTGCTCTGGATGCATATCCATTGTCATATTCTCGGCATAAAGACAATAACCGTTTTCAAGAATCCAGGTACCCACAGTTCGTTTTACAGCCAATTGCTGTCGCCCTTTTTCCGATTCAACAAACAAGCCGGCAGTTTGCGAGAGGTAACGCAAAGCCTGAATGAGCAGGCCAGGAGCATTGTTGCGCGGACAACGTGTTTTACACGACATGCACTCACCGCAATACCAGATGGTATCGGACTTAAGGAGCATTTCCAACTCAACTTCATCGTTGGATTGAAGGGTTTCGGCTATCAGACGCGGATCGTAATCAAATACCGCAGCAGCAGGACAGATAGCTGTGCAGGTTCCACAATTGATACACGCGTTTAACCCTTCGAGGAAGCGGACGTCGGTATGTAGTTTTTCAAGCAGGGTCATCTTTGATTTTTGATGATGGGGATGGAATTGAAACAGCAAAGCTAACAACAGAGACAAAATTACAAAATGCCCTGCAAAAAAGTAAAATAATCACGCAGTAGATTAATAAAATCAGTTCCCTTTTTGCTTTTTCATCCCCACCACACTACCTACCCCACTATTACAATTGAAACTGGTTCTCATTCTTGTTAGCTAAAAAATCTTCTTAGCGTTTTGGTTTCTCCTTATTGTGAATTCCAAATAACTGTGGGTAATCCAACGTATTCACTGTATCCATTGGAACCATATTCAAGGCAATGACGAATGAGAGGTAGTTTGAAAACCACGAAGATGAAACGCCACTTCAAGGCAACAAACACGCTCTACACACCTAAAAAAAAGGAGCGCTTTGCGCTCCTTTTTCAATGATTTTATGCCATCCCTGTTGGCCCCATAATCGGGAAACCATCATTGATTTCATTATCCTTGATCTCACCATGAGTTTGTTCAAACTTCACAATGTTTTCACGCAAAGCCCTTAATAGCCGTTTAGCATGAGCAGGCGTCAGAATAATCCTTGATTTCACCTTTGCTTTGGGCAAACCAGGCAGCATGCTCAAAAAATCGATCACAAACTCAGCATTGGAATGGGTAATGATGGCCAAGTTTGAATAAATGCCATCGGCCACGTTCTCGGGCAGATCAATGTTAATCTGATTTTTATTTTTATCGTCCATAGTTTACATTCAAAAGGTTGGTTTATTTATACTCTTTGGAAGCCATCAATGCTTCATACTCCTCGCGCGAACCCACGATCAGGTTTTCGTATTCACGCAAACCAGTTCCGGCTGGAATCAGATGTCCAACAATTACGTTTTCTTTCAAGCCAGCCAGGAAATCGGATTTACCAGCAATAGCAGCGTTTGTCAAAACCTTGGTGGTCTCTTGGAAAGAAGCAGCCGAAATCCAACTCTTGGTTTGTAGTGAAGCACGGGTTATCCCTTGCAATACCTGACGTGCAGTAGCAGGATGAGCATCACGGGCATCAACAGGTTTTTTGTCACGCCGTTTGAGCATCGAATTCTCATCACGCAGTTTTCTTGCGCTGATAATCTGACCAGCCTTCAACAATTGAGAATCACCCGGATCAACAATTACTTTCTTTCCAAAAATCCAATCGTTTTCATCCTGAAAATCAGTTTTATTTACCAAATCACCTTCAAGGAATTTGGTATCGCCCGGATCGTCAATTTCCACTTTACGCATCATCTGGCGCACAATGGTCTCGAAATGCTTATCGTTGATTTTCACCCCTTGCAAACGATATACCTCCTGAACTTCATTCACAATATACTCCTGCACCTTCATGGGTCCTTTGATATTGAGGATATCGGCAGGGGCAATCGAACCTTCAGATAAAGGAGTCCCGGCACGCACATAATCATTTTCCTGAGCCAGAATTTGTTTGGAAGTTGGGATCAAATAAGATTTTTGCTCACCGGTTTTGGAAGTAATGATTACTTCACGGTTACCCCTTTTCAGCTTTTTACCAAAAGAAACAACACCGTCTATCTCGGCTACGCGGGCAGGGTCAGAAGGATTTCTGGCTTCAAACAACTCGGTAACGCGAGGCAAACCTCCAGTGATGTCGCCCGATTTACCAATTGCACGCGGGATTTTCACCAGAATTTCACCAGCTTTTATTTCAGCCTTTTCATCCACAACAATGTGAGCACCTACGGGGATGTCATAAACCTTAATTTCCTCTCCATCAGGTGTTAAAATCCTAATGGCCGGGTTCTTGGCTTTTTGACGACTCTCAATGATCACCTTCTCATGGTATCCGGTTTGCTCATCAGATTCAACACGATAAGTGATATTCTCCTGGATATTCTGGTACGAAATGAAACCAGTAACATCAGAAAGAATCACGGCATTGTAAGGGTCCCAATCGCTGATGAGGTCGCCCTTGGCAACCTTCGATCCGTTTTTAAAGTACAGATTGGCTCCGTAGGGGATATTGGCCGAAGTGAGGGCAATTCCGGTATTCACATCAACAATTCTCATTTCAGCCGAGCGACCAATGACTACGTCAAAAGAGGAACCTTCGGCGTTTGTATATTCTACCGAACGCAATTCGTCAATTTCAAGTTGTCCGTCGTATTTGGCTTCAATTCGTGATGTAATGGCAATGTTAGAAGCAGTACCCCCAACGTGGAAAGTACGCAGGGTAAGCTGTGTACCAGGCTCACCAATGGATTGAGCTGCAATAACACCCACAGCTTCGCCTTTTTGAACCATACGACCTGTAGCCAGGTTACGTCCATAACACTTGGCACATACGCCATTTTTCGACTCGCAGGTAAGCACCGATCTGATCTCGACAGCTTCGATGGGCGATGCCTCAATCTCAGCACAAATCTCTTCCGTAAGCTCGCTGCCGGCCTCAATAATCAATTCACCTGTTTGCGGATGGAAAATATCGTGTAAAGCCACACGGCCCAAAATCCGATCGTAGAGAGATTCCACGGTCTCTTCAGCCTTTTTGAGAGCGGTAGTGGTCAATCCTCTAAGGGTGCCACAGTCTTCTTCCCAGATGATAACATCTTGAGCCACATCCACCAAACGACGTGTCAGGTAACCTGCATCGGCGGTCTTCAACGCAGTATCGGCCAAACCTTTACGAGCACCGTGAGTTGAAATGAAATACTCCAAAACGCTCAGGCCTTCCTTGAAGTTCGACAAAATCGGGTTTTCAATGATCTCCCCTCCCTCGGCTCCTGATTTCTGGGGTTTTGCCATCAGACCACGCATACCACTAAGCTGACGAATCTGTTCTTTAGATCCACGTGCGCCGGAATCGAGCATCATGTAAACAGAGTTGAATCCCTGCTTATCTTTCGAGAGGCGATCCATCAACACATGTGTAAGGTGGGAGTTTGTATGAGTCCAGATGTCGATAATCTGGTTGTAGCGTTCGTTGTTGGTTATGAAGCCCATGTTGTAATTCATCATCACTTCATCCACTTCCTGATTGGCCTCTTTAATAAGCGACTCTTTGCTTTCAGGAATAATAACGTCACTCAGGTTAAACGACAAACCACCTTTGAAGGCCATGTAGTAACCCAAATTTTTAATATCGTCAAGAAATTTGGCAGTAACAGCAGTTCCTGTCTCCTTCATAATCTTCCCGATGATATCGCGAAGGGCTTTTTTGGTCAGGAGCTGGTTGATGTACCCGGCCTCTTCTGGAACCACCTGATTGAAAAGAACCCTTCCTACAGTGGTTTCCAATATTTCTGTAACCTTTTTGCGATTCACCCGATGAGTTATCCGAACTTTAATTACCGCGTGCAAATCGACCTGCTTCTCGTTGTAAGCAATGATAACTTCTTCAGGTCCGTAAAAGTATTTTCCCTCTCCTTTCACGGGATTCCCGGGTTCGCTAACACGAGCTTTCGTGATATAGTACAATCCAAGCACCATGTCCTGCGAAGGAACCATGATAGGAGCTCCGTTAGCCGGGTTAAGGATGTTGTGTGAAGCAAGCATAAGCATCTGAGCTTCAAGAACAGCAGCATTCCCTAGAGGAACGTGCACTGCCATCTGGTCACCGTCGAAGTCGGCGTTGAACGCAGTACATACCAGAGGATGAAGTTGAATGGCTTTGCCTTCGATAAGTTTAGGCTGGAAAGCCTGAATACCCAAACGGTGCAGCGTAGGAGCACGGTTGAGAAGAACGGGATGTCCTTTAAGGATGTTTTCAAGGATATCCCATACAACAGGATCCTTACGGTCAACAATTTTCTTGGCCGACTTCACGGTTTTTACAATTCCGCGTTCGAGCAACTTACGAATGATGAATGGCTTAAACAACTCGGAGGCCATCTCTTTAGGCAAACCACACTCGTTGAGCTTAAGCTCGGGGCCAACCACAATAACCGAACGACCAGAATAATCGACGCGTTTACCCAACAAGTTTTGGCGAAAACGGCCTTGCTTTCCTTTTAAGCTATCACTCAATGATTTAAGTGCGCGGTTTGATTCAGTTTTTACGCTATTGGCTTTTCTTGAGTTATCGAACAGCGAATCAACGGCTTCCTGAAGCATACGTTTTTCATTACGAAGAATGACATCCGGAGCTTTGATTTCAAGAAGTCTTTTCAAGCGATTGTTGCGAATGATCACCCTGCGGTACAAGTCGTTAAGATCGGAGGTAGCAAATCGTCCACCATCAAGAGGAACCAAAGGGCGCAACTCGGGCGGGATCACCGGAATCACTTTCATTATCATCCATTCAGGGCGGTTTTCTACCCGCTTATTGGCCTCTCTGAAGGCCTCAAAAACCTGCAATCGTTTTAAAGCTTCAGCCTTTCTCTGTTGCGAGGTTTCGGTACCGGCTTTATGACGAAGATCGTAAGATTCACGATCGAGATCCAGACGGCTAAGCAAGTCATACAAAGCATCGCCACCCATCTTGGCAACAAATTTATTGGGGTCGAGATCGTCGAGATGCATATTCTCGGCGGGGAGCGATTCCAGAATGTCGAAGTATTCCTCTTCTGTCAGGAAATCGAGGTATTTTACACCGTCAGCAGCTTTAATCCCGGGGTTGATTACAACATACCGTTCATAATAAATGATGCCGTCGAGCTTTTTCGACTGCAATCCGAGCAGAGCACCGATTTTATTGGGGAGACTGCGGAAATACCAGATATGAGCTACTGGTACAACCAGTTGAATATGCCCCATCCTTTCGCGACGTACTTTCTTTTCAGTAACTTCTACACCACATCGGTCGCACACAATGCCCTTATATCTGATTCTTTTATATTTCCCACAGTGACACTCCCAGTCTTTTACAGGACCAAAAATCCGTTCACAGAACAAACCATCGCGTTCGGGTTTGTAAGTGCGGTAATTGATCGTTTCAGGCTTCAGCACCTCACCACTCGATTTTTCGAGTATCGATTCAGGAGCTGCCAAGCTGATGCATATCTGACTGAAACTGCTATTAACGGTATTGGAATCTTTGCGAAAGGCCATATTATTTTGATCTTTATTCAGTTAACAGACTAAAAAACAACCACAAACTAAAAAATCCTGTAAGTGAGGATTGCAGACAACAAGGTCGTCCTCACTTACAGGTTAGAATCGTTTATTCGAAGGCAACGTTGAGGCCTAAGCCACGTAATTCGTGCACCAACACATTGAACGATTCAGGGATTCCGGGTACAGGCATGTTTTCACCTTTAACGATAGCCTCGTATGCTTTGGCACGGCCAACAACATCGTCGGACTTCACGGTGAGTACTTCCTGAAGAATATGAGCAGCTCCAAAAGCCTCAAGAGCCCAAACTTCCATTTCTCCGAAACGTTGTCCCCCGAATTGAGCTTTACCTCCAAGAGGTTGTTGCGTGATCAGGGAGTATGGACCAATTGAACGAGCGTGCATTTTGTCGTCAACCATATGATGCAGCTTAAGCATATAGATGTAGCCCACAGTTGCTGGTTGGTCAAAGCGTTCACCTGTACCTCCATCAAACAAATGGGTAACTCCGTTGCGCGGCAAATTGGCTTCTGCTAAAAGGTTGTTAACCTCTTCATCACTGGCTCCGTCAAAAATCGGAGTAGCGAATGTACGTCCAAGCCGCTTTCCTGCCCATCCAAGGATCGTTTCATAAATCTGACCCAGGTTCATACGTGAAGGCACGCCCAAAGGATTAAGAACAATGTCAACAGGTGTACCATCGGCAAGGAAAGGCATATCCTCTTCGCGGACAATTTTTGCGACAATACCCTTATTACCATGTCGTCCGGCCATTTTATCACCAACGCGCAATTTACGCTTCTTGGCAACATACACTTTAGCCATCTGAACAATACCATTGGGAAGTTCATCACCTACGGTTGCCACAAACTTCTTACGGTTAACAACACCCAATACCTCACGATATTTGACGTTGTAATTGTTAATCAACTCTTTAATGAGGTCGTTTTTATCCTTATCGGCAGTCCATTTCCCAGGATTAACAGTCATGTAGTCGATATCAAACAGCATTTTGGGTGTGAACTTAGCCTTTTTAGGTACCAACTCCTGTTTGAAATTGCTATAAACCCCTTGCGAAACCTTGCCATCCAGTATAAGCATCAATTTATCGACAAGCTTATTCTTTAGCTCAATGGTAGCGCGGTTGAACTCTTCATCAAGTTCTTTAACCTGATCTTTCTCTTTTACTTTGGTCTTTTTATCCTTGAAAGCTCTGGAGAATAAGCGCTTATCAATTACAACCCCTTTCATCGACGGGGGTGCTTTCAACGAAGCATCTTTCACGTCGCCGGCTTTATCACCAAAAATGGCCCTGAGCAACTTCTCTTCAGGAGTGGGATCGCTTTCACCCTTAGGAGTGATCTTTCCGATGAGGATATCACCTTCATTAACTTCAGCACCAATTCTGATCAGACCATTTTCGTCAAGGTCTTTGGTAGCGTCGGCACTTACGTTTGGAATGTCGCTGGTAAGCTCTTCAATCCCACGTTTGGTATCGCGCACTTCCAATGTAAATTCTTCTATGTGAATGGAGGTAAAGATATCTTCCTTCACCACTTTTTCGGAGATAACGATAGCATCCTCAAAGTTGTAACCCTTCCAAGGCATGAAAGCAACCATCAGATTTCGACCTAATGCCAGTTCACCTTTTTGGGTAGCATAACCTTCACACAAAACCTGTCCTTTTACAACTCTATCACCTTTTCTGACGATCGGACGAAGATTAACAGAGGTATTCTGGTTGGTTCGCATGAACTTGGTCAATTCGTAGGATTTGATGTCATCATCAAAACTAACCAAGATTTCATTTTCATCCCGTTCGTATCTGATTCTGATCTCGCGGGCATCAACATACTCTACAACTCCAGTACCTTCGGCATTGATTAGTACACGCGAATCGCGAGCCACCTGTCCTTCAATCCCCGTTCCAACAATCGGAGCTTCGGGATTCAAAAGAGGAACTGCTTGGCGCATCATGTTCGATCCCATCAAGGCACGGTTGGCATCATCATGCTCAAGGAATGGGATAAGCGAAGCAGCAATTGATGCTATCTGGTTGGGAGCGGTATCGATAAGATCGATTTTTGTTCCTTCAACAATAGGATAATCAGCGATATAACGGGCTTTTACCTTATCTTCAGTAAAAGTTCCGTCGGCATTAATTGGTGTTTTAGCCTGAGCAATGATCTTGGTTTCTTCCTCTTCAGCACTAAGATAAAGAGGAGCCTCCTCAAGCATCACCCTCCCATCAACCACGCGTTGATAAGGAGTTTCGAGGAAGCCTAGTGAATTGATTTTTGCATACACACACAACGAGGAAATCAGACCGATGTTAGGTCCTTCAGGAGTTTCGATTGTGCAAAGACGACCGTAGTGCGTGTAGTGAACGTCACGAACCTCAAAACCAGCTCTTTCGCGAGACAAACCACCAGGACCCAATGCAGAAATTCTGCGCTTGTGCGTGATCTCCGACAGCGGGTTTGTTTGATCCATGAATTGGGAAAGTTGGTTAGTTCCAAAGAAGGAATTAATAACCGAAGAGAGGGTCTTGGCATTGATGAGATCCATAGGCGTAAACACCTCGTTATCACGAACGTTCATTCTCTCGCGAATAGTTCGTGCCATACGAGCCAAACCTACGCCGAACTGAGCATAAAGTTGTTCTCCAACCGTACGCACTCTGCGGTTACTAAGGTGGTCAATATCATCAACCTCGGTTTTGTTGTTGGCCAATTCAACCAGATATCTGATAATACTGATTATATCCTCTTTGGTAAGAACCCGGGTTTCCATTGGAATATCGAGTTCAAGTTTTTTGTTGATACGATACCTGCCAACTTCACCCAAGTCATAACGCTTGTCTGAGAAGAATAATTTATCGATAATGCCGCGGGCTGTCTCCTCATCAGGAGGTTCAGCATTGCGCAATTGCCTGTAAATATACTCGACAGCCTCTTTTTCTGAGTTAGCGGTATCCTTTTGAAGGGTATTGAAGATAATTGAGTAGTCAACCCCATCTGTTTCATCTTTGTGCAGCAGGATGGTTTTAACATCAGCCTCAATAATGCTGTCAATATGATGCTGTTCTAAGACTATTTCTCTGTCTATCAGCACCTCAGTACGCTCAATGGAAACTACCTCACCGGTATCTTCGTCCACAAAATCTTCGACCCATGTTCTTACAACCCTTGCAGCTAATCTGGCTCCAACTGCTTTTTTAAGGTTGGTTTTAGAAACTTTAACTTCTTGCGCGAGGCTAAAAATCTCTAAAATATCTTTGTCACTTTCATAACCAATTGCCCTCAACAAGGTAGTGACCGGCAATTTCTTTTTGCGGTCGATGTAAGCATACATAACATTGTTGATATCGGTTGTAAACTCCATCCATGACCCTTTGAACGGAATAATACGTGCAGAATACAGCAGGGTGCCATTGGCGTGACGGTGAACGCCAAAAAAGACACCAGGGCTTCGGTGCAATTGACTAACCACCACACGTTCGGCTCCATTAACCACAAAGGTTCCCTTGGGCGTCATATAAGGGATCATACCAAGATAAACATCTTGTATGATAGTCTCAAAGTCTTCGTGTTCGGGGTCAGTACAATAAAGTTTCAGTTTAGCTTTCAGCGGCACACAGTAAGTCAAGCCGCGTTCGATACACTCTTCGATGGAATATCGGGGAGGATCAATATAATAGTCAAGAAATTCTAGAACAAAATTGTTCCGTGCATCCGTGATAGGAAAATTTTCGGCAAATACCTTATACAGACCTTCGTTGGCGCGATTTTCAGGATTTGTACTAATTTGAAAAAACTCCTGAAACGACTGCAACTGTATATCGAGAAAGTCAGGATGAGCAGCCTGAATCTGGGTGGATGCAAAACTGATTCGATGGTTATTTTGTGAAGCCAAGTTGGTAAGGTTTTTTAAGTGGAAGAAAAAAAACAGCGTACAATTAATAATGCAGAAAGATATGAACTACCGCGCATAAATATGGCGGTAGTTCATATCAGGATTAATTGTAAATTCGATCCTCTTACTTAACTTCAACCTCTGCTCCAGCTTCTTCGAGTGCTTTCTTGAGTGCTTCGGCTTCGTCTTTGGAGGCGCCTTCTTTCACGGGTTTCGGGGCAGCGTCAACCAGTTCTTTGGCTTCTTTCAGACCAAGGCTGGTGAGTTCTTTAACCAGTTTTACAACTTTCAGTTTTTCTTTGCCGGCATCCTTAAGGATAACGTCAAAACTGGTTTTTTCTTCTACTTCAGCAGCTCCACCAGCAGCAGGGCCGGCGATGGCTACAGCAGCAGCTGCGGGTTCGATTCCGTATTCTTCTTTAAGGATTTTAGCAAGTTCGTTAACTTCTTTTACGGTCAGGTTAACCAACTGTTCAGCAAAAGCTTTCAGATCTGCCATTGTAATTCTATTTTTAAAGTGTTGAATTTAATTCTGTTAATGTATCAATTTTCATTCCCGGCGGCAATTGCATCCGGAAGGGCAATTTATTCAGGTCGTTCGGACAGAGTTTTGACGATTCCGGCCAGTTTGCCACCACTCGATTGCAATGCAGAAATAACATTACGAGCGGGAGACTGCAACAGACCAACAATGTCGCCAATAAGTTCGGTTCTCGACTTGATGTTAGCAAGAAATTCAAGTTGGTTTTCACCAAGGTAGCTAGTTTCTTCAACATAAGCACCTTTTAAAACAGGTTTTTCGGTTTTAAACTTTTCTTTGAATTCCTTAATTAGACGGGCAGGACCGTTTCCGGCTTCCGAAAACATGATGGAGGTTGACCCTTTTAAAGCCGGGAACAGTTCGCTGTAGTCGCGACCAGTGCGTTCCATAGCCTTTTGAAGCAGGGTGTTTTTAACAACCTTCAGTCTGATTTCTTTTTTAAAACAGAGACGACGCAGTTGACTGGTATTCTCTGAGTTCAAAGCCGACGTGTCCGTCAGGTAGAAAGTGGATGCTTGTAGAAGCTCCTCCGTCAGTACATCGATAAGCTGATTCTTCTCTTCTTTTCTCATGACTCACATAATTTTTTACAGGAACCTTACTTAAACGGTTACCGAACGTGGATCAATCTGAATTCCAGGGCTCATGGTACTCGACAGATAGATGCTCTTCACATAAGTGCCTTTAGCAGCAGTCGGTTTCAATTTGATGATAGTCTGAATCAGCTCTCTGGCGTTTTCAGTGATTTTATCAGCATCAAAAGAAACTTTCCCGATACCGGCATGAATGATACCGAATTTATCTACTTTAAAGTCAATTTTACCAGCTTTTACTTCCCTGACAGCGCTACCGATTTCCATAGTGACTGTACCGGATTTGGGATTAGGCATGAGGCCACGTGGACCCAGGATTTTACCTAACGCACCAATTTTAGGCATGACACTTGGCATCGTAATAACTACATCTACATCGGTCCACCCTCCTTTGATCTTGGCAATATAATCATCAAGACCTACATGGTCGGCTCCTGCTGCTCTGGCTTCTTCCTCCTTATCGGGAGTACACAACACCAGCACTCTGACGGTTTTACCACTGCCATGAGGAAGAGTAACGATACCGCGAACCATTTGATTGGCTTTACGAGGATCAACCCCGAGCCTTACATCAATATCAACTGATGCATCAAACTTCGTGGTGGTAATCTTCTTCACAACCTGGGCTGCTTCCGACAGGGCATACACTTTCGTGCCGTCGTAATTTGCCAAAGCTTCTTTGCGTTTCTTTGTAAGTTTAGCCATTTCAAAGCAGTGTTAATAATTCAAAATTCCGGACATTACATCCGATTAGTTTGTGGCTAAGGGATTCTCACCCGTAACCGTGATTCCCATACTCCTGGCCGTTCCAGCTACCATACTCATTGCGGATTCGATGGTGAAGCAGTTCAGGTCGGCCATTTTGCCTTCAGCGATTTCTTTAACCTGATTCCAGGATACCGACGCTACCTTTTTACGGTTAGGTTCAGCAGAACCTCCCTTAAGTTTAGCAGCATCCATCAGCTGAACAGCAACCGGAGGGGTCTTAATTACAAAATCAAAAGATTTGTCCTTGTAAACAGTAATAATAACTGGAAGAATTTTCCCAGCCATCTCCTGAGTACGAGCGTTAAACTGCTTACAAAACTCCATGATATTGACACCTTTTGATCCCAAAGCAGGACCAATGGGTGGTGATGGGTTTGCAGCGGCTCCTTTAACTTGTAATTTGATTAATCCGCTTACTTCTTTTGCCATTGTTAAAATGTAATTAAAGATGTAGTGAATTGAGTCCGTCGTAACACCGGACTCTGTTGATTTATTCCTTTGCTACCTGCATGAATCCTAATTCTAACGGGGTTTTGCGGCCGAAGATCTTGACCATCACCTTCAATTTTTTCTTTTCCTCGTTAATCTCTTCGATTATTCCGCTGAAACTATTAAAGGGACCATCAACCACCACGACAGATTCACCAATGATGAAAGGCACATTGAGTTCCTCTCCCTGTTCTGCCAGTTCGTCCACTTTACCCAGAATTCGATTTACCTCACCTTTTCTCAAAGGCACAGGCTCGTCTTTAGTTCCCAGGAATCCTAAAACCCCTGGAATATTCCTGATAATGTGAGGAACCTCTCCAACAAGGTTGGCCTCAATAAGCACATAGCCAGGAAAGTAATTCCTCTCCTTGCTAACTTTCTTCCCGTTTCGAATCTGGTAAACTTTCTCAGTAGGGATAAGAACCTGACTCACGAAGTCTTGAAGTTGAAGGCGCGCAATTTCTGATTCCAGATATTGTTTAACCTTTTTCTCGCCTCCGCTCACAGCGCGTACCACATACCATTTTCTGTTCTGTTCGCTCATACTTAAACCCTGTAACAAAGAAATTGATCAAAAAAAGCAAACTTCTAAAACTCTGCTAGAATAAACTATAAAAGAGTTTCAGAATGTTTTCGAAAGATATATCCATCAAGAACACCACAAGAGCGATGATCAGGGAAGCAATGGATACAATAACAGCGCTACTTTGGAGCTCAGCCCAAGTAGGCCAGGAGGTCTTGTTGATGAGTTCATCATACGACTCCTGAACATATTCTATAACCTTATATTTTGCCATTCTTGGTCAAAAATTTGCACGGGTGGAGAGACTCGAACTCCCAGCCAATGGTTTTGGAGACCACTACTCTACCAATTGAGCTACACCCGTTTGTTAATAACTATTCTTTGCATAAAAAAGGTGTCCCGCGGGATTTCATCCCTTGACACGGGACACCTTCAAAATTTTAATATGCAAAAGAATTAGTCAAACTTAGTCTAGAATTTCAGTTACCTGACCTGCACCTACAGTACGTCCACCCTCACGGATAGCAAAACGCAAGTTAAGGCTCATGGCAATTTCATAAATCAATGTTACTTCTACAGTGAGGTTGTCACCAGGCATAACCATCTCAACACCAGCGGGAAGAGTTACTTCACCAGTTACGTCAGTTGTACGGAAGTAGAACTGCGGACGGTATTTATTATGGAATGGGGTGTGACGTCCACCTTCTTCTTTCTTCAGGATGTAAACCTCAGCCTTGAAGTGGTTGTGGGGTTTCACCGAGTTAGGAGCGGCAATAACCATACCCCTGCGAATCTCGTCTTTATCGATACCACGGAGCAACAGTCCGGCATTGTCGCCTGCTTCACCAGTATCCAGAATCTTGCGGAACATTTCAACACCAGTAACTACTGATTTCAGTTTTTCAGCACCAAGTCCGATGATTTCAACAGGATCACCTGTGTGAATAACACCAGTTTCAATTCTTCCGGTGGCAACTGTTCCACGACCTGTAATTGAGAACACGTCCTCTACAGGCATCAGGAAAGGCTTGTCAACATCGCGCGGGGGCAGGGGAATCCAGCTATCACAAGCATCCATCAACTCGAATACTTTTTCTGACCAACTGGGCTCTTGGTTCAAAGCGCCAAGGGCTGATCCGCGGATAACGGGAGTAGCATCACCATCGAAACCGTAGAAACTCAACAATTCGCGAACTTCCATTTCAACGAGATCTAACAACTCTTCATCATCAACAAGGTCAACCTTGTTCATAAACACAACCAGACGGGGCACACCTACCTGACGAGCGAGAAGGATGTGCTCGCGGGTCTGAGGCATAGGACCATCGGTAGCTGCAACAACGATAATAGCACCGTCCATCTGAGCAGCACCAGTTACCATGTTCTTCACATAGTCAGCGTGACCAGGACAGTCAACGTGAGCATAGTGACGGTTAGCAGTTTGATACTCAATGTGAGCAGTGTTAATGGTAATACCACGTTCTTTTTCTTCTGGAGCGTTGTCGATTGAATCAAACGACCTGAACTCCGACAAACCTTTAGCAGCCAGATTCAGGGTAATAGCAGCAGTGAGAGTGGTTTTGCCATGGTCAACGTGACCAATTGTTCCAATATTTACATGCGGTTTGGAACGATCAAATTTTTCTTTTGCCATATTAAAACAGTTTATGCATATTAAAATCTACCTTACAAAAAGGTTTTGAGCCGATGACGAGAATTGAACTCGTGACCCCTTCCTTACCAAGGAAGTGCTCTACCCCTGAGCTACATCGGCTAATTTGCGGAATGGAGCGGAAGACGGGGCTCGAACCCGCTACCTAAAGCTTGGAAGGCTTTCGCTCTGCCAAATGAGCTACTTCCGCTAATTCCTCACGTATTTGTCGGAGGGTGGGGAGAGGAGGATTCGAACCTCCGAAGGCTGCGCCAACAGATTTACAGTCTGCCCCATTTGACCGCTCTGGAATCTCCCCTTCGACAAAGGGTTCAAAGAACTTTTTGTCTTTCCTTTTTCCCGTTTCTGCGATAACCCCTCAAAAAAAGCAGTCCCGTTTAAAAGGACTGCAAAAGTAATAACTAATCTTGAACGCACAAAACTTTTGTGCAAAATTTTTAAAATTATTTTCCTCTGAGTTTTACTTTATGTTTCTCCAACTGTTTTTTCAAAGCCTCAACAGCCTGATCAGTAGCCTCTTCAAATGTCTTGCATTGCTTGCGGGCAAACAAGTCGTTTCCCCTGATTAATAGCTTTACCTCGGCAATTTTGTTCTCCGGATTCTCGGTATTCTCTAATTTGAGCATGATATCGGAACCCAAAATACCATCGAAAAGCCCAGAAAGCTTCTCAACTTTTGACTGAATGAAATTTTCCAGCTTCTGATCAGCCTTAAAATGAACTGAATTAATTGTAACGTTCATGTTTTCACTCCTTTCGCTTAGTGGCTCGTGGATGAGCCTGTTTGTAAATTCGTTGAACTTTGTCTATAGAGGTATGAGTATATACCTGTGTAGCCGCCAGACTTGAATGTCCTAGAAGTGCTTTAATGGCAACCAACTCTGCCCCTTCATCGAGCAAATGTGTAGCAAAACTATGCCGCAGCACATGTGGACTCTTCTTATCAATGGTGGTCACTTGGCTAAGATAGTACTTTACGATGCGATAAACAAGTCTTGGGTATATTTTTTTGCCTTGCTCAGTTTTAAAAACATAGCCATCAGCACTTTCTTCGCAATCCGACAGAGTGACCGAACAACACCAAAGCCTCAATTCTTCAGCTGTTACGGGAGTTAAAGGTATTATGCGCTCTTTTGATCCTTTACCTAAAACCTTAACAACCTGTCTGGAAAGATCAATCTGAGAAAACTTCAGATCGCAAATTTCCGAAACTCGCATTCCAGTACTATACAGAAGCTGGATAATCAACTGATCCCTTACCTGTTGATTGGTATTGTTGTCCCTGTCACTATCATAAAGCTTCATCATGTCGGGTTGTGGAACGAACTTTGGCAGACGGGCTCCTGTTTTAGGTAAAACAACTTTACTAACGGGACTAACATCTAACACATCTCGAATAACTAAAAATCTGTAGTAAGACCGCAAAGTACTTATCTTCCTTCTTAATGTTGTCGCAACCATTCCTTGATCAACTAATTGATGAATCCAGGATCGAACCATCTGCCTGGTAGCCAAATGATCATCTGTTAGGCAATACTGAGAAAGAAGAAAAGAGCGAAAACTATCAAGATCTGCCTTGTAGGCTTTTATCGTATGATTGGAGTATCGCTTTTCAAAAGAGAGATATTGAAAATAATCTTCCATAGGAGAACCTTTTTACTCTAACAGGCTAAGATAGATAAAAAAAGGCCTGCCTTACCGGCAAGCCTTCTTTTTGATTTGTCCCTAGCTAAGCAATTAAGCTTCCTCGGCAGCACGCAACTGCTGAACATAAATTGCTTTCAAACGACGTTCCCTAGCAATAACTGAGGGTTTGGTGAATTTCTGGCGAGCCCGTAATTCTCTGACTACACCGGTTTTTTCAAATTTGCGTTTGAGTTTTTTCAAAGCTCTGTCGATGCTTTCGCCTTCTTTTACAGGAACAATAATCATAACAAATACCTCTTCCTTGGTTAAATTAATAATAGGGCGCAAAGGTATAAATTTTCATTCAAATATTTACTAACCAGCATAAAAATTTGAAACAAGTATGCAGCCTCTATCCTTAAATGGTATTTCTTTGAGTGATTTAACCTGGCATCTGAACTGTATCACCAAAACGAAACACTCAAAAGGCATAATAACACTTGTATTCAGTGAGATAGCAAAATAGTAGGATTTTAACGAGGACTGACTCGACTATTTCGGCAATTTTCATAACAAAAGCTGAACAAAACAACTAAACTGGGGGTGCCAAAACAACCCAAAAAGAATTCAGGTTGAAAATCCAAGGTTAAACTGAGCATTAAGTGCAATTTATCACATTTGAAATGAAAAAAAATGAAAAAAAATTTTCATCACAATCCTGATCACAATAACTTGATATTATTTGCATTACATCATATCACATAAATAAAATCAACATGTGTTTTAAAAAAAAGTCAAAAAAAGGGCTTGGGGGGGGGTCACCTTTTTACCAAAATTGACATTAATATATAGGCACGTATTGGTTGTGATTGTGATTAAGAAACCTGTTCGTACCTTTACCTTTCCAAATTATAGAAAATACTGATTATTTCATACTAAACCTAAACTTGTTCACCATGAAATTAAAAACTAATCTTTTACTGATCTCTTTTTCGTTACTTGCTTTTGTTTCTGGCGCTTTTGCACAGAACACAGTTGAAGGATACCTTTTGTATCACAACAATCCTTCCAAACCTATTCCATCATCACAGGTAACCATGACAACTATGTCAGGTGAGGTGATAGCAACTGTAAACACTGATAATGCAGGAAAATACACCTTCCTTAACATTCCTGATGGCACCTATGAGCTCAACGCTTCTACAACATTATCGGCAGGAGGTGTAACACTAACCGACTCGTATCTTGTGCTTCTTCACCTTCTGGGATTCACCAATCTATCTCCCATACAACAAGTTGCTGCTGATGTAACTGGCGACGGTCAGGTAGGATGGGATGACTACACAACCATTGTAATAGGATGGTTTTTAAACGGATACCCTTTCCCAGCGGGCGATTGGTTTTTTACTTCAGCAACTGTTACCACAGGACTGAAAGACAATACCAATATGGGAGGAACGTCGGCAGCTGATGTAAACGGTACTTATGTTCCCAATCTGACTATAGGTAATCATGCATCGGTCTTTATGGATGTTAATGGAGCTAATTCTTATGACAATCAAAACATTATACTGGCAAAGGATAATTCGGTTACAGGTTTTGTACTGGTTTTTGACCTCGATGAACAAACATCGATCCTCAGCCTTGAATCTCAACTTCCTGGATGTCAATATACAATTAAAGACCAGCAATTAAGAATTACCTGGATGGCAGAAGATGCTAAACCGGTTAATTTAATTGCCGGAAGTGTAATATTCACTTTATCAGGGAATAACATTTTGCTAACACCAGCCATAGAGAGCCATTTCATTTCAAGCAACGGTGAGGTTGTTGAGAATGTTACCTTAAAAACTTCGGCAGCAACAACGGTTTCTGAGATTGAAATGAATCATCAAATCTATCTACAAGGGAACACGCTTCATGTATCAATTGTATCCGAAGCTCAACAGCATGCGGTTTTGGACATATTTGATCTTTCAGGACGCCTTGTTGCATCTCAGGAATTTTCGGTAAATCCAGGGAGCAACACCTATAGCCGAATAATCGACCTCAGGAACAACGAATCGGTTGTTACCTATCGATTGCGGTTAGCCACCACCCCAGAACTATCGACAACAGGGAAGCTATTTATAGGACGTTAACCTAACCTAAATCAAAAATAGGCGGCCTTCTGCGGATGTGCCGCCTTTTTTTATAAACTTTATTAGCACAACAAGACCGAAAGATATAAATTTGCAAACACTGAACGGGAATTGATCCGTTTAATAACTACTGCTAACTGTTAACTCTTCGATTACTGATGCGACTGAAAGCCATCGTATTGTTTGTTGTTGTTTTGACAACTTTACTGTTTTTCTTTATATACACCCCCACCCTACAGGCTGTTTTCAATCCAGATGTTATTCCTGAATGGCAAAAAGAAGCGGCAAGGCTGGAGAAAATTGGCAAAACCGAAGAGGCTAAAAAGGTTTACATACAAGCATTAAAATCGCTCTCAGAGGCCAAAAACCATGAAGGATACGTAGCGGCCTTGTTCAAACTAGCCACTCTGTATAAAAACAACAGAGAGTTTCAACTCTCTCAATCATCCATTGGCTCTGCAGACAGTCTATATTCCAATTGGAAACTTAATTCTCCGTTACTTCTGGGTGATATAAAACACTTGCAGGGGACACTTAAAATCATTTTCAACGAGAATTTCGCAGCTATTAACCTGCTAAAGAAGTCTCTGGAGATTAAAAGAACTGTCCTCGCTGACAACGACACCTCTTTATCGGTTACCTACAATAATTTAGGAATGGCCTATTCAAACATGGAGCGTTTTACAGAATCAATTCAAAACTTAAACTTAGCAATCAACTCATTAGCCTCCAAAAAAGAAAATAAGACAGCACTTCTCGCCAAATATCATGAAAATCTGGGGATTACTTTTGCAAGAATGGGTGATTACAGTAAAGCCAGAGACTATCAACTAAGATCATTAGCTGAAAAGCAAAATGGAGGACAATCGACAGATATTCAAAACATTGCACTTGCATTTCTTAACCTGGGTCAAACAGAAACCACACTTGGGAACCTTGATTCTGCATTCAACATGTTGAATACAGCTGAATCACTCCTTTTAAGTTTAAAAAAAGTAGAAACAACAGAAATAGACATCGTTTACAATTTGAAAGGGAATCTTTACAGCTTATCTGGAGATTACGAAAGAGCCCTGATGTACTACAACAAATCCCTTAGCATGCTTCGCCGAAAAAGCCCCGGGCATCCACGGATAAAGGAGATTGAGATGAACATTGGGCACATATATTTCATCAGACAGGAGTATAAAAAATCTGTTGACTACTACATGGCTAGTTTATCAGGAAGTGAGTCAGCATTAAATAACATAAAAACTTACAGGAATTTAGGTCGAAGTCTGGAAGCCCTGCAGGAATACGATCAGGCTGAAAAGAATTTTTTAAAAGCTATCGAGATGGCAGAAGCCAAATATGGCAAATTTCACTACGAGTTATCAGCAAGCTATTTACAGTATGGCAACTTTTTACACACAACAGGACAAAACAAATTAGCAGCAAATTATTACAAAAAAGCCTTAAAGATTAATAAACAGCTTTTTGGAGAAAAAAACAGGGACGTAGCCGGATGCTATCTAAGACTTGGAGAGCTGGCCTTAAACCAGGAAAATCTGACAGAAGGACTTCAATATTATCACAACGCATTGTTATCTTTGGAAGATGGATTCAACGAATCAAATCCTCATACAAGCCCATCCACCTCCTTTCAATCACCAGATTATTACCTAATGAATGCATTGGCAGGAAAAGGAGATGCATTTTATAGGTTATATAAAACCAATAATCAACTCAAAGACTTATATTTAAGTTTCAATAATTACAAAACTACTTCTAACGTAATCAACCAGATTCGCAACCAAATGAGTTCAGAGGAAAGCAACTTGGCAATCAGCAGCAGATTGCGCGAGTATCTGGCTGGAGCCTTACGCACCACTACCACCTTATACAATGTAACTGGTGACAATTATTATCTGTCAGAGGCTTTTAGATTTGCTGAGAATGGAAAGTCGGCTATCTTAATGGCAGGACTCAACGATCGCGAAGGCATCAACTATAAAGATAAAACTAAAAGGAATCAACAATCGGAGGCTCGAAAGCTCAGAAACAACATCGCTGGATATAAAAAGCTGATTTATGATGAATACAAAATGGAGAATCCAAAACTTTCAAAAATCGACCTTTGGAGAGAAAAGCTTTTTGAACTAGAGCAAGAGCTGGAATTGGTGATGACAAAAACAAAAGATTCGAATCTAAATATCCAGTCTAACAGATATGGTAATAAAATGTTATCAGTTAAAGAATTACGTGATAAACTATCAAACGAAACCATCATTGAATACTCTCTCACCAACGATTTATTATACACCTTTATTCTTTCTAAAGACACATTCTTGCTTCATACAACCCCCTTGAAAAGCGATTTTCCAATTTTAGTATCCGGATATATTGACAATATCAGGCATGGGCTGCTTGGAGAGCCTAATGAAAGGTTTTCGGCTTATACCAAATCTTCTTTATTGCTCTATAAAACATTAATTGAGCCGAGCATTCCGCACATTCATTCATCTCATTTGATAATCATACCTGATGGCATACTCGGATACATCCCTTTCGAAACCCTGATCAGGGCCTTGCCCAAATCAAAGATACCTGATTACCACACCTTGGACTATCTTTTAAAACACTATACGATCCGCTACAGTTACACTGCTTCCCAAAATTACATTAGCAATCCCAAGAAGAAAAGCGGGCAGAAACCCTTTATTGGCTTTGCGCCAATTTACCAAAACAGAGAAGCAACAACAAAAGATACAATCTCCGATGTACTTGCTCTACGAGACATCCCCGGGATTCGGGAGGAGGTGAGACAGATCTCAAACACTATCAGTGGAGGTGAGATATTCATGAAAGAGCAGGCAACAGAACGGGTATTCAAAAAAATATCTGGCGATTATGAAATTTTACATCTGGCTCTTCATACCATGATTGACAAAGACAACCCGATGTACAGCAAAATGATATTTTCAAATATTCCCGACAGCACAGAAGATCAGATGCTAAACGCTTATGAAGTTTACAACCTGGATCTCAACGCCAGATTAGCTGTATTGAGTAGCTGCAACACAGGAATAGGGCAATTAATTAACGGAGAAGGTGTTATGAGCCTTGCTCGTGGATTCATTTATTCGGGAGTTCCTTCGGTTGTAATGACTTTATGGGAAGCTGAGGATGAGTCTGCATCGGGTTTGATGCCCATCTTCTACAACAACCTGATCCAAGGAGAGCCAATTGATAACGCACTGAAGCAGGCAAAACTAAACTATCTGGAACAGGCTGACAGGTTAAGATCTCATCCTTATTTCTGGTCATCGTATGTAATGATTGGCTCAAACCAACCCATTGTTTCGCTAAGCGAACAAAAGAGGTTACCCTATACGATTTTAACGCTTTCAATATTGCTTCTAGGAGCCTTGTTCGTGATCGTTAAGAAAGCACGGGGTAAACTTTAATTTGATTCAATGGCATACAGAACAAAAAACTAATCAGGCTACAATTCTTCCAGAAGTTCAAGTGCTTTATCGTTGTAGTAACTTTGAGCAGAGGCAATTCGTTTGAGTTCTGTTCGAGTTTTCTCTATATCACCCATCTTAAGATAAGATAAAGCCAGATACCATGTAGCTTGATCGTTGAAAAGGTTCGACTGATCGGCAGCAACAACACTCAGGTTTTCAGAAGCTTTCTTAAAATCACCAAGTTCCATCATCGAGATCGCCAGGTAAAAACGAGCAGCCATATTGCCAGCCTGACCGGATAGCAACTTAGCAGCATCAGAAAAATTTTTGGAATCATAGCATTGCATGCCACGCGCAAAATCTGTGGACTCATCAGCAACCACATTTGTAGAACGCTGCATGAAAAACGGCTTCACAGGCTCGTAGTAAGCAGCGTATAGGTTATCACTATTGACTGGAGAATTGCTGAAAAAGTAAACTACCCCTACAAGAATTACAAACATAGCAGCTGCGGCAGGTACTGCAAATTTCCTTTTTACAAATGAATAAAAAAGCCCGCTATAAGAGTCCTCCTTTTTGTGGATATCGGCAAGTTTTTTACGAAGTTGCAACGATTGCCAATCTAAAAGCGGATCGTCGATGGCTGACGCCAGCCTAAGTTTTCGGTCCAAATCGGGATTGGTCATCCGGCGTGTAGACAAATCCTTGATTTCGCTTTGATTAAGGCTTCCAGCAAGAAAACCATTTAACAACTGCTCGTCGGTTTGATTATTCATAAAAAAATTCTTTTGAGCCGAAGTCGGCCATGACACGTTTAATTAATTTTTGCTTACACGCATATTTCTTCTTCTTAACAAAACCTTCGCTTACACCCATCATGTCAGCGATTTCTCGTATAGAGACCCGTTCAATATAGAGTCGAAGCAGGGTTTGGCACCCTTCACTCAGATCTATAAAATGCCGCTGTATGATGTTTGACATTTGGTTCTGTCTGTAGGTTTCGAGAAATTCGCCATCAATCTCTTCTATCTCCTCGGTAAGCTTTTCGTAATCCAACAAAACGGCATTTCGTTTTTTAGCGCTTAAACGCATGTGATAAAAAAGTATTTTAACGATCGATATCAAATAGGTCTCGAATGAACAATTCAGCACCAAAGGTTCTTTTCGCACCCTTTGAAGTACTATTACAACTGATTCCTGAAACACGTCGTAGGCATCTTCGCGGGTACCTCCATTTGATCTGACATAAACCAGAGTTTTCGGAAAGAAAGAACGATAAATATGCTCGAGCACATGTGTGTCGTTACTAACGATTCCTTCTAAAATTTGTTCCGTAGAAAACTTCGTCACGATCACACTATATATATTAATGTCGATTTTTGTAAAAAGGTGACCCCCCCCCTGGCCCATTTTTTGGCAAAAAACCAGAAAAAAACGTGCCTAAAGCATCACACAAGAGAATTTTCAAAAAGATAACATAATCCAGGTGAACAATTTAGAGAGAGAAAAAAAAAACGCGTCAAAGGTAAATTTTTTTTTAGTTTTTTCCAAAAATAAAGTGACACCTCTCACTTTACAGAGCAGTGTCACATGAAAAATTAACATTTTCAAGAAACCGGTACTAGAGATAGGTCACCTTCCAGCCCGATTCCCTTACTTTGGCAGCTTCTACCCACTGCGGGAGCATTGTTTTCAGGAACTCGTTTTTATCGGCCTTAAGTTTTTCAGCCGGCAGACCAATGTATGCCTGCGCTTTCTCCTTGGTGTCAATATCAGGATAAGGCACTTCATCAACCACGCCTAAAGCATTTAAAACACGGGTTAGCTTTAATCTAGCCTCCTGAGCCTTCTCGATACCTTTTGAGATCACCCTGGATGTTTCCAATGGTGCATGAAATGAAGCGCCGTGACTTGCTGCTGCATAGTCCCAACGCCATTGAGCATGCCTGATATCGGTTAAAGCTCCTGACATCATTTGCTCAGTTGCTCCCTTATCCCAGGCAAGTTTTGCTTCTGTGTGAGCCCTAACAAGCAACTCCTCCAACTTGTCCCTGTTTTCAATAATTTTATCCTGGCGCTCAAAAACATTGGCAATGAGTTTGGCGGTCTCCTCTCTGTGGCAAACCTGGCAAGAATTTGCCACATTGTTTAAAGGACTTTGAATGTGATGATCTGTAAATTTTTGTCCCCCCTCCGATTTGTATGGCATGTGGCAATCGGCGCAGCTAACCCCTCTGTCGGCATGTACACCCATTGTATATAGTTCATAATCGGGATGTTGTGCTTTAAGCATAGGAGCCTTGCTTAAAGCATGAGTCCAATCAGAGAAACCCAGGTTGTCATAATAGGCCTCCATAGCCTCCATTGTCATGCCGCCATCCCAAGGCAGGGTGAGGTAGTTGCTCTTTTTGTCACTTTTATCAAAGTAGTATTCAACATGGCATTGTGCACAGACGAGCGACCTCATCTCCTGATGGCTAACCTTGGTAATATCCTTTCCTTGACGCTGGAAGGCTTCAATTAATGTTGGACGTGTAATTCTAAGATTCATGCTTTGAGGGTCATGACAATCGGCACAACCGATCGGATTAACAATTTCGTGACCCAGTGAAGCCCAGGTACCGGTATAGTATTCTCTCACGCCCTTTTCACTCATAACCCTTACCACATCCGGACTTTTACATGTCCAACAGGTTGAAGGCATAGGTCCGTCTTCGGCCGACTTTGGTGCACCTGTTCTTAACGAATTCACGACATCTTTTATGGCATAAGCATGACCACGTCCCTGGTTGTAATCTTTAGAAAATCCATAACCTGCCCAAAGCACAACCAAACGTGGATCAACTGCAAGCATATCGATCATCGCACTACCATTATATTTACTTCGGAAAGTAGTATCGGCGGTTTTCATATAACTTTGGTATTCTCTTGGGAAGTTAATACCCCATACCTGATTTCGGGTCTCCTGAGGTTCGAAAGAGGCTTTAGGCTTGTAAACAAATTCGCCTTCGGCTCTACGGTCCACGATGCTGGCGGCAAGAAGGCCCAGGAGGAAAACAACTACCACGGTCACACCAAAAATGATCCAGGTAGAAAAGGTTCTTTTTTTAGATTCTGATTTCATAACTATTTAATTTTATTATTGTTAACTTCTTTTTTAAGCAAATTGTGTATCCATTGAGGGACAGGATCAGGGTGTTTAGAAACATGTGTATTGAATGTTGAAGCAAGGCTGGTAACTCTACCGTGAGGGATTTCCCGATGACAATCCCAACAAGGCCTGTCAGTACGATGAACATTAAATTGTTGTTCGTAACCTGCCATTAGAGGGTCATCAAGCAAGTCGGAATGGCAGCGGATACAGTTTTTTTGGACCACCTCTTTTCCATCGTCACCGATGCGCATAACCTGAGGCTCGGCTCTGAGGGTAAACATAGTTGCGTGCCTCAGGCCATCCTTTGCTTTAAAGTAATATTTATTTGCAAAGTTGTTATGAGGCACATGGCAATCGTTGCATGTAGCAACCTCACGATGAGAGCTGTGGAACCATGTAGCAAATTGTGGTTGCATTACATGGCAATTGACACAGGTCTCAGGGGCATCGCCCAGGTAGGAGGTAGCATTGCTTATACGAAATAAGAAGGCCATTAAACCAATCAAAATACCACCTGTCAGACTTGCTGCCAACCTCCATTTTGGAGGTGGGATAAAAAAATCGATAAGTGCTTTTAAACTCATAATGTATTCATTTAGGGCAACTAATTTTTAAACAATACCGGCTTAAAAGTGAGCATCAACCATACCCAATTTTGAGTAGTCTCAACATCTCCCCCCTTTAAAACAGCCAAAGCATCCTGTGCAAACATCTGAGAATAACCAGCCTGCAGCATAAAATCATCAGACACTTTATGAGAAAAAGTAAGATCAAGCTCAACACCCAGGTTTTTACTCAGAACTTCGCCTGATTTACTATCAACAACATCACCTTGAGCTCTAAAGAGATGGGGAACGAAACTTATCTGAGATTTCCCATAATTATAAGCTAAATTAATGTAATAATCCTCAAGCCCAACATTTCCAATATGATTCCCAACATAAAAATAATCCATAAAGCCATTGAATTTATGGTTGGTTCCATATAATGGGGTGAAAGCATTATCAGCAGTTGAAGGCTTACTCATACTATTTCCTGAAAGCATCTCCACACCAAGCATTCCAGAGAAACCCCTGATCGGTTTAATGCCAAACTCGGCTGAAGCGTACCAAGCCGACAACTCTTTATCTGCTCCTGATTTACCACCCTGCCAATAGGCAGCCCCGTTGACTAAAAACTGTTCTGCAGCATAGGTAATTCTGGTTCCAATTGTTTGGCTGTAAACAGTTTTAAAAGTAGTATCGGCTTTGTTTTCGTACTGTATGCCATTGTTTAAGGCCAACAAGCTCAAACCAAAACTCCCGTTTTGGTAATGCCCCCAGAAATACTGTAAAGCCTTATAAGTCCCTTTCAAGGTTAGCACTGTGCCTGAAAGCTTTTCAGAATCCTGATTAAAAGCCACTCCAAAATCGCCTTTCCATTTTCCTTTCGACATACGCAACAAAGCTGCATCGTGGCTTCGTCCCTGCTGTGTCCAATCAACCGCCCCAAGAATCCTCTGGTCGTCATAGCTAATTTCCTGACGGCCTACCTTAACAGAAAAAACCTGTGAAAATTTGTACTCTGCCCATGCCTGATGCACCATAAACGGTTTATCGTTGACAGACAATTGTGGGACATCACCCCAAACCCTAACATCTTGAAGACTGATCTTCATCGAAAGTTTTTCGGTAAGGTAGTTAGCACTCAACCTCGTACGTTGCGCCACAAAAAAAGCAGCCTCATCAGACGAAGAGAAGAGCGACTTAAAACCGTGGCGGTATTCGCTCCGCGGACGCAATTCTGCATCTAATGAAAACTGTGATTTTACTTCAAAATGCAGCAGAAGTAACAAAATCATTGCAATGGTAAATTCTTTTCTCATGGTATAGCTTATTCATTTATTTGGTATTTGAATACTTATTTGCAAATATACAAAGAGAGATGAAAAAATCAAGAAAATCGGATTTTCTTCATTAAAAAAAACGTGCAAACGAGACACCATAACCCCAGACAACTACAAATCAACAACAAAACATCTTCCAGTGAGGTCGGTAAGGAAAAGATGTTTTCAGTATTTTTGTTGAATGATTGGCAACATTATCCCCTTGTTAGTTTTCTTTTGGTATTGCTACACATCGCATGGTCAAAACCAGATGTTTCAGCACGGGCATGAGGCCTGCATTGCTGACACCGTGTGCTGCAAAACTCTTCCGGGAGCTGAACAACTCCACTTGTACACCCCTGTGCTGAAAGGGAAAAACCTTGCACTGGTTGTGAACCACACTTCTGTGGTTGGCAATACACACTTGGTTGATACCCTCCTCAAACTTGGAGCCTCGATCAAAGCAATTTTCGCTCCCGAACATGGTTTCCGTGGCAATGCTGCTGATGGAGAACTTATTGATGATTCTACAGACGCGAAAACAGGGATACGGGTGATTTCGCTTTATGGAAGCATTAAAAAACCACGCGACAGTCAATTGAAAGAAATTGACATGGTGATCTACGACATTCAAGATGTAGGTGTTAGATTCTACACCTACATCTCAACAATGCACTATATTATGGAAGCCTGTGCATTGAATGGGAAAAAACTTCTGATTCTTGACAGGCCCAATCCGAACGACCACTACATCGATGGTCCTGTGCTGGATACAGCTTTCAGGTCATTTGTCGGGATGCATCCAATACCAGTTGTTTATGCCATGACACCAGGAGAATTGGCCCGGATGATTGCCGGAGAACATTGGATACAAAACAGTTCAAAACTTCTCATGGACATCATTCCGGTTGCAAACTACCATCATGGACAAAAAATTTCGCTCCCGATTGCCCCTTCGCCGAACTTGCCCAACATGCAATCCATCAATCTTTATCCTTCCTTGTGTTTTTTTGAGGCTACGCCTGTCAGTATTGGACGAGGCACACCCTACCCATTTCAGGTAGTGGGATACCCTGACACCTCATTTGGTCGATTTCACTTCACCCCCCAACCCATCCCACATGTATCAACCAACCCGCCACAAAAAGGTGTGCAGTGTTATGGAAGAGATCTGAGAAATTTCTCTTCGCTATCCAGAATTGATCTGAGTTTTCTGCTCGACTTTTTCAAGAAATTCAACGATAAAAAAAGTTTTTTTGAAAGAGCTCAATTTTTTGACAAACTAGCAGGAGGAGATAAATTCAGAAAAATGATTCAAAATGGATCAACTGAAGAAGAAATCCGCGCAAGCTGGAAACCAAAACTGGACAGTTTCCGCGCTTCCCGATCAAAATACCTTCTTTATAAAGATAAGTCCGAACTAATTCCATGAATCCTCATATCATACTCATAGTTATAGCATTGTATTTTGGCCTTTTGCTTTTAATTGCCAAATTTACCGCAGGAAAAGGAGATAATCAGACATTTTTTACAGCCAACCGCCAGTCACCCTGGTACCTTGTTGCATTTGGCATGATTGGAGCAAGTCTATCGGGTGTTACACTTATCTCCATTCCTGGTGAAGTTGGCAACATTGGTTTTCAATACTTTCAACTCGTGATCGGGTATTTGGCAGGATATGCTGTGATTGCGTTTGTTTTAATGCCGGTTTACTATAAGCGAAGCCTGATCTCCATTTACACCTACCTGGGTGATCGATTCGGCAGGCCTGCCTACAAAACCGGGGCGGTTTTTTTCCTGATCTCACAAACCATTGGGGCCTCATTCCGACTCTTTCTGGCAGCTATGGTTTTGCAAATTGCTGTTTTTAGTCATTACAACATCCCCTTTGAATTATCAGTTGCTATCACAATTTTGCTGATTTGGTTATATACTTACCGCAGCGGAATCAAAACTATAGTGTGGACCGATACCCTGCAAACAGTTTTCATGCTTCTTGCTGTGGCTCTAACCATAGTAATACTTTTAGGGAAAATGGACTTATCAGTTCCACAGGCTGTAAAAAGTTTATCAGATTCAGAGCTAACCACAGTCTTTAACTGGGATTGGAAATCTCCTTACCATTTCTTCAAGCAATTTTTGTCAGGAGCCTTTATTGCAATTGTTATGACCGGACTGGACCAGAATATGATGCAAAAAAACCTGACATGCCGGTCGTTGGCTGACGCTCAGAAAAACATGGTTACCTTTAGTCTTACTCTTTTACCAGCGAATCTTTTGTTCTTGTTCATGGGAGCCTTAATGTATTTGTACATCCAACAAATGGGATTGAATTTTACTGATTCCCATGGATTCATGCTCAACCAGGCCACCAACCAATACGTTCATACTGATGCACTTTACCCACTCCTAGCCATGAACTATCTGGGAGGATTGGCAGCCATGGTATTCATCGTTGGGGTGATTGCCGCCGCCTTCTCGAGTGCAGATTCCGCGATGACGGCACTCACTACTTCCTTCTGTATTGATATCATGAACATTAAAGAACTACAAGATCCGAGGCAGAAAAAGACCCGGTATCAGGTGCATATAGCTGTGTCGGTGGTGGTAATGGCAACCATTGTAGTATTTAAAGCACTAAATAACAGCAGTGTAATCAATGCCGTTTTCACTATGGCAGGTTATACATACGGCCCATTACTCGGTTTGTTCAGCTTCGGATTGTTTTGCAAACGGATGCCAAAAACCAGACTAATACCGGTTGTTGCAATTGTTTCTCCTATTATTACTTTCTTGATAAACAGCTACTCCGAACAATTGCTAAATGGATATCGATTTGGATTTGAACTACTTTTATTAAATGGATTCCTCACTTTTCTCGGATTGTGGCTTCTGCCACAACAAAGTAGAGATTGGACTAAAGTTCCAGCCAGTTTCTAACCAATTTTGCACCCAAAGGGGTCATGATGGATTCGGGATGAAACTGGACGCCAAAAACGGGAAGTTTTTTATGCTGAAGAGCCATAATAGTTCCATCTTCCGTCCGTGCTGTAACAGACAGATCCACTGAAGGGAAACGAGGATCAACTACCCATGAATGGTATCTTCCTACGGAAAAACGACCCGGCAAGCCTTTAAACAACTCCGAACCACATGGTTCAACAACAACCAGGGAATCCTCACCGTGATAAATTGATTTAGCACGAACCAACTTACCCCCAAAGGCTTCGGCTATGGCTTGATGCCCCAGACACACACCCAAAACAGGCATTTTAAGCGAAGCTTGTTTAATGGCAGCCATTAACCTTGGGTTATCAGAAGGCAGACCAGGTCCGGGTGAAACAAGCATCTTATCAAAATCCATGATATCGATGTTTATCAACTTCTCGCTGGTCAACACAGAATAACTACATTTGCCCCACTCCCTGATAATCTGAACCAGGTTGTAAGTAAATGAATCGTGGTTATCGAATACCAATAGTTTCATAGACGAAAAACTGAGCAAAGGTAAACAAAGGGCATAAAGTATTTTCACTAATTCATAGCTTTGCACCATGAATAAATGGATTGCCAAACCTCAAAGCGAATGGGCCAGAAACAAAATGAACCTCCTGGGTTCAGAAAGAGTACCATTTGCGTTCTTGATTGATTTTTTATCAGAGCAGCCCGTTGTATTACCCTTAAGTCAATGCCAAAACAATGGCCTCTATTTCATTTTTCCGAATGCCAGTATCGTACCGCCTATACAGGCAGCACTGCCTGACGCACCGGTTTTTCATCCTAAGCCGTCAAAATTTGCTGACTATAAGAAAGGGTATAAAACAGTTATGCAAAACCTGACCCACGGGAACAGCTACCTGACAAACTATACCATTTCAACAAGAGTAATAACCAATTATTCTCCTGAAACCCTTTTTGGAAGACTGAATTCAAAATACCAGGTACTCTATCAAAGCAATTTCATTTGTTTCAGCCCAGAAACTTTTATTACAATTCATGACAACACCATCAGATCGTTTCCAATGAAAGGGACCATTGATGCCTCAGTTCCCAATGCCGAACACAGCCTGCGAAACAACCCAAAAGAAATTGCGGAACACAACACCATAACCGACCTGATAAGGAATGACCTTAATCAGGTTGCCCAAAAAGTGGCTGTTAGCAGGGCAAAATTCATTGATACCATTGAAGCACAAGGGAGAAAATTGCTACAAATGAGTTCAGAAGTATCTGGCTCACTTCCGAAAGGTTGGCAGGGTCAAATAGGTGATATACTTTACAAGCTTCTCCCTGCAGGAAGTATCTGTGGTGCACCTAAAGAAAAAACAGTTGAGATAATTCTCGATTCAGAATCTCACAGCCGGGGATATTATACCGGTGTGTTTGGAGTGTTCGATGGGCAGACTGTTGATAGTTGCGTTTTAATCAGATTTTTAGAGCAAACACACAAAGGGATATTTTTCTACAAAAGCGGTGGAGGGATAACAATCAGGAGCGAAATCGACAGCGAATTCGAAGAAGCAAACAAGAAAGTATATGTCCCTGTGGTTTGAAACTATAAGAATTGAGAACGGGTCACCACTAAATCTAGAATTTCACCAGGCCCGAATCAACCGCACTCTGCGTGAACACTTTCTTCAAGACGAATTCTCGGTGAGTGAGTTCATCCACAAGCACATCAGGCCAACAAAGGGAACACACAGATTAAGAATCGACTACGATGGCAAACCAACAGATTTCAGAACAGAACCCTACAAACCACGGCCCCTTACATCGCTCAAAGTATTGATCGACAACTCCATTAACTACACATACAAAAACACCGACAGAACCCATCTGGAGCATTTGCGCGGACAGAAAGGCGATTGTGATGATATCCTGATTGTTAAAAACAACATGGTTACCGATTTAAGCTATGCCAATATTGTTTTAGTAAGAGACCATATTTACCACACCCCATCCACCCCTCTTCTTCGTGGCACAATGATAGACAAGCTTATAAAGAATCAGATTGTTGTACAGGCCAACATCACTCTCAGAAGTTTAAGCCTGTATCAGGGATGGATTCCCGTTAATGCGCTCCTCGGGTTTGATCCATTACAGATCAGACCCATACAAACCATCTGCCTGTAGTAAAAAACAAAAGGCTAACTTTGTTTGAAATTTTAAAACAAAAAAAGATGAAAAAAATCATCCACACCAACAATGCTCCAAAAGCAGTAGGTCCCTACAGCCAAGCTATTGAAGCCAACGGGATGCTTTTCGTATCCGGACAAATCCCCATTGATCCTTCCACAGGTCAGGTTGTTGAAGGGGGCATTAAAGAACAAACCGACAGGGTTCTAAAAAACATGGAAGCCATATTACAAGAAGCCGGACTTACACTGGGCAATGTTGTTAAATGCACCTGCTTGCTTAGCGATATGGCCAACTTTGCAGCCATGAATGAAGTTTACGCCACCTACTTCAACCAAGAACCACCCGCCAGAGCAGCATTTGGTGTTGTGAAACTTCCCTTAGGTGTTTTGGTTGAAATAGAGTGTATTGCCGTTCGATAAACAACCTGGCAGAAGTTTTCAAATGAAAGAGGCTATCCAACGGACAGCCTCTTTTCTTTTCTGAGATGTTAAACCAAAATCAAAACTTAAAACCAAAAGTAAGCATAAAATTATTCGAAATCAAATCGGAAGTGGCAACCGGAGAAGAATTATAATACTCTGTATCAATAATATGATACAAATAATAATCTTCTGATTGTTTGGAATGAACGTAAGCCAGATCAACGAAGAAATCCTTTTCGCGGTAGCCCAATCCCGCGGATAAATTAATTTTCTCACCATCGTTCAGTTTATGATCGAAAGGAGAATCAGCAAAGCCAAATCCACCTCTGAAACTAAACGGACCGTAGCGATACTCAGCGCCAAGCCTGACAATGTTCTGGGCTTTATAGCTATAACTAACTGCGTCATTCACATCACTGAATTCACCTGTTGGTCTGATACGGGCATTCCCATAATCAACATATTGATAATCGGCGCTAAGAGTTGCCACGTTCCCAATGATGAATGCCATAGAACCGATCAGTTTTGACGGAGTAGTAATATCGTATTGATAATCACCAATCTGCGACGAAACATGCATGTCATCGTAGTCTTTATCAAAATAAGAGTCGATTTTACTACTGTAGGTCTCCTGAACACTGGTAAAGAAAGTAGGGGTGTGGTAAGCAGCGCCAACCCTTAACCAATTGGAGGGGCGTACTATCACCCCAAGTTTCAGATTAACACCCGTACCAGAGGTTTCGAGGCTCTCATGCAATGTAAACGAATTGAAATACTCGCTACGATTTTCTACATCAGTTTCAGTAAAAGAGCTTAACTCGTAATAACTAAAGTAAGGAATACCCAAAGTTACCCCGATATAAACCCGATCGTTGTAATTGGCCCCGGCTGAAAGAACCATTTCGTTCATATAACCTTCGGTGGTAATACTCTTTAGTTGTTCAATGCCACCCCAAGGCAAGTCGTTGTGGTAATAACCGTCCGTTGAATCGTACCAAATCAAATTTGCCCTGACAGCCAAATCCTCGGGCGATCCATCGGCCACTCCATAGTGGTCGGCGTAATCAACATAAGACGTAAGAAGCGAATTCTGCGAATTAAATCCACGTATCATCAATCTGTTGTTGTAGTTAGCAAGACGGTTGACACCAAATCCAAATTGGATGTTTCTCCACCCGGGTTGCTCGAGGCGGTTAGGGATGTCGCCGGTTAATACAACCCCGGCTGATGCTATATTGAAGTTGTATTTTTCATCCTCGCCCCCTTTGTTAAAAAACACTGATGTTGTTTTTCCCTGAAACAGAGAGGGAGAGAATAAAGCTTCGGAAGTCTTGTAAACAGCTATTCCTGCCGGATTAATACTTAAGGTAGAGAAATCGGCACCTAAAGCACCAAATGCATTGCCCATAGCGGCAGAACGTGCAGTTCCGGTATAATTCACCGTTGAATATCTCAAAACATCTGTGGCATTTTGAGCCAACACCATTGTGGTCGATAACAATCCTGCTACAATGAGATTTATCTTTTTCATAGGTTAGAATTTTAAATTAGTTTCGGAGTCATTTTTATCTGCGCCTGCCACCACCTGAACTCCCATTGCTACCAGATGAAGCCGGCGAAGATGACCTCGACGGAGAGCTATAGCTTCCTGAAGAGGGGCTGCTTGAGCGTGAGGGGGTGCTGTAAGACTCAGAACGTGTAGGAGCAGCCTGGTGAGAGGAGCGGTTCTGAGGCTGCGTGTTGTTTTGTTGAATACGTGCCGGACGGGTTGACTGGTTGTCGGAACGAGGAGCAGTATAACCCTGACGTTGGGTTGGCGAAGGCCTTGCTTGGCTTTGTGTTTGGGAGGAAGAAGGTCTGCTATATTCATCGCTTGACCGTGTCCGGTTTTGACTGGGTGCAGTGTAGGTGCGGGTTTGAGGAGTGGTGGTACCACCCACCCAATCACCATTGTTTGTTGCAGACCGGCGGTAGCGGCTGTATCTATAACCATTCTCGCCGTTTCCCTGTGGATTGGCATACCTCTGCTGAGCTCCGGCTGCGCGTTGTTGATCAGAAGCATTACGAGCGCGGCTAAGCTCATTGGCATCGCGGGTTCGCTGGGTTTGAACATCAGACTGATTGTCGGCCCGGCTGTTTGGATTCTGACGCAAAGAAGCAGCTGTTCGTTGCTGTTCCAATGAAACAACAGGATTTTGACTTTCAGGATCTGCAACACTATTCTGATTCTGGTTTGCCTTTGATGCGGCTGTGCGAGCCTGGCTGTTTCGGGGTGTGGCCGGATTTACACCCTCTGCTGAAGTTCGCTGATTGAGCGAAGCAGCAGTCCTTCGGCCAGTAAGGCCACTGGAATTACCGGTATGATTACCAATGCCTGACGAAATGGCTCCATTGCTTGCCCCCCTGTTGTGTCGTGGTCCATAATAATGGTTATCGTGCCACACAGACCCACCGTTGTTCCAATGTCCATTCCAGTACCCATTCCAGTATCCATGCTGATATCCCAACCAGTAACTGCTATACCCGTAGCCATACCAAGGTGAATACCACGGCGAATACCACGGGCTGTACCAGGAAGAATACCACGGCGATCCCCAGCCAATGGATCCCCAGCCCCAATTAAGGCTCATCCCAAATTGGGGGCCAAAATACCAGCTCGAATACCACGGATCGCCGGTGTACCAATAATAATCAGTATAAAAGTCATCGTAATAACTAACAGTTGCGAACGGCCTATGAAACCTCTTGATACGAACCGAATAATCGTAATCGTTATCAACGTAATAGTCGTCATCGTAGGAATAGTTATAATCTGACACCATCGGACGAGCGGTTGTATCATCTTCAGGCAATTCATAATCAGAATAACTTTGCTGCTGACGGGCAAAATCACGGTTATCGGGAACCTGGTCGAACTGTTGGCGATCATCATTTTCAGATGATCGTTTTGAAGGAAAAGCAACCCGAGTGTCGGCATCCTTTTCCACAGAGCTAATGTTTGCCTGACCCGGGATGAAGTAAACATCATCGTAAGGGGCAGACGCCATATAGGCCGATGTACATGAAGTGAACAAAGCCACTCCCGCGATCAGAAATAATAATTTGGTTTTCATAGGACACTCCTCCAGTTTAATTCGTGAAAAAGGCAGATGGCATCAAATTGATTCTGGAATAAAGAGCCAGAGCGGATAGGCATCGTCTTACTCCTGTCGATTCCAGCAAATTTGTTACCTTTGCCGGCTAAATCCGGGTGTTTTCAAGGCACCTGAATAACTGGAAAATACCAAATTTCATACCAACATAAGCTATGGCTAAAAATTTCACCACACGCGAAGAAAACTATTCGCAATGGTACAACGACCTTGTAATCAAAGCCGACCTTGCAGAAAACTCTGCTGTTAGGGGTTGTATGGTTATAAAACCCTATGGTTATGCCATTTGGGAAAAGATGCAACAGGCTCTTGATGCCATGTTCAAGGAGACCGGTCATGTGAATGCCTACTTTCCTATCTTCATTCCCAAGTCGTTTTTCAGCAAAGAGGCGAGTCATGTTGAAGGCTTTGCCAAGGAGTGCGCCGTTGTAACGCATTATCGGCTTAAAAACGACCCGAACGGACAAGGTGTGGTTGTTGATCCGGAAGCCAAGCTGGAAGAAGAACTCATTGTGAGGCCCACCTCAGAAACGATAATTTGGGACACCTACCGAAACTGGATTCAATCATACCGCGACTTGCCTATCCTGGTAAACCAATGGGCTAATGTTGTGAGGTGGGAGATGCGCACCCGTTTATTTCTTCGCACTGCCGAATTTCTGTGGCAGGAGGGCCATACAGCTCATGCTACATCCGACGAGGCTCTGTCGGAGGCCAGGCAAATGCTTGATGTGTATGCAACATTTGCAGAAAAATGGATGGCTGTTCCGGTTTTAAAAGGGGTAAAATCGCCCAACGAACGATTTGCAGGGGCAGTAGAGACCTTTTGCATTGAAGCATTGATGCAGGATGGCAAGGCGCTTCAGGCGGGAACATCTCACTTTCTGGGGCAGAATTTCGCCAAAGCCTTTGATGTGAAATTCCTTAGCCGCGAAAACCAACTCGATTATGTTTGGGCTACTTCATGGGGAGTTTCCACCCGCCTGATGGGAGCACTCATCATGTCGCACTCCGACGATCACGGCCTTGTTTTACCCCCTAAACTGGCTCCAATCCAAGTGGCTATTGTACCCATCTATAAAAAAATTGAACAACTCGCTCCCATTAGCGAAAAAGTTGATTCGTTGATTAATGCCCTAAAAGCCAAAGGAATCAGTGTGAAATACGACACACGTGACTCCTATACACCCGGATGGAAATTTAACGAATACGAATTTAAAGGCGTTCCGGTAAGGGTAGCTATCGGCCCCCGCGATCTGGAAAATGGGACTGCTGAAGTTGCCCGCCGCGACCTCCTGACCAAAGAGATAGTGCCGCTCGAACAACTCGAAGAACATATCATCAACCTGCTGGAACAAATCCAAACCAATCTGTTTGAAAGAGCTAAGGAATACCGCGAATTGAATACCAAGACTGCTGATACCTGGGAAGACTTCATCGTCAGGCTTGACGAAGGAGGCTTTGTTAAAGCCCATTGGGATGGAACCCCCGAGACAGAACAAAAAATCAAAGAACTTACCAAAGCTACTATAAGACTCATTCCGCTCGAACCCGAACAGGAAGAAGGGAAATGCATCCTTACAGGAAACCCATCGCCTCACAGAGTTGTGTTTGCCCGGGCCTACTAAAAAAAACCAACACGGCGCTGCACTAAACAAAAGTCAGCGCCGTTTTAATATGGTGTTCATGCCATGAAACCCCATAAATCACGAGTTGTATTAAGCGTAACCAACGATCTGGCGACCGACCAGCGTGTTGAAAAAGTCTGTAACAGTTTGTTGCAGATGGGTTTTTTTGTTACATTGATAGGGCGGAAACTACCCTGGAGCACACCTCTTACACCCAAGAGACACACTTGCATCAGAATGAAGCTCTTCTTCAGGAAAGGACCCCTGTTTTACGCTGAATACAACATTCGCCTGTTTTTCAAACTATTGAGCACAAAGTTCGAGATAGCAGTTGCCAACGATCTTGACACTCTCCCCGCTGCATGGCTTGCATCTAAAATCAAAGGAGCCGAATTGATATACGATTCTCATGAATTCTATACAGAGACTCCAGAACTCATCAACCGCCCCAGGGTAAGAAACGTATGGTTGTGGATTGAACGCATCATTTTCCCGACACTAAAAGATGTTATCACTGTAAACAACAGCATCGCTGAAGCCTACTTCCAGCGATACCACATCCCAGTTCAAGTTGTTAAAAACCTGCCGTTATTCCAACCTCCGGCTCCCCGATTGACTATGGCAGAACTCAACCTGCCATCCTCTTTACCTTTTGTAATCCTTCAGGGAGCAGGAATCAACATTGACCGCGGAGCTGAAGAACTGATTCAAGCTATGGCTTATGTTACACAGGCTCAGCTAATCATCGTAGGATCGGGTGATGTTTTTCCTTTGCTGCGCGAGAAAAAAGAAGAACTTGGACTACACCATAATGTAACCATCATCGACAGAGTGCCTTACGACCAGTTACGTCGAATAACTGCTTCAGCAATTGTTGGAGCAACACTCGATAAAGACACAAACCCAAACTACCGGTTCAGCTTACCAAACAAATTGTTTGATTACATTCAATCAGGAGTTCCTGTATTAGCCAGCAGGTTGCCTGAGATAGAAAAAGTAGTGAACCAATACCAAATTGGCAGTTTCATCGATTCACACGATCCAAAGCACATAGCAGAAAGAATTGACGAGATGATTACCAACGTTGCCCGCTACCAACAATGGCGGCAAAACTGCCTGGACGCCGCCAAAGTTTTATGCTGGGAAAACCAAGAACATACACTTAGAGAAATCTATGGAAAATTCATCAGGTAAATACCTTCACATCGTAGCTTTCGACGTCCCTTTTCCGGCCAATTATGGCGGTGTTATCGATGTTTTTCACAAAATCAGGTGGCTGCATCAGAAAGGAGTACACATCACCCTTCATTGCTTCGAATATGGAAGGGGTATTCAGGAAGAGCTCCGTCAATACTGCTCTCAAGTATATTACTACCCCAGGAGAACTGGTATTGGAGCTAACTTGTCGGTAAGACCTTATGTGGTAGCAAGCCGAAAGCATCCCGACTTACTCTCCAACCTTGTCAACGACAACCACCCCATCCTCTTCGAGGGATTGCATACCTGCAGCCTGATCAACCATCCCAGGCTAAGAAACCGGCTCAAAATTTACCGCGAAAGCAACATTGAGCACCATTATTATATCCATTTGGCCAAGGCAGAAAAGAATCTGGCGAAGAAATTTTTTTTCCTGACTGAAGCACTCAAGCTCAGATTGTTTCAAAAGAAACTTCAGCATGCCGACCTTATCCTTACTGTATCGCAGGAAGACAATCGCTATTTAGCCACCCACTTCCCCCTCAAGCGGGTACTATACATCCCGAGTTTTCATGCCAACGACAAAGTTTCATCTGCCCATGGTGAAGGAAACTATATGCTGTACCACGGCAAACTATCAGTTTCAGAAAATTACAGAGCGGCACAATTCCTTCTTACCAAGGTGATGAAGGAGAGCGATTTCCCTTTGGTTATAGCCGGAATGGATCCTCCGAAAAAGCTAACAAATCTGGTCAAAAAACACAGGAATGCAAAACTAATAGCCAATCCATCTCAGGAAGAAATGGATAAGCTCATTGCCGGGGCACAGGTGAATCTGATGTTTACATTTCAAGCCACAGGACTTAAACTCAAGCTTCTCAACACCCTTTTCAACGGGCGACACTGTGTGGCCAACAGCAAAATGCTTTCAGGAACCCATCTTGAGCCTGCCTGCTATGTGGCCAACAGCGTAAAGGAAATAAAAACACAAGCAGAAAGGCTGATGAAGCAACCCTTTACTGCTTCAGACCTGCAAAAACGCATAACCCTTTTAGCCCCCTTCAACAACAACCAAAATATCGAAAAACTGATTCTTTTAATATTTGATTCAAAACAGAATTGCAATGGTGACATTAAAGAACAGGATTTTAAATGATGCACGGTGTTTGCCCGGAGGGATTCTTAAAGTGGACGGTTTGTTGAACCACCAGGTAGATCCGCAATTGATGATGCAAATCGCGCAAGAATTTGCACACCGATTTAGTCATATAAGAGTTGACAAGATACTTACTGTTGAATCAAGTGGCATTGCCCCCGCTTTGTTAACCGCCTACCTCATGAATATTCCTATGGTTTTTGCCAAAAAGAGAATTCCGGTGACCATGGCCAACAATTATTATGGTGCAGAAGTTGTGTCGTTCACCAAAGGAAACAGTTATCAAATGGTTATCAGCTGCGAATACCTTACGAAAGGAGAATCTGTTTTATTTATCGACGATTTTTTGGCACATGGAAACACAACCAGGGCGATCCTAAATATCTGTTCCGGTGCAGGAGTGGTTGTAGGTGGTTTTGGAATTGTGATCGAGAAAGTGTTTCAAGGTGGAGGTGATTGGCTTCGAAGCCAGGATTATCTTGTTGAATCGCTCGTGAAAATCACCTCGCTTGAATCAGAAACTATAGAAATGAGCTAGATCAAGAGTCGTGGTCGTTTTCAGGCGACCCTTCATACGATTCGATTGGATCGTCGATAACCAACCCGTTCTCAATGCGAAAAACACGTGAAGGGAACCGTTTGATCAGGTTGTAGTTGTGGGTAGCCATTAACACGGATCTGCCTGTCAGACTGATATCGCGAAGCAAGACCATAATCCCCGCTGAAGTTTCAGGATCAAGATTTCCGGTAGGTTCATCGGCAAGAATAATTTCCGGATTGTTAATTAATGCCCGGGCAATTGACACCCTTTGCTGTTCCCCTCCTGATAATTGATGAGGCATTTTATAGCCTTTGGTTGAAAGTCCAACGCTCTGTAAAACCTCCTCGGCCCGCTCGTTCATTAATTTTTTATCACTCCAACCAGTAGCCTTCATTACAAACAAAAGATTATCAGTAACCGATCTGTCGTTGAGCAGTTGAAAATCCTGAAAAACAATTCCGAGTTTTCGCCTAAGGTGCGGTACTTCACTTCTTTTTAATTCCACGAGGCTGTATCCGGCAACAAACGCCAATCCACCCTGAACCGGAAGTTCGGCGTACATAGTTTTTAACAGGCTGCTTTTGCCAGAGCCTGTTTTCCCAATCAGGTAAACAAATTCTCCATTGCTTACAGAAAGAGACACCTCTTTCAATACCAGCAAATCGCGCTGAAAGATGTCAACATTTTCGAAGTGAATTAGAGGAGGCATAAACAAAAAGGATAAGGATATTAGCTAATAAAATGGCGGGTAAAATGCAAAGGTACAAAAACAAGCAGGTTGATAAAAAAAACCGGCAGGAACGCCCGTTCCCACCGGTTTACGATCTTAGATTTTCAAATTAAACAAGGCCGGCAAACCCCATGAAAGCCAAGGCAAGAATTCCGGCTGTAACCAAGGCTATAGGCACACCTCTCATACCTTTGGGAACCTCCATTAGATCAAGATGTTCACGAATTCCGGAGAAAATAACCAGGGCAAAAGTAAACCCGAGCGCATTAGCGATTGCGAAAACAACCCCTTGCAACAGACTGTAATCTTTTTGAATGGTAAGAATAGCCACCCCAAGTACAGCGCAGTTGGTTGTAATCAAAGGGAGGAATATTCCGAGAGCCTGATACAGCGACGGGGAAACCTTTTTAAGAATGATCTCCACCATCTGAACCAAAGCTGCAATAATCAGGATGAAAGAGATGGTTTGAAGGTATCCGATACCAAGAGGATTTAAAATGTAGAATTGAACAAGCCAGGTAACAAGAGTAGCCAGTGCCATAACAAAAACTACAGCAGCTCCCATTCCCACTGCTGTTTCCAATTTCTTTGAAACACCAAGGAAAGGGCAAATTCCCAGAAATTGTGCCAGCACTATGTTGTTAACAAAGATGGCACTGATGATTATGATGATATATTCCATGTTTACTTGATATTACAGATTGTTTGTCAGACTTTGCGCAGCTTTTGTATCAGTGCGATCAAATATCCCAACGCGATAAAAGCACCGGGTGCTAAGATGAACACCAAGATTCCATCTCCGGCTATAAGTTTCATTCCGAAAATGGCACCACCTCCAAGTATCTCGCGAATGCTACCTAACATGGTAAGAGCGAAGGCGAATCCAAGCCCCATCCCCAAGCCATCGACGGCAGATGAAGCCACGTTGTTTTTGGAAGCAAATGCCTCCGCACGGCCGAGAACAATACAGTTTACCACGATAAGAGGGATAAACAAACCCAAAGAATCGAACAGGGCCGGCATATAAGCCTGCATCAAAAGCTCTACAATTGTAACGAAAGAGGCTATGATTACTATAAAAGAGGGAATTCTAACTTTCCCTGGTATCAGATCTTTCACCAAAGAAACAACCACATTGGAGGCCACCAGTACGAACGTTGTTGCCAATCCCATCCCCAGGCCATTCATGGCAGAAGTGGTCACTCCCAGCGTGGGACACATACCAAGAAGCAATACCAGAACGGGGTTTTCGGTGAGAAACCCTTTTGTAAAATTTTTCATTTGATTCATTGTAACTGTCCTCCCTGTTTGGTTTGATAATCCATAAAAGCCTTGTGAGCGCGTGTGACAGCATCGAGAAAGGCACGGCTGCTGATTGTGGCAGCTGTGATGGCATCAACTTCACCACCTGTGCCATCTTTTGACACAGTAAAATTGGTATTCGATGGGTTCTTTCCAAGAATGCTTTGTTTTTTTACATCAGTTTTAAACCAATCAGCCATCTTTGTACCTAGCCCGGGCGTTTCTTTATGCTCGAGCACCTGATAATTAATCACTTCGCCATCTGGCTTAAAACCAACCATCACTTTGATTTCGCCACTGAAACCTTTCATAGTAACGGTTTCCATCGCAACTCCGATAAGTGCACCAGAAGCATCGCGCGCCGGGAACAACTTCAGAGGCAGTCCGTCATCGCTGGTTAGTTCAATTGCTTCATCTCCGGGTTTATTAGCAAAGCCCGGCACCACCATTTGAATGGCTGCTTCCTGTTTTGCCTTTTTAGCTGCCTCGATTGGCGCTTTCGTCACGGTATAAACACCTCCTAAAGCCAGTGCAGCCACACCAGTGATCACCAGAAGGGTGAGGAACATATTCAAAAAATTCGACTCTTTTTGTGCCATTTTAATTCCTGTTAAATTCGTGATTAAGCGGCTACAACTTCACCAAACCTTTTGGGTTTGATATATTTGTTAAGGATAGGGGTAAGGGCATTCATAATAAGAATGGCAAACGAAACTCCTTCGGGATATGCCCCAAAAACCCTGATAAGGACCGTGAGAATACCACAGCCCACCCCATAAATGATCATTGACAAGGCGCTCATGGGTGAGGTGACCATATCAGTGGCCATATAGATGGCGCCCAACATCAAACCACCGGTTACAAGATGAAACAGCGGATTAACATACAAGGCAGGGTTTACTAAATTCAGAATGGCGGCAAACACCAAAACCGAACCGATGAAAGCCACCGGAATGTGCCAGCTTATAATCTTTTTAACAAGCATATACAATCCACCAATTATGATTGCCAAAGCAGAAACCTCGCCGATGGAACCACCCATATTTCCCAAAAGCAGATTAACATAATCGGGAACCTGAGTCATTAGGTCAGCCATAGCATCGCCTTTCTTCAGCCCTTCCTTCACAATGCCCAGTGGGGTGGGGCCGGTAACAACATCGGTTAACGACGTAGTAAAATTCTGAGGCAGCGGCCAGCTTGTCATATCAACCGGAAAGGAGATCAGAAGAAACACCCGTCCGACCAAAGCCGGATTGAAAGGGTTTTTGCCTAAGCCACCAAACGACATCTTACCAATACCTATAGCTACCAAAGATCCCACGATCATCATCCAGATCGGCAGATTGGAGGGTACATTGAAGGCGAGAAGCAGACCGGTAAGCATAGCCGATCCGTCGGTAACCGATGGCTCGGTATGAAGAAGATACTTTTGAATCAGAAATTCAAAAAGGGCGCATGATATCACAGCAGTAAGCGTGAGGATGATGGAAGGCAACCCAAAAAAGTAAAACGACACCAGCATGGCGGGTATCAGCGAAATGATCACACCAAACATGATCTTTTTGACGGACTGATCGTTGTGAACATGCGGTGAACCTGAAATGGTAAGTAAATTCATTACCTTATTAATTATATCAGTTTAACATCTTTTTAATTATTTGGCACTTCTGGCTCTGATCATTTTTCCAACTGCCCCTTTTCCTACTCTGATGTAGTCGAGTAGTTGACGTCCAGAGGGACAGGTGTATTGGCAGGAACCGCACTCAATGCAATCCATGATTCTTTCATTTTCAACGCTTTCGATCATGCTCAGCGAAGACATGGTGGCCAACAGGTAGGGCTCCAGCCCCATCGGGCAAGCCGATGCACATCGGGAACACCTGATGCAATTGACCTCTTTCATTCTACGCGATTCTTGTTCAGGCATAACCAAAATCCCTGAAGATCCTTTAACAACAGGGACCTCGATGGTTGACAACGCTTTACCCATCATAGGTCCACCGTTAATCACCTTACCCGATTTGTTTTCGTCGTAGCCTGATTGCATTAAAAGCTCAGAAACAAGCGTACCAACTCGTACCAAATAGTTGGCCGGGCGGGGAATTGCCTTACCAGTGACTGTAACAACCCGTTCGAAAAGAGGCTTGTTTTTCTGAATAGCTTCATAAACCGCGAAGGCGGTCCCCACGTTGTTCACCACGCAACCCACCTCGATGGGAAGTTTCCCTGAAGGAACTTCACGGTTAACCAAAGCCTTTATCAATTGCTTTTCACCTCCTTGCGGATACTGAACTTTCAACGGATGAACCTCGACCCCGGGCCACGACTGAGCAAGCTTTTGCAAATGGGAGATGGCATCGGGTTTGTTATTCTCAACCCCTATCAGAGCCTTACTCACTCCAAGTCCTTTCATCAAAATACTGATTCCCACCATCATCTCCTCACCTTTCTCCAGCATCAACCTATGATCTGAGGTCAGGTAAGGTTCACATTCTACGCCGTTAATGATAAGGTACTCAGGTTTTTTCCCGTTTGGGACCATCAACTTCACGTGCGAAGGGAAAGTAGCACCACCCAAACCAACGATGCCAGCGGCCTTTATACGGGCTGTGATCTCTTCGGCAGATAAGTTGCATTCGCGTATCAGCACGGGAGAACGATCGATGGATTCTTCCCATTCATCGCCTTCAACATCAATAAAGACAGCCTGACGGCGATAACCCGATGCATCGGGATAATCGTCGATTTTGGAAACCTTGCCCGACACCGACGAGTGGATGTTTGACGATATAAAAGACTCGCCCTGAGCTATTAGCTGGCCCACTTTAACTGTGTCGCCCTTTTTTACAACAGGCTTTGAAGGTGCACCAAGACTCTGACTTAAGGGGATGTAAACTTTTTGAGGCAGGGGGAAGACCTCTATTGGCTTTGTGGCCGATAATTTATTCTCTTCGGGGTGAACTCCACCCATGTTAAATGTTTTCAAGAGTAATCGCTTCAAATTGTTAAACTTAAAACAAACATCAATTATCCGTTGGCTTCGGTTAAAGCTTCGGCAGGTGCAGCCTCTTTGCGGGGCGGGAAGTTCAATTCGTGGATGGCTCCGGTGGGGCATTCTGCGACACATTTGCGGCACAGTTTACACTTTTCAAAGTCAATGTAAGCCAGATTGTTGGAAAGAGTGATAGCCTCAAATGGGCAAGCTTTTACACATTTCCCACAGCCAATGCAAGCCACTTCACAATTTTTCTTGGCAACGGCTCCCTTCTCTGTATTGATGCAACTGACAAAAATCCGTCGATCTTTTTTCCCTTTGTTCCTGAGTTCAATCACCCCTCGTGGGCAAGCCTTAACACAGGCACCACAGGCAACACACTTCTCGTTGACCACGGGTAAGCCAGTTTGAGGGTCGATGTGAATGGCGTCGAACTGACAACTGGTCACACAATCGCCTAATCCCAGGCAACCGTTGGGGCAACCACTTTCACCAGAGAAAAGACTGTGCGCAAAGGCACAACTCGAAACACCATCGAGAACAACTTTGGCAGGAGCATGACTGCGGCTTCCATTACATCTTACAACGGCAATCTTAGGCTCAGATGCATCGGCCGCAAGACCCATTATTTCAGCAACTACCGTCATGGTGGCAGACCCACCAACAGGACAATTGAGCCCCTCCAATGATTCGTTCTTAACAAGAGCCTCTGCAAAATTGCGACAGCCTGCAAAACCACATCCACCACAATTAGCTCCGGGCAAAGAGGCTTCTACATCGTCGATACGCGGATCCTCAATAACTTTAAACTTTTGGGCTACAAAATACAAAACTACAGCCATCACTGACCCAATCCCGGCCAATGAGACTAATGAATATAATATTACTTCGTTCACAGTAGGTTTTTTTTAGGGTGAACCAACAGATTTTGATGAATCTCTAAAGCCTGACAAATGTAAAAACAAATATGGAAACTGTTATTCCGGAAAAACACCAATACTCAAGAGGTTTTACTACTGAAAAACAGCTATCTACAGCTGTAAAAATTCAACATACAAAACACAGCACAAAACCAATATTTTGCATTTCAACAACTTATGATTCTCTAAATAGACAGAGTCTAAATTATGACCTTTATCGGGAAAGGGATTAACCCCAGACAGGCTATTCCTTGATTCTAAATTGAAACTTCGACTTGATTCGGTGATTAAACACGTGCAGAAGCAGATAGTAAGGCACCAGCGATCCTATAGCTGACAGGCCCGCCAACCCCTCGTTACCTGTCAAAGCGTGCATTGTAAAAAGCACAAGGATCATCAGAATAAACGGGTAAAAATAACCCAGCATCACTGCTCTGAGACCACCCGAACGATCCATTACCACGGTCACATGATCACCAACCGCCAACTGACGGGATGGAGGCATATCAACTTCCACAATTTTCTCAGCAACATCAGAAACAGAGCATGCCCCCTTTACCTGACACGAAACGCAGGCCGATTGTGACAAAATGGTTACCTCTAGTTGCTTACCCTTGATCGATGTGACGACACCAGAGTGAGCTATCGTTTTTTGCATCATTCCATAAATTTGCTGCAAATTTATGCTTTTAACAACCCCAATCTTCTCCTTTATCATCAAAACCTTTTCACAAGAATGCGACAAAACCGGGGAAATGTTGTTTATTTACAAATCCCCTAAAATAAACACATCATGGATAAAAACAGAGCTATTCACATCCTAAAAGAAGCTATCCTACTGGAACGCAGAGGAAAAGCCTTCTATTCAAACGCCGCTGCCTCAACCAAAAGCGAGGCCGCACAAAAAATCTTCACCCTCATGGCCGAGGAAGAAGACGAACACATCAAATATTTAAGCACACAATTTGCTCATTTCGTAAAAACCGACGAATTTCTTAAACCCGAATCACCAACTCACAACGATGCTGAAGAAGTGGCGATGAAAGTGCTTTCTGAAGAATTTAAAAAACAGGTGAATGCAGCAAGTTATGAAGCTGCTGCCATTGCCGCTGCCATGGATTTTGAATTGCGCGCAGTAAAAGTTTACTCAGACCGTGCAGCTGAAACCGATGACCCAAAAGAGCGCGAACTCTATCAAATTTTAGCTGATTGGGAAAAAGGGCACCACGAGATTCTTCAAAACCTCAACAACGAATTAAAGGAGGAAATTTGGAACGACAACCAATTCTGGCCATTCTAGATAGCCAGAAGTTCCACTCAAAAAAAAAGAGGAACCCGAAGTTCCTCTTTTTTTAATTTCTTAAAGTGGCTATCAATCTTGAAGGCATGCGCAACAGATCAATGGCATCCAAAATATCGGTAACAACCACATCGGCAGCGAAAAGCGCTCCAATAGCAGCACCCTCGGGACCCAAAATTGCAACTCCTAAAGCAGCTTTCTGCAACATCAGCCTGTCGTTGCGACCATTGCCAAACACAACACACCGGCATGGGCCTATTGATTCAACATAGGCTGCCTTCTGGTAGTCTTGTTTTTCCCCTTCAACTACTACAATCCTGCAATTCACTCCATCAAGTATTTCTCTCACATTCTCGTTGGTATCGGCAGTAACGATATGAATTTCCAAATGAATTGCCAATCGGTTTAACTCTTCTGCCACCCCCGCCAGAAGGGTACCGTCGAGGCCCAGCGTACCATTGAAATCAAAAACCAAGTGATTTATTTCAAGTGACTTAAAACCAGGGATATTTATATTAATCATAGTCTGATGTTACTGCTTGCTATTCTAACAACACGCATTGCGATTTGTTGCCCGGGTACTGCAAGATTCTACAATTGTTCGGCGCCATTGCAACAATCTGATTTCTTGCAATCACCTTGTCAACCGTTTGATCAAATCGCTATGCAGGGGAAAAATTTCTATCAACTCGTCTCTCTTTGCCATTCTGAAATCGTCATCACTATACCCTGGCGTAAGGGTGCATCCGCATAATGCAAAACCAGAACCGGCCTCCGGTTCAACAGCAAACCAAGTATGATGCGGAACAAGCAACTGAAAAACAGCACCTCCTGCTGCATCTCCACCAAGCCGTCTCACAGTTAATGAACCAGACGAATCAATCATGAAAACTCTCAACACTCCCCCATGATAATGATGCCACATCTCATCGGTTTCGAGCTGGTGAAAAGCCGAAAAATCACCCTCCTCCAACAGGTAGTAAATCGACGAATAGAGTCGACGCTCACCAGAATAATGCTGTGCAGAGAGTTTTGGCAAAAACATGGGAGCCTGGGAGTACGACTCCGAAAACCAGCCTCCTTCGGGATGTGGCTTCATTGATAAATGATCTATCCAATCGTGTGCAGTCATATAATTCAAAAAGAGACACAAAGTTACAAAAATTCAGGGCGTACCAAAATTGTTTTGGGTAATAAAAAATGCCTACTTTTACTATTTCAATACATTCACTTTTAATAATTATGATCGAATGAAACACAAGACACTCTTCCTGATTCTGCTGCTTGCCGGAACCACCCTAAACGCACAGTATTATACGCTGTTTGTAAACGACAATAAAGTAAATACGGCCAACACAAACGCAGTGTTGTCGAATTTGTCGGCCATGGGAATCATATACGATGTATTCAATGCTGCTGACTCGTTGCGCAGTCCTACACTGACAGAAATGGAGCCCTACAGCATTATTATCTGGTATTGTTCTTCAGACGGGGTAGCACTTCAACTCTGGAACGGGAACGATACGGATAATGCTGACCTGAAGGCGTGGATCGAAATGCCCGGCAAAGGAATTTGGCTGATTGGCACCGACATTCTTTACGACCGGTGGGTGGCTCCGACGATCTTTTCCGAAGGCGATTTCATGTACGATTACCTTGGCCTTCAGGAATACCATGCCCAATCATACGGCGACGACGGAGGGCTGGGTGTGGCTCAACTCGACAACGTGGAGGGGAGTTTCGCCCAAACGTTTATCACCCCCATTCAGTGGCAATTCCCGACAGCCTGGTGGGTTGATGCCTGCATACCAAATGCAGAGGCGTTCCCTCTGTATTCCCTGGGACCGCAGGGCTATGTTTTCGACACTTATTATGCCGCCATCGCGAAATGGAACGGCACCATGCCCGGAAATGTTCAATTTACCTATTTCTTTGATCCTGCTCTGATGGATTCTGATGAGAATATGCAAATCCTGCTTGCCGAGGCATTTTGGATAATCACCCAGATTGTGACTTCGGTGGAAGAACCGAAACATTCAGAAGCCATTGTGTCGGTATCGCCCAACCCGGCAACCAATAATCTGAAAATTGTGTTGCGCGAAAATGAAAGCATAAAACAGCTAACTGTTTTCAATACGAATGGATTGAGAGTGTTGCAAATGAATTCAGTCAATCCCGAAATCAATCTGACCGGATTGGATTCAGGACTATACCTGTTAGTTGTTACAACTGAAAAAGGCGACCATAAGACAAGATTCATCAAGCAGTAAACAATTCTCTGAAAATATGGAGAGGGGCAACCTGCGGTTGCCCCTCTCCATATCATTTTTATAGCAAGATCACTCTTCGGTTACGTTGTTGGCTTTATTTACATTGGAAAGGGTCAGTCCACCGTCGTTAAACATCCAGATCAGGCGCAGGGTGAGGGTGCTGTTGAATTGTTCGCGAGTTCGAAGAAACGTGCCAGTCAGGTTGTAAAAATCACGTGTTCTGATGCTTGACAGCGAGTAGCTGTATCGGAAATTCAGCAAAATACTGGGGTAAAGCTTCACCCTTAAATCACCCAGGAGAGCGTAATCAGATTTACTGTAAGGACCGTTGTTTACTGTAGTAGTTTCAATTAGTTTACCGTGCTCTTTTTCGGTAACTCCAATCAAACGCGAATAAGAGAAGCCAATCCCTGCAGTAATTCTATTGCGATCCGTAAAATGTGCCAAAACAGGTATTTCCACATAATCAAGCCTCAAATCGTATGAACCTGTTACACGCTCACCCAAACTGTCGTACTGCAAATACTGATCGCCCTGGTAAGCCCCTTTCTGAGTAAAAAGAGCCTCAAGACTTACACCCCATTTGTTATCGATTGGCAGGAAAACCCCTGCTCCTACATTAGCTCCCAACCTGTTAAACCCATAAACCTCGTCGCCTTCAACTTGCGTTAAATTAAAACCACCCAGGAGCATTCCTTTAAAAACCTGAGCCTGACTTAGCGACGATCCAAAAAAGGCTATAAACGCCCAAAGAAAAAAACGTTTCATTCAAATCTGATTTAATATGTAATAACGAAGGCTCCATTCCCATATTGCAGAAGAGCGGGAGTCCTTCTATTTCTTCTTCATGGTGAGGTTGATTCGTTTGCGAGCAACATCAACTTCGAGCACCCTCACCATCACTTTCTGGTTGAGGCTGACCACCTCGTTGGGGTCGCGCACGAAACGGTCGGCAAGCTGGCTCACGTGCACCAGTCCGTCCTGGTGAACGCCAATATCCACGAAAGCACCAAAGTTGGTGATGTTGGTAATGATGCCCGGCAATTCCATGCCCACAACCAAATCGGCAACAGAATGCACGTTGCGGTCGAACTCGAACACCTCGTAGGCGTTGCGAGGATCACGACCGGGCTTCGATAACTCTGCCATGATATCGGTAAGGGTTGGAAGACCCACCCTTTCGGTCACAAACTCTGCGAGGTTGAGTTTTTCGCGTAATTCAACCGAATTCATCAGGTTGGCAACAGTGACGCCCAGTTTTGAAACCATGGCATCTACCACCGGATAACTCTCGGGGTGCACGGCCGATGCATCCAAAGGGTTGGCAGCGCCAGGAATTCTGAGGAAACCAGCAGCCTGCTCGAAAGCCTTTTCGCCCAGCCGGGGCACCTTGATCAACTCCCTCCTCGATTTAAATCCACCATTTTTGACTCTGTAATCGACGATGCTTTTTGCAAGAGCCGGACCGATGCCCGACACGTAGGTGAGCAACTCCTTGCTGGCCGTGTTCAAATCAACACCTACCTGATTCACACAATTGACCACCACATCGTTGAGGCTCCCCTGCAGAGCATTTTGATCAACATCGTGCTGGTATTGCCCTACGCCTATTGATTTGGGATCAATCTTCACCAGTTCGGCTAAAGGATCAATCAGGCGGCGGCCAATTGAAACTGCTCCACGAACTGTGACATCGTAATCGGGAAACTCTTCACGTGCCACTGCCGAGGCAGAATAAACCGATGCACCGGCTTCGTTAACCATCACAGCCACCATGTCGCCCTCGAAAGGGATGTGGCGGATGAAGGCTTCGGTTTCGCGTCCGGCAGTGCCATTGCCAACTGCAATGGCAGTAATTCGATAAGCATTTACAAGGCTCCTGATTTTAGCCGCGCTATCCTTCACTTTGTTCTCGGGTGGGTGGGGGTAGATGGTTTCGTTGTGCAACAGTTTTCCGTTGGCATCGAGGCACACCACCTTGCACCCGGTACGGAACCCGGGATCGATGGCCAACACATTGCGACCACGCAACGGGGCAGCCATCAGCAACTGCCTGAGGTTTTCGGCAAAAACGCGAATGGCTTCTGCATCGGCTCTCTCCTTGAGCATTTGCCTCATTTCGGTTTCGAGCGATGGCTGAATCAGCCTCTTGTAACTGTCGAAGGCTGCCGACTGCACCTGGCTGGCAGAAGCCGACTGGTTGCGCACGAACAACCTTTCGAGCAACTCTACAGCCTCGATTGCCGACGGCTCGATGCTAAGCTTCAGAAACCCTTCTGCCTCACCGCGTAACATGGCCAGCACACGATGTGAAGGAGCCCGCGAAGCCTTTTCTTCAGCGTCGAAATAGATTTGGTATTTCTCGCCCTCCTCCTCTTTGCCTTTGGCAACCTTCGACCGCATCATGGCACCACGCTGAAACAATTGCCTCAGCTTGTGTCGGGCTATGGCATTCTCGCTGATCCACTCGGCCATGATGTCGCGGGCACCGGCCAGGGCCGCATCCTCATCGGCCACACCTTTCTCGTCGGAGATGTATTTGCGACTCACCAGTTCGGGGCGCACATCGTGATGCTGGGCCATGAGTTGTTTGGCCAGCGGCTCCAGACCCTTTTCACGGGCGATGGTAGCGCGGGTTCGCCGTTTGGGCCGGAAGGGCAGGTACAGATCTTCAAGCACAGCCATAGTGGGAGCCTCCTCTACCTGGCGACGAAGCTCAGCGGAGAGCTTTCCCTGTTCTCCAATGGAGTTGAGCACCGTTTCGCGACGCTTGGCCAACTCCTGAAGCTGGTGCAGCCGGTCGCGGATGGCCATGATGGCCACCTCGTCCATGCTGCCGGTCATCTCTTTGCGGTAACGCGCGATGAAAGGCACGGTGGCTCCATCGGCCAGCAGGTTGATGACGTTGAGGGTGAATTCGGGGTTGAGCGAAAGTTCGCGGGCGATGATGGATGAAAAGTCAATCATAGTTAACTGAATGATGATGAGAAAACAACAAGCGTTGCCTTATACCCATTTTGTATAACCAATCCGGGCTACGGGCAAGAGTTGCAGCAGGACAAAGGTAGGGAAATATGAAACTGACAGGCCTCATTGTGTTATGACAATTACCCCCATCGATATTCGAGCGAATTGCCCCTGGTTAGATAATTGAGTTACAGAAATTAGAAATTTTTGATTCGTCAGAATTAAAGTACTGTGCAATCGATTCTTACATGTTCTTTGACCGGAGTCTGGAGAATTGAGAAGATGACTGATTAACAATCGCAAATCAGTCATGGCAAGTACAGGACACTTTTCTTGACCAGAACTCAAGCAACCGGATGTATTCCGCCATTTCAAAAACAACCCTTGCACTTCATTTTACAAAACAATACCCAATCCGATTGATGGGCTAAATTCATCTTTACAATAGGACAATGACGCGTTAACCAATAGGTTAGCCCGCTGATTTAAAGAATATCCAAGAGCAAATCCGGCGAAGATAAAGGAGGCTTTTCCCCCATCCCTCAGTAAAATTCCAGTTCCTATTGTCGGAAACAGCCGTGTTTTTAACGAAAAATCATGAGTAAAAAACGTTGATAACGAAATGGGCATCGAGCCCCTTGAGTTTCTATCTGAAAAAGTAGAAGTTAATCCTAGCGAAAAGACCAGATTTACAGGAACCGACCGGGGAGTTTGAACAGTTATCTGAGGCCCGAATGCAACATTATCGTGTGTCATATCGGGAACAATTTCTGTTGTGGCGGCAAGAGATACCATCTCTGAAATTCTGAATGCTAACTTCCCAGAGATATATTTATCAGGGTAGTTGTTGTTAAGCGTAGTGTAGGAAGTTGAAAAAGCAAAATTTCTTTTCCGCTCCTTAATAAATTCAATTTGCGAATGAGCCTTTAAAGCAAACACAGAAATAATGATTAAGGAAATCACTTTCAGACCCAGAAAACGTTTTATTATCATTTCAAAAAAAATAATTAGCACAAAATATCACAAAGCTCCCCCATTTCTATCAGAAGGCAAAAATATTAAAACTTCGCGAGAGATTAAACAAACCTCCTAAAGACATAACAATTCTATAGGATCAAACAGGATTAAATAGACAAAAAGCTTACTTTCAATTAACCAACAGAAAATCCATTCTGCACTTCGGATTCTGGCAATTCATTAGTTAAGAGACTATTAAAACCCACAAGACAGTTACTTGCAGGGCATTTAAATCATCCCTCAACCACCAGCACCCAATCGCCCCTATCATGCACTTCGCCAATCACCATTGCTTCTGCAACACCGGCCTGCTTTAGCAGAGATACCAAGTCTGAAGCTTCTTTTCGGGGAAGAGCTATCACCAGCCCGCCTGATGTCTGGGCATCAGCCAGCACCAAGCGTTGTGCTGTGGTGATGCTCTCGTGAAAGTGGGTGACCGGTGCCACATGACTGAGGTTGTCGCGGGTGCCGCCCGGGATGATGCCGGCTTCGGCCACGTTCAGGGCTCCGGGCAGCAACGGAACATCAGAAGCCTTCACAACGATGGTGACACCGGCCCCTTCGGCCATCTCGCGCAGGTGGCCGAGCAGTCCGAAACCAGTGATATCGGTGCAGGCAGTCACCGCGAAGGAGGCCATGGTTTCGGCAGCCTGCCTGTTGAGGGCAGCCATGGTTCCGGCTGAAAGCCGGGCCTGCTCTTCGGTGGCAACCCCTTGTTTCACCGCTGTGCTGATGATTCCTGTGCCGATGGGTTTGGTGAGGATAAGCAGGTCGCCGGGTCGGGCTCCTTTGTTGGTCAGTATTTTATCAGGATGAACCACCCCGGTAACGGCCAGCCCGAATTTGGGTTCGGTGTCGTCAACGGTATGGCCGCCCACGATAGGAATTCCGGCTTCGGCAGCTTTGTCGGACGCACCACGCAGGATGGCTTCGAGCACCGACATCGGCAGCCGGTTCGACGGGAAGGCGGCGATGTTGAGGGCAAACAAAGGGCGGGCTCCCATGGCATACACATCGCTCAGGGCATTGGCGGCTGCGATGGCACCGAACATGTAAGGGTCGTCAACAATCGGGGTGAAGAAATCGAGGGTTTCAACCAGGGCCAGGTCGTCGGTGAGACGGTAAACGGCAGCATCGTCGGAGGTTTCGGGGCCAACCAGAAGGTCGGGACATGGCATGACGGGGATGTTTTTCAGCACCTCTTCCAGCAGTTGCGGACGCAGCTTGCAGGCACAGCCCATGCCGTGGGTGAAATGGGTAAGGCGGATTCCGGCGTCTGCCACCTGTTGCACATCGGCTTTTCCGGCCCGTAAACGGTTTACGGCATCCGACACCTCTGCCGCGGCACGGTCAACATCGTCGTCGGTAAGGTACCTGCCGGTTGAAAAACGGATGGTTCCCATGGCCCAGTCTTCGGGGAGTCGCATGGCGGCCAGTACGTGGCTTACCTTCACATCGCCCGAATGACAGGCGGCTCCGGCCGAGGCAGCCACATCACTCAATTCTGAAAGCAGCGTGTTGGCTTCCACATTCCTGAAGCTAAGGCTGAGGGTATTGGGAAGTTTTTCAACGGGGTGACCGTTGAGTTTCACCTCTGCCACGCGGCTCGTGATGGCCTCGTGCAGACGGTCGCGCAAGCGCATCATGTGCCCGGCCTGCTGCTCCAGCCCCTTCTCCGCCAGTTCGCAGGCTTTGCCCAGACCAGCTATTTCGAGAATGTTTTCGGTGCCGGCACGCAAATTACGTTCATGGTCGGCACCATGAATCAGCTTTTCGAGTTCTGTACCGCGACGAATATACAGCACGCCGATCCCTTTAGGGGCATAGAGTTTATGGCCGGCCACCGAAAGAAGGTCAACACCGAGGTCGTGAACCCTCACCGACACTTTCCCCACGCTCTGTGCGGCATCGCAGTGAAAGGCAATGCCATGCTGGCGGGCGATCCGGCCAATGGCTCCGATGGGTTGAAGGGTTCCGGTCTCGTTGTTGGCATGCATCACGCTGATGAGGATGGTGTCGGGGCGGATGGCGGCGCCAATCGCTTCGGACGAAACCATCCCGTACTCATCTACCCCGACGCGGGTGATTTGAAACCCCTGCGTCTCCAGAAAAGCGCACACCTCAAGCACAGCGGGGTGTTCGATGGCGGTGGTGATGATGTGTCGGCCGATGTGTTGCCGTTTGTAGGCTATCCCTTTGATGGCCATGTTATTCGACTCAGATCCTCCGCTGGTAAACACGATTTCGTCGGTATCGCAGCCGAGGAGGGCGGCCACCTGACTTCGGGCTTTTTCGACGGCCATTCGGGCATTCACACCAAAAGAGTGGCCACTTGAAGGATTTCCAAAGATGGTTTCGAGAAAAGGGCGCATGGCGTCGGCCGCTTCGGGTGCCACGGGGGTGGTGGCGTTGTAATCGAGGTAGATGGGCATAGGGGGTTTTGTTGAAGACTTTTTCGGGTTTACCTTTGGTGCATTTCGTTCGGAATTCCCTTTTCGGTTGGGAATTTCCATATTCTGCAACAAGTTGGACCCAGCAATCGGATAATATTTACCATGCAAATCTATGGCTATCGAAACAAACAACCATGCAAATTGAAACTTAAAGTTTCAATTTGCATGGTTGGATGTTAAATACAGTGATTATCTGGATATTATAACTTTGCCGGTGATGAGGCCCTTTTCATGAGCAAACCGGTAGAGATAAATGCCTGCCGGCACATGGGAGACATCGAGGGAAAACCCAATTCCCGGTGCAAATACCACATTTGATGTGTGTATTACGCTTTGCCCCTGAAGATTAACAAGCGTCAGATCGGCAGCCATTTCCACTTTACCGGTATATGTGAATACCAGCCGATCGGTTGCCGGAACGGGCGTAACCCCGATCCTTGAGGGTTGATCGGACGACAAAACCGGTTCGATGACCATGGGGTTTGCATCAGGACTCAGGTGGATCAGCTTATTGCCCTGATAAAGGAACCCGTTGGTTGGCGATGAAAAACAGAGATCAACAAAACCCGGGAATTTGTCGATCAGGCTCCAGGAAGGACCCCAAAGCGAGTCTGTTTGTAGTCGGTAAAGATCATCCTGGTAAAAGACGAAACCCGATTGCAGTGTGGAAAAGTGAAACGGATGAGGATTATAAGCGGCATAGGTGTCGTCGGAATGTGACCAGAGTGGGTGATTGGATACGATCCCGTTTCTAACGGGTAATAATACTGTTTTAACACCATGATTGGTAAATTCAACCACTCCTGTGTTCTCATCAATTAACTGAATCTTTGTGAATGTGCCTTGAGTGTTGTAGTTATTCTCCAATTCAGACCAGTTTTGTCCGCCGTCGGTGGTTTTCAGGATAAAACCATCGCTGTAGTTTTGCATATCATAACAGCCTGTAAGAAAGCCAGTCGATGCATCAAGAAACACCATGTCAGCGTAACGTCCGAAGGGTATTGGCAATTCAGTCCAGGTTTGAAGAGTATCAACCGAGCGTAGCAATTTATATCCGGTGATGATGTGTTGGGCATTTGTGACTCTTGCTAAGAGATAAGCCGTTGCCGGGTCGGCATAATCAATACTGGTAATACTCTCCCGAGAAGTGGTGAGGGGATCGGCGATGGCATACCAGGTTTCGGCACCATCGTGGGTAACAAAGAGGGTGTCGTAGGTTGATACCAATCCGTTGTTTACATCGGCAAACGACACTTCGTGGTCAAACCATGAATAGGCTGTAACAGCCTTTGGAATCCACGTTTTACCACCATCGCTGGTTTTTAGCACTTTTCCTGAGGTGCTGCCCGCGTATCCCACAGTTTCATTCAGAAATTGCATGCCGAAAAAGGAATAATCTGAACCTTGAAGCATTTGTTCCCAACCTGCTTCCTGACCCCGCCATTTAAAGATCTTCCAACCGCTTTTTAAAAACAGGGTTGCGGAATCCACAATTGTGATCTCCGGTCGGGTATCATCGAGCCGATTCATGTATTCCCAGGTAATTCCCCCGTCGGTAGTCTGGTACATATCGGCGTAGTCTTCGGTGCAATTGAATCCAAATCCCCAGTGAGAATCAACAAAATAGAGCTTACTGAGTGGTGCTGTGTTGTCGCCAACCGTGATCCAGGAGGTTCCATTGTCGGTGCTTTTCAACAAGGTACATGACTCGATGTTGCCGTTGTTTTGGTATGTTCCTGCCGACAAATAAAAAACCTCCTGGCCGGCATATTCCACAGCAAAAGGATGCATTTGTTGAAGTACATGATTATCTGTTAAAAAGGTTTCGGCTCCATCGGAGGTGCGATAGAGTGAATCGGGGGTTATCACAATGCCGTTTTGCGAATCTGAAAAGGCTAAACTTAGTACAAGGTTATGCGCGGTTTGAAGTTTTGGAGTCCAGATAACACCTCCGTCCGACGATTTAAACAAAGTGTTTCCTTCTGAATAGCACTTATAGGCCAGGCCGGTATTTTCGTTCAGGAATTGAATTTTTCCATATGGATAAAGCCCGTTGAAATGGCTAATTACTGCCCATGTTTGTCCATAATCAACTGATTTATAGATACAGTTATCAGAAAAGATTAGATAGGCAGCCGAATCTGGGGAGACAACTTCCAGTAACGGAGTTTCACCCAGGCGTGGCATCAGGTTCCACGTCTCTCCGCCATCGGTGGTTTTGAGCAGGGTGCCATACTTGCCAACAGCGATCCCGTTGTCGTTGTCACAAAAAGCGATCGACGAGAAGTGGTAGCCCTGTGGTTTGGGATTTTGCCACTCCCATTGGGCGTTGGAAATTTGGTAACTGAGAATGAAAATTGCCAGAATGATCGCTTTTCTCATAGTATTTAATTGTTTATGAAGACTTTAACCGCATGTTTGAATGATGATGAACGAACTGTAAGAATATAGAACCCACTGCTGAAGTGGGAGGTGTTCATTACAATGCCCGATGAAGCTTCGCATGATGAAGCTTTTACTTCGGTAAGTTTACGTCCGGCAAGATCTGAAAACGACAAATGAATGGGGGCAGGTAATGGATTTTCGAAACGAATCACGACCTGTTTCCCTGCCGGATAAGGGGATACACTCATCTTGACATCTTCGGCAACAAGCATCCTCCTGTCAACAATGGCTGTATTCTGATCGGGAAGTACCTGAATCAGGCGTCCGTCTAACCCAAACAAATACCCAGAATCGGCGGATTGAAAACAAAAACCTTGAATACCATATGAGTTAAGGACTTCCTTCCAGGTATTTCCACCGTCAGTTGTCGAGAATAGTCTTTGGTTGAAAATGGAATCATTCGCCAGGACCTTTCCTTCTAATGAACTGGAAAACCACAGGTTTATAACAGATTGTATTGAATCGCCTCCTGAAAAAACGCGATGCCAATCTGTGGACTCAAAACTGTACCGCCAAATACCCTCTATACCGGAAACTTTTGCCGAAACGAAAACCAACGAATCGGAAGGGGCAAAAATGGCGTTGGAGGAGCTTGAACCTGGCAATTCATTGAATTGCCAGCTTTCACCTCCATCGTGGGTACTAAAAAAGCCGCCAATTCCGCCTATGGTTCCTGATGCAAAAAGGTGCAGCCCGGTGACGGCAACAAAATTATTGATTAGGGCGTTTTCGGGAAAAAGTACCTGTACAAACGATTGACCCATATCCGACGATCTAAACAGGGTTGTTCTAAGTTGAGAAACAGACAGATCATACACCTTATTGGATAGAAACACAGTTTGTTGTTCGGGCCAGAAAAGTTTGAATGCATTACCAGGAACACTGATATTCAGATCATTCCAGGTGGAAGCATGATCGCCGGAATAGAGCAGCCCGGCATCACCATTTGATTTCGAATACAGTAACAACAGTTCTGAAGCACCTCTGGTTGCCAGATCCACAATTGGGTAAGCTATAGGCTGTTGTTGTTCCCAAGATTGGCCTCCATCACGGGTTAGGTTCAACACGCCATCATATTCATCGGAAGCAATGAACTGGCCTGAGTATTTTCGCCCGGCGAAATAAGCTGTTTGAGAATCAACCATCACTCCGGTCAGGAGATCGCCAAAGTAGGTTCCTTTATAAGGTTGCCAGGTAGCCCCAAGATCAGAAGACCGAAGGATGTTGTTAGCATTCGTCAGTTGAATGGTTGTGTCGTTGAGCAAAGCTATCCCATTGACTATGAGTCCCGAATGCTCCGGCACCTGACGAATCTGCCAGTTTTGCCCACCATCCACAGAAACAACCACTTCGGGATGACCATCTCCAAAACCGCTCATCCCGGATGCAACTATAACATCACCTTTGGCATCAAGACAAAAATAATGCGTTGTAGATGGCTGACTGATCTCATTCCAGGTGTCTCCATTATCTGTTGACGAAAGAATCACTCCAGTATCAAAGGGCTTGCACATGTTGCGACCACCGGCGGCATACCACAACCCGTTTCCGGCATATTTCACCACGTCCATTCCACCCAAACAATCGTACCCATATTTTGAAAAACGCCGGAGCCCGTCGTGAGAGGTAAAAATCGCATCATTGCTTACCACAACAGCCGAGGAATCGTCGGCTACTTCAATGTCGTTTAAACGGTTTTCTTTCAACTCCTCATGTTCCAGCAACTCCCAGTTGCGGCCTCCATCTGTAGTCGAAGCAATCACTCTGTCGTAATAGCCATCGGCAGTATCGCAAAGGGCATAACCAATCTGGCTTGAACTGAATGAGATTTTCAAAAACCCTGATGTATCATTGGAATGAACAGTTTCCCACGAAATCCCCCCATCCGTTGATTGCAGTATCTTGCGTTGAGTGCAGGCAAACACAACCGAGTCGTTCACAATGTCCAAATCAACAACCGATGATTTGTCATTGCCTGTTGAAACCGACCAGGTATGGCCTCCATCGAATGTGTAAATAAGTGCTCCGTTTTGACCCGCAGCCACACCATGCAGCGAATTGGCGAACTGGAGAACGTTGTAGGATTCCCCTATCGGGGCAGGATTCTTCCACAATATTTCCTGAGAAAAAGAGATACCGGTAATAAACAGCAACAAACCTAAAGAAACTTGACTTTTCATCTTTATATCTTTTTAATCATTGAACTTTCAAAGATACTCAAAGTTGAAGAATTTTCAATCGCATAATTGTCTTAAAGTCAAGTTTAAAATTGGTTTTCCCGGATGAGTGCGGTTAACAGTCAGGCGCGAATGATGGTAACTGACTCAGTTTGGCAGCGTATGAATCCACTTTTTCAAGCCACTTCGGCCTCTTCGTCTCTCAGGTTTTCGATGATAAACTGCTGCCGTTCAGGAGTATTTTTCCCCATGTAGAACGCCAGCGTTTCGGCTACCGAGTGGTCTTTGCGCAGGAGCACGGGGTCGAGGCGCATCTTGGGTCCGATGAAGTGCTTAAATTCATCGGGCGAAATCTCCCCAAGTCCTTTGAAACGGGTGATCTCAGGGTTTTTACCCGTTGATGCAATCGCATTCACACGTTCCTCGGGGGTGTAGCAATAGAAGGTTTTTTGCTTGTTTCGCACCCTGAACAAAGGTGTTTGGAGTATGTAGAGATGCCCGCCACGCACCAGATCGGGGTAGAACTGGAGGAAGAAAGTGAGCAGCAACAGGCGGATGTGCATCCCGTCAACATCGGCGTCGGTGGCTACCACCACGTTGTTGTAGCGCAACCCTTCGAGCCCCTCTTCGAGGTTGAGTGCCGATTGCAGCAGGTTGAATTCTTCGTTCTCGTAAACCACCTTTTTCGACATGCCATAACTGTTGAGGGGTTTCCCTTTGAGGCTGAACACCGCCTGTGTGTTCACATCGCGCGCCTTGGTGATGGAGCCGCTGGCCGAATCGCCCTCGGTGATAAACAGGGTGGTGTCGAGTTTGCGCTCGTGGTTTGAATTGTAATGAATCCGGCAATCGCGAAGTTTTTTGTTGTGGAGGCTCACCTTCTTGATGCTTTCGCGGGCCGCCTTTTTGATGCCGGCCATCTCCTTTCGTTCCTTCTCGCTCTGAAGGATTTTCCGCTGCATCAGTTCGGCAGTCTCCTGATTCATATGGAGATAGTTATCAAGATGTTTCTTGATGATATCGCCAATGAAGCGGCTCACCGACTGCCCGCCCTCTTCCATGTAATTCGATCCAAGTTTGGTTTTGGTCTGTGACTCGAAGACGGGTTCCTGGATCTTTATGCTAATGGCTGCGACCAGTCCTGTGCGGATGTCGCTGGTATCGTAATCCTTTTTGTAAAATTCGCGCACGGTTCGCACGAAAGCCTCTCTGAAAGCCTGCTGGTGAGTGCCTCCCTGGGTTGTATGTTGCCCGTTGACGAACGAATAATACTCCTCACCATAATGGGCGGCGCCATGAGTGAAGGCGCACTCGAAATCCTCTTCCCTGATATGAACCACGGGGTAAATGGGTTCATCGTCCATGTTGACATTCAACAAGTCGAGCAGGCCGTTTTTGGCCAGGTATTTCTGTCCGTTGAAATTGATGGTGAGTCCGGTATTCAAAAAGGCATAATTCCAGATCAGTTTTTCGACATACTCCCTGATGAAGTGGTATCCCTGAAAGATGGATTCGTCGGGGATGAAATTCACGATGGTACCAGAATTAAGGCTGCACAACTCTTCACCAGAATTCTCAACCAACTCACCCTGACGGTATTCCATCACTTTGGTCATCCCGTCGCGAATGCTTTGAATGCGGAACCACGATGAGAGGGCATTCACGGCTTTCAAGCCAACGCCATTGAGCCCCACCGACTTTTTAAAAGCCTTGGAGTCGTATTTGGCTCCGGTATTGATTTTCGAAACGCAATCTTCGACCTTCGATAAGGGTATTCCCCGACCATAGTCGCGTACCGTAACGCGCCCCTCCTGCACTGTGATATCAATCTGGCGGCCATTGCCCATCACGAACTCATCAATGGAGTTATCAACCACCTCCTTTATGAGAACATAAATACCATCGTCTTGCGATGAACCGTCGCCAAGCTTGCCGATATACATACCCGGACGGAGTCTGATATGCTCCTTCCAATCGAGCGATCGAATACTATCGTCGTCATACTGAACAACCTGAGAAATATTTTCTGCCATAATGGAGTTCCAAAGATTAGGGCAAAGGTAGTAAATTAAGACGAAGGCTCTTCCCCTGCCCCATAGGTGAGAGCCGCAAAACGAAGTATTGATCAGGCTCGTGAGAAAAGGGGCTAAACCCTACTGAACCACCATCCATTCAATTCATTTCGCGCTGCTATTAACAACCGTAATACATAAGAGCATGGTTTTGCGTCTTGGCTATAAGTATCTAACTTTGTAGCCGAAATAATACTGACTCATGAAACCAATCCGATTGCTACTTCCCGCGCTTGTGGCTGCCATCCTTTTCGGTGTACTGTTCACACGGTGCCAACAAACCACTACGACTGAATCGTCAAACAACGCCGATTCCATCCCGTTGGTTCTGCAAGCCCTCAACACGGCCATTGAAACCCATCCCGACAATCCTCAAGGCTACATCGACAGAGCCCGTTGGTATTCAGAACAAAACATGGCTGACTCTGCATTATCGGATGTCAGACGGGCATTGACTCTTGATTCACTTCAGCCCCGTATATACATTGCGCTGGCAGAAGTGTACCAGCTTAAGGGAAAATTTCCGGAAGCCGAGAAAGCCTTGTTGAAAGCCAGAGCCATCAATCCTGACGACAACGAAGCTAAAGTGGCTCATGCCCGCTTCTATCTCGTTTTCAAGAATTACGACGAAGCCATCAAACTGGCCGATGAAGCCATCAGGCAAATGCCAGTCAACCCAGAAGCCTATTTCGTTGCTGGTGTCACTTTTCTGGAAAAAGGCGACACGCTGGCCGCCATCAAAAACCTTATGAAAACCACAACTCAAAACCCGCAACATTTTGATGCCTGGCTTAGGCTGGGGCTCTTGTACGACGGAAAGCAAAACGATCTGGCAGAAGGTTACCTGAAAAATGCCATCAGAATAAAGCCCGAAAGCCAGGCAGCCTGGTATCTGACAGGCTTTTTCTATCAGGAAAACGGTGTTTACCAGAAAGCAATTGCTGCTTACGACACAGTTTTAAAACTCAATCCCCGTTTCCGCGATGCACTTTACAACAAGGGCTACATTGCAATGATTGTTGAAGAAGACTACGAGAAAGCCATCAGCCTGTTCAGTCAAACGCTCGAGATATCGCCAGAATATACTAACGCCATGTATAACAGAGGTTATGCTTACGAGCTGAGCGGTGATAAAGAAAAAGCGGTTGCTGATTATCAGGCAGTACTTCGCATTGCCCCCGATCATCAGAAAGCCAACGAAGCCATCAGACGGCTCAATTAATCAATCTGATTTTGTTTTACAAAAAGGGCGAAGCCGACTAAGAATCGGCTTCGCCTTTTGCATATCAATTGGCTGTAAACAGCCATGAAACTATCTTATAAATATAGGCTACGAATCTCTTTCAATTCTTCAACCAAAGCAAATGTTGACGACTTGAGATGACCAAACAACTCCTCGGCTCCCTCTGTCTTTTGCTCTTTGCCCATCATTTCCATCTGACGGGCCAATTGATGCGTTTGATCGTCGTAGAAATTAGCCACAACACCTTTTAAACTGTGGCTGTGTTTGTTAAGTCCATCAAAATTGACTTCATCAAGCGCCTTTCTGATGGCACCCATCCTGTCGGCATACTCCGAAATAAAAATATCAATAATCTCAACCACAACTTCTTTATCGAAGTTCTCATAGGTCATGTTGAAAGTTTCCCTGTCAATCATTTCACTCAATTTTTAAATTTTGACATCAAATATCACACCATCAAAAAGTAAGTATTATCAAGAAGTTCTTTTTCTGCTCTTTGACAACAAGACAACAATTATTTCGATCGGCAAATCATCCCAAAATTAAACATTTTTATCAATTTGCCACAATCCTTGTTGTTTATTTTCGCTCTTTTTCTGTTCCATCTCTTTCTTCAATTCAGCAACAGCACATGAACCACACGACGTTGACCCACATCCGTGGCAAGGATTGCTCTCACCAGGCCGAAAACGGCGGTAAATCCCCAGACCAACCCAGTAAAGAGCGCCTGCTACTATCAATACAACTATTGCCTGCTGAATCATTTGAACAAAAGTGATAGAGGTGGAAAAAATGCAGAAACAGCATTATAAGCTGCCAACACAGCCAAACCAACAAAAAGCAAGGCAAAAAGTTGAGCCGGAACTCCGGTGGTCTTTTGTAACAGAGCCGCATCGCCAGCCTTCTTTGGTTCCCTGAAAGAGATCAGCAACAACTCAATGGTGGAAAGAACAGAATCGACCAGCAACAACGACATGATGACTGTCGCCAGGATTTTTTCAGCCAGCAGCCCTCCTTTTGATAACACCAAACCACAGCCGACGATGAAAACAGCGAGCCACAGCATCCCGTAACCATTTCGGACATAAAACACCAGATTAACGACAGCAAAAGTCAACATGATCACCATCACCCATTTATAAAACCCGTTGAAAACCATAAAAACTGATAACCAGGCCATAAAAGAGGCAAAAACATAGCCGGCAACACTGGTAGCAACCAGAGCCAGTTTGCTGCTGCTCTGAGCATGAGTAGTTCCGCTTAAATCGGCAAACAATTCCACTTTCACCACCTTACCGCTGGTGGCAACCACCACCAAAGCGTGGCCTGTTTCGTGCACCATTGTATTGACAACCCTGAGGGCTTTGCCCAAATACGGTATCTTCATCAGAATCAAGGCACCCAATAAAAAAGAATACACCAGTTGAACTTCTGTCATGCAGTACGGAATATTATTTGAGTTCACAAAGATAAAAGCGGATGTTGGAATTATCCTTATTTTAGTCACAAATTAATCAGAATGCCTTTCCTGGTTTATAAATCATCGGCCGGATCGGGAAAAACCTTCACCCTTGTGAAGGAATACCTGAAAATAGTTCTGGCAAATCCATTAGCGTTCAGAAACGTACTGGCTCTTACTTTCACCAACAAAGCCACTACCGAGATGAAAAGCCGCATCGTGGAAACACTGGCAGAACTTGCCCGCGGCGATCAAAAAAGCTCGTCGTTGCTTAGCATTTTAGTAAACGACAACGATTTACGACTAACAGCAAACGAAATACAAGAGCGATCGGCACGGGTTTTACAACTTATCATCCACAATTACAGCGAGTTTGCCGTAAACACCATCGACAGTTTCATGCATCGGGTTGTCAGGGCTTTCGCTTTTGATTTGCAACTGCCTGTTGGTTTCGAGGTTGAAATCGAAAACGATACAATGATTGACAGAGCTGTTAGCGAACTGCTTCAAAAAGTGGGAACCGATCAACAGATAACCGATTTGTTATCAGGATTTGTAAAGACTCTGGTTGACGACGAAAAAGGATGGGACATCAGAAAAGGGCTTGCGGATATTGCCAATTCACTTTTCGATGAGAAAGAACGCGAAGGAGCTGAACCACTGCGGAATCTTAGCCCTGCCCGTTTTCTCCTGATTCATGCTGCTATCAGAGCCGCAGCAGCAGCCTTTGAAAACGAAATCAGATCGAAAGCTACTGCATTGCTTGAATTCATGAAATCATCCGGAATTGAACAGACCGACACAAGTCGCTCAAACGCAAGCTATTATGCCTACATCGCCCGGATTGTGAAAAACGACTTTTCCAAGCTTGAAGCCAACAGTTATGTGAACGAGGTTTTAGGAGGAGGTAAACTCGAAGCAGCCAAATGCAGCCCTGCCATTAAGCAGGTTCTGAACAATCACTCTCAAAGAATACTTTCTGAATTGCAACAAATTGTATCTTTTAGCGATGAATACCGGCTCCAATACCACACTCTGAATGCCATTGCAGAAAACTTCTTCCCCACTGCCACACTATCGTTGCTCGACCAATTGCTGTTAAAGGTGGCCCGCGATAACAACCAGGTACATTTAAGCGAATTCAACCGGAAAATTGCCTCGATTGTGCTCAACGAACCTGTCCCCTTCATTTACGCTCGGCTGGGAGAGAGATACAAGCACTTCCTGGTAGATGAATTCCAGGACACTTCTGTCATTCAATGGAGAAACCTTCTGCCTCTTGCTCACAATGCACTTGCATCGTCGGCCCTGCCCGGCTCTGCCACAGTGCTGGTGGTGGGCGACAGCAAGCAATCTATTTACCGATGGAGGAACGGAGAAACCGAACAATTCCAGCAACTCCCGTCGATATTTGAAAAACCCGACACACCTTGGTTTGACGACGCTGAACAAACTCTGAAATTCCATTTTCAACCCCACGACCTGAACACCAACTTCCGATCATCAAAAGAGATAGTAGAATTCAACAACACCTTTTTCAGACATGCATCCAACACATTGCCAGGAACTTTTAAACCAGTTTACGACAACCTCGACCAAAAAGCAGCTAAAGGAAAAGGCCCCGGCAGAGTAGAATTGCGGTTTGTAAAAAAAGAAGGTCATACAAACAGAAAAGAGGTGCATCTTCAATACATTACCGACGCAATCAGACAGTACAACGCTGAAGGCTTGTCGTATTCCGAAATGGCTGTATTGTGCCGTGGCAACGACGATTGCGCCCAGGTTGCCCAGCATCTGCTGCAACTCAACATCCCTGTTGTTTCATCAGAATCGCTGCTGCTGGCCACCTCTCCCAAAGTTGCAACCCTTGTGAATGCACTCAGAATGCTGCAGCAACCACAAAATCTGGTTTATAGCGAGTCGCTCAGCCAATTAATTCAAAACGAGAAACAAGCAACACCTGACGAAGCTGCTTCTCTGATCAACCAATTGAAGTCGAATGAAGCAAAACTGCTCACCATCCCAATCTACGATTTGGCCGAATCAATCATCCGGTTTTTAGGATTCAGCACTGTGTACGATCCTTATATTCAGTTCTTTTTAGACGCTGTTCAGGAGTTTTCACAAAAAGATTTTCGTGGATTACCAGGGTTTCTGGAGTGGTGGGACGATCAACGCCATCGTCGATCGGTAGAATTGCCCGATGGGACCCAGGCTGTTCAGGTACTAACCATTCACAAATCGAAAGGACTTGCCTTCGGGGCGGTTATTCTCCCTTTTATTGGCAATACCATCAAGCCGGGGCGGCTCTACGACTGGATTTACAACATCGAGGTCGGCGACCAGCTCCTTCCTTCAGCCCGGGTCAAAATGACGCGCAAGGCCGCCAATACTGCCTTTTCCGCTAACTACACCCTCGAAACAGACAAAAGCCGCCTCGACGCCCTCAACCTCCTTTATGTTGCTTTTACACGAGCCATCAAAAGGCTGACGATTTTGGCAGACGAACCCCCAGACAATAAGGAAAACCCTGGACCAGCCGCAATCATCAAATCAGCCCTACAGGCAGGATGGCCATCAAGAGCCTCCGAAAATCCATTCATCATCGGGCTTCCTTTTCAGGATTTACCCTCACTTCAAAATACCCCAACTCGCGAACCACAGGCAGAACGGTCACTTCAGCTAAGTCACGACTGGAGAGAAACCATAGCCACCGTGGACATGGGAGCTACCAAACCCATTTCTGCTCAAACAACTAAAGCCATCAACTTTGGCATAAGGGTTCATAAAATGATGTCGGAAATACAAACTTCCCACGACATTTTGCAAACCATTGAACGAGCAAAACAATTGGAACAAATATCAGATTCTGAAGCCATTTCTTTAACCAGGCAAATAGAACAGGTTGTGCAACTAGACAGCTGTAAAAAAATATTCTCGGGTGAAGGCATCACCAAATCAGAAACCCCATTGTTGCTTCCCAACGGTAAAGTGATACGCCCCGATCGGGTATGGATTGGAGCAAAAGAGACACTGGTGGCCGATTTTAAAACAGGCAAACCACACGATTCACACCAGGAGCAGATACGCAACTACATGACAGTGATGAAAGAAATGGGTTTACCCAATGTAAAAGGGGTACTTGTTTATTTGGATACTCCACCCATTGCCATGTCCATCGAAAATTAACCGAAATTATGAGAAAAAAAGCCGACACAGGGCACCAATCCACGAAGAAACACCAATCTCACGAATTCAACCATCCTATGAGATGGATGGCAATTGGGATTGTATTGGCTCTGGCAGCCGTTGGATGCACCATCATGAAGGACCGACCGGAAAAGCCCACCCTTCAAAGAGGGTACGCGATGGCTCTGCCTGACGAAACGGCGATGACCAGACTTCACACCATTGCCCAGTCGGTAAAAAAACTTAGTTGCTACGCCGAATACACCACATTGGTATTCCCGCGAAACGCCGGGATTAACGAGAGCAGCGATTTCACAGCCCTTTCAGCTCAAGCAGTTAGCACCTTCAGAACGCCCGAGAGCGTCATCGGCACCGTTACCATCCTGAGTTATTCCCCCGACCGCGTTCTGGCTGTTACTTGCGCTCATGTGGTTGATTTCCCCGACACCGTTTTCACCTACCACGAACCCGACATCACCGGCGAAGCACTCATTTACACGGTATCAATAAAAAAAAGCCAGATCAATTATGTGAAAGAATTGCCAGTGGCCGGAGGCCTTATAATTCTGGCGACTGATCGACGCGCCGATATAGCTTTGTTGGGAGGCAAACTTACCCCAGGAATCACACCCCCTCCGGCTCTCAACATCCCGCTCAATCGCAGCCCGGCACTGGAGATGGGAAACCGCGCCTGGGTATTTGGCTTTCCAATTGGTTATAAGATGCTTACAGAAGCTCTTGTCAACAATCCCGATGTGGATCAAACGGGAAGTTTCATGCTCGATGCAGTATTCAATCCCGGTTTTAGTGGCGGGCTAACCGTTGCCTATAACCTAAGCAGCCAACAATTTGAAGCCATTGGAATAGGAAGATCCGCGCCCTCGTCGCCACAACTTGTTTTGACCCCTGCCGGAACCCCGGGCATCGATCGCTATCCGCCATTGATCCCTTATACCGACAAAGTTTTTGTACAACAACGTGCTGAATTGGCTTATGGTCTTACCTTTGTCACCTCAACGCTGGCATTAACCAGGCTGCTCATTTTCCATCGTGAATCACTTATAAATCAAGGATATAATGTCTCATTCATACCCTAAAATCAACATCAGGCTCCCAGAGATCAAAAAAGCATTCATTGCCCTGTTTATTATACCCATTTGCATTTCAGGTTCGCAAGCCTGTTCCGATGATCCTACCGAACAACCACCCGATCTGAGAACTCAAATTGCCAGAATGCTGATGGTTGGCGTACGAGGCACCGGGCCTGAGCTTAACGAAGAGATGAAAATGCTGGTAAGCGACTTGGGAGTGGGAGGCATTATACTGTATGAATACGATGCCATTAGTGGAACCCGGCCCCGCAATATCAGCTCTTTTGAACAGGTTAAACAACTGGTGACCAACCTTCGGGAAGCATCCAGACAACCTTTGCTGATCGGCATCGATCAGGAAGGCGGGAAAGTATCGAGATTGAAGCCCCAATATGGATTCCCGCCCACAGTTACGGCCCAATACCTTGGAGCCCTCAACAACCCCGACTCCACCGCTTTCTATGCCTCCCGAACCGCCGAGATGGTGAAATCGACAGGCATTAATTTCAATTTCGCACCTGTTGTCGATCTAAATACCAATCCCGAATGCCCTGTCATTGGTAAATTGGGAAGAAGCTTTTCAGCAAATCCGGATGTAGTTGTGAATTGTGCTTCCATTTTCTATACTCATCAGAAAAATGCCGGAATCCTCACCACCTATAAACATTTTCCGGGCCATGGAAGTTCCACCACCGATTCACATGCCGGGTTTACTGATGTAACCCAAACATGGAAACCAATCGAGCTCGAACCATACAGCCAACTCATTGCCAACGGATTGTGCGACGCCATCATGACAGCACATGTTTACAACGCCCACCTTGACAGCGTCTTTCCAGCCACACTTTCAAAAAAAGTGTTGACTCGCATCCTCCGCGACTCGCTCCATTTCAACGGGGTTATAGTTTCTGACGACATGATGATGGGAGCCATCACCCAAAACTGGAGCCTTGAAACCGCCTTGCTAAAAGCTATTGATGCCGGTGTTGACCTGCTGATTTTTTCAAATAATGTGAGCGTTTACAACCCCCAAATAGCCAGGCAAGCTATTGATTTGGTGGAAAAAATGGTAACAGACGGAACAATACCTCCGGCTCGAATCGCAGAATCGTACAACAGGCTGACCGCTCTACAAAGAAAAATCGAAACCCGTAGTAATCTGGAATAGAGTAACATTTAAAACACCGGCTTCGTGCATTACGAGGTTCTGCAAGTTGTTCATGACATTGGGATGGTTTCAGCCTCAGCTTGTTTTGCAACGAACATGCAATCAAACAGCTACAATCCAGGGAAAAATATTTACAAAAGTTTTTTCCATTATGAAAACGATGAAAGCTAATACCCCTATGCATCAAAACTACACTCCGAAAATCCGACAGAAATAAAGCAACAGATGTGGCTACTTTCAACAGAATTGGTAAATTGCACACTCAAATCATGAAAAAAAATAGTTGATCCATATGAAACGAAATGACGTCAAAGGGGTAATGGTTCATTTGAATGTCAGAGACTTAACAGTCTCGGGCAAATTTTTCAGAAGCATCGGAATGGAAACTACCGATGGCCCTATACCCAACGATTTATACCTGACAGATGGCACCTTCGTGCTTTCTCTTTCAACCTCAGAAGAGATTTCAACAGGGGTGGTTTACCTTTGCGATGACCCCAAAAAAGTTGCTTCCCTTTATCCCGGTTTATCGGTGCTTGATCCGGGGAAAACACCACAACGGATGGCAGCCCGCGATTTATCGGGAACCTGCCTCACCTTGCTAAAATGCCCCAACTTCACCCCAAAACCGATTAGAGGCAGCTCAATGGGGCTTTGCGGAACCTTTTTTGAACTAAGCCTTGAAACAGAACACTTTGAAGACACAGTAGCTTTTTGGGAAAAGGCTGGATACCAAATTATTTATGGAAAAGTTGAAGAAAAAAACTGGGTAACCCTTTCCGACGATTGGTTCAAGGTAGGGATATACAGACAAGGGACTGTGGATCATCCATTCCGGTCGCCAGCGCTCACCTATTTTGAAAAAGACATGAAAGACCGCATCAAATTGGTGAAAGAATTGGGAGTACCCATTTCTTACGAACTTGAATCGCCATGCAAAACTGGCATCACCGATGCTGTTCTTGAATCGCCGGCCGGATACCACATGTTTATGTTTACAGCCTGAAAAAATCCTGGTTTAATAACAAACATAAAAGGCGGGTAAACCCCGCCTTTTATGTTTGTTAGAATCCTGCCAACTACGATCCACTATTTGAGATTAACGCGGATCTTGGCTTCAATCTCTTCACTCAATTCAGGGTTGTCAATCAACAACTGTTTCACAGCATCGCGTCCCTGCCCAAGCTTGGTATCGCCATAACTAAACCAGGAACCGCTCTTTTTGATGATATTCATTTCGACGCCCAGGTCGATGATTTCTCCAACCAACGAGATTCCTTCGCCATAAACCACATCAAATTCGGCTTGACGGAAAGGCGGAGCAACCTTATTCTTAACCACTTTTACCTTTACCCTGTTACCTGTGACCACATCACCATCTTTGATTTGACTTGACTTTCTAATATCGATACGAACCGAAGAATAGAACTTCAAAGCATTACCACCTGTAGTGGTTTCCGGGTTGCCAAACATCACTCCAATTTTCTCACGTAATTGGTTGATAAAGATGCAGCACGATTTGGTGCGACTGATGTTGGCAGTTAATTTCCGCAGTGCCTGCGACATCAGGCGGGCTTGAAGGCCAACCTTTGAATCGCCCATTTCACCTTCTATTTCACTTTTAGGGGTAAGCGCGGCAACAGAGTCGATAACCAAAATGTCAATGGCTCCCGATCTTATAAGGCTATCGGCAATTTCAAGAGCCTGCTCTCCATAGTCGGGTTGCGAAACAAACAGATTTTCAATATCCACTCCCAATTTTTGGGCATAAAACCTGTCGAAAGCATGTTCGGCATCAATAAAGGCAGCAATCCCTCCCTGCTTCTGGGCCTGAGCTATGGCATGAAGTGCAAGTGTGGTTTTTCCCGATGACTCGGGCCCGTATATCTCAACAATTCTTCCTTTGGGCAAACCACCAACCCCCAGGGCAGCGTCAAGGGCAATGCTACCTGTGGGAATTACGGGTATTTCTTCGGCAACCTCATCACCCAGCCGCATGATGCTTCCTTTTCCATAACTCTTTTCAATTGTCCCGATGGTAGCTTCCAAAGCTTTCAGCTTTTGCAATTTCTCGTTATTGGGAACCTGCTCAACTTTTTCTTTCATAATATCCTGATATTAAATTTTAAAATGTCAAAAAACTAATCATTTGTCTGATTCCAAAGATAACGATTCCTTGAGAACTTCAACCCGGTATGCAAAAAAAAGCACCGGCAAGCCGGTGCTTTTTTTAAAATTTAACAAAGCCTACAATTGATTTAACAGCGCGGTATTCACGGCAGTAGGCGGATCAACAATCACTTTAAAAATGCAATCGTTGTAATCTTTGTCGCCACCAGTAGCCAGAATATCTTCAAAAGTAAGTATAATAGCATCGCATTCAGCATCGTAGAACAACAACGACTGTTGCAGGTTGGGGATCTGGTTAAACTGCTTATCGGTGTAATGGGTATAAAGCCCTTCCGACAATCCGGTAGGATAAGAAGTTGATATTCCTTTCCATGCATTGGCAACCAGGAACGAACCTATAGAGGTTCCTGCCGGAAAAGTCCCCATCAGGTGAATCATATTACCGGGCAGCAGACTTCCTCCCGAACCCTGTTTGGATGCATTAGGATAAATAAGCATTTTGGTTGCAACAAAATCGGTGATGGATGCCGGGGGATTTGCGCTGTTGTAGTGGTAAGTTCCGAGCGAATTTTTCCAACCTGCCCCTTCGTTGATAAAAGTAACATAAATGGTGGCCTCTTCGGTCAACACAATGTTGCGGTTAGGGTTAAGGAAAAACTCAGGATGTGCCACTTGTGCATTCTGGTATTCAGGAAGTGCAGCAGCGATGTTTGATAACAAATTGGGACATAACGGATCGAGATTGGGTTCGAGACATTCTGGAACTCCTTGGTTGTTGTAATCGCAAATCACCGTGTAATCGCCGGGAAGTCCTTTCCGCAGGATTTTCAACCCTTCGCGGCCATTGGCGATAAAGATATAATTGTCGGAGGCAGTAACATAATTGGCAGAAGCACCATAGCTGTAAACACCCAAAACTTCCAATTCAGTTTGCCCTGAAATGATCCGGCACAGGTACAAACCTCCCGAGCCGTTGGCAACATACACATAATCTTCGTCGAGAGATACTCCGTTTGTAATTGATTCGGCCGACATGTTGGAGGGAGAAAGGGTGTGCACAAGCTCTCCGGTATTGATATTGAAGGCCTTCAATCCGCTGTAACCCATAGCAACCCAAACAAGGTCGTCTTTAATAAAAATCCCTGATTTACCGTCTTCAGGTTGAATATTCCCTATAGGGAATGTACTGAGAAGAGTGTGAGCAGCACCAACTTCATAAACAAGCAGCTCGGCATTGTCGCCGCTCTTGAGCGCCACATGTTTGCTTCCAGCCACCACACCATCGGCAGCAGCATACTTGGCATTGGTAAACTCGTGAATGTTGTCGATAGCCAGGTTGTTGTTTACATTAAGAGCAAACACACCTCCAGCGGTTCTCCCTGCAGAGGCATAAAGCCAGTCGGCTGACCGAACCAATCCATTTACCGATTTACCCGGGGCAGTTTTGGTACGCGTCATTACAGCAGGTTCAGGGATATTCTCTCCTACCAGATTTAACTGAAAAACAGCTCCGCCCACGCCATAATCGGTAGCTCCCAACCAAAGCCTGCGCTGCGAACCGTTGGTTTCATAATCAAGAAACATGGTATTGAAATCGGCACGACTCGAAGTAGCTTCCTGAAGAATAATAGGTTCGCGAGGATTGGTAATGTCAAATACATCAATTTGTCCCTCATAAAGATCAGCCGAAACAGGCGCTCCGTCGGGTTCGTTGTAGTGGTAGGTAACATAAGCCCGGTTTCCGTTAACAGTGACATGAGTAGCACTCAAAATCCTGTTGCCACTTCTGACCGGAGATTCAACCTCAGCTACCAGATAAAAAATGTGATCAGGATCTGAAGCTGGCACGTTGGGCGAAAACTTAAAATTCCCACCTCCACTTCCCGTAAACAGGTATTGATAGGTGGTGTCAAAAACGGGCAGGTAAAGATACTTAACCCTCTGAGCAGTAATGGAAGCTCCGTCGCTGTTTACCGATAAGGTGAGGCCATCGTCGGACACAACTGGATCGGTGGTTTCATCCTTTTTGCATGAAGTTAACACCATGCCTGCACCAAGAATTGCCAGAAAGAATAACTTTAGCTTTTTCATAATTATATAGTTTTTTAAATTTATTCAAATTCAACGATTCCTTTTAATCAAAAAACCTGCCATAAACAAACAAACAAATTCCCCCACACACACAATGCTCTGAATTCATGTTATTTACAACACCAACATTATACATACACTGTGGAAAATCATATCTATAAATATAGATGTTTCCAAAAAACAAAAGCACTGTTCGGTATTAAAACACTTATAAATTCATCGCTTAAAAAACGCACAGCCTTTACAAATATACATCTAACTTACAATATTCCAATGATTTGCTGCGCATGGTTTTTAGTATCCACTTTTTCAAAAACCCGGGTAATGATACCATTTTCATCAATCAGAAACGTGTAGCGCATAATTCCTTCGTAAGCTTTCCCGTACATCTTTTTTTCACCCCAGGCGCCAAAAGCCTTGATGATGTGCTTTTCGGTGTCGGCTAACAATGGGAAAGGAAAACCATATTTATCGGAGAAGTTTTTTTGGGCTTTTACTGTGTCGGCACTGACGCCTATTACCTTATAGCCCTGATTTAGTAAGGCTTCGTAGTTGTCGCTCAGCGAGCACGATTCGGCAGTGCATCCGGGCGTGTTGGCCTTGGGATAGAAATAAACCACCAGTTTTTCTCCTTTGAAATCATTGAGCGTTACGGTGTTTCCGTTCTGATCGGTTCCGGAAAAATTGGGCGCCGGGTCGCCTGGTTTTAATATTGACATCGCTATCATGTTTTAAATTAATCAGCTATAAAAACAGCAGCGGCGGCCCCTGTGTTCAGAGCCGCCCACTGCGATGGAAAGAAAAAGTAAAACAAATCAAATCATTTTCAAATCAATAAGGCACGATTTTATCTTTTGCCAGGTGCGTTCAATATCGTGATCGAGACCCACCGAAAACCGGACAAGCCCTGCCGACAATCCCATTTTTTTCTGTTCATCTTCAGGCACCTCCGATGAAGTTGACTTTCCTGAATTGCTGAACAGGGTTTTGAAGTAACCGAGGCTAACGGCCAGGTAGCCCACACCCCGCTCCTCCATCAACTCCATGAAACGGCTGGCCTTATCGGCTGTTTCCAGATCAATGGCAATCATGCCGCCAAAGCCAAAATCGGGGTTCATCATCCGTTTTAACAGCTCATGGCCCGGATGATTTTCCATTCCAGGATATAAAAAACGGAGGTTCGACTCGCGGAAGCGGGCAGCCAGAAACATGGCGTTCTGGCTGTGCTTCTGCATTCGAATATGTAGTGTGTGAAGGTTCTTAAGAACTGACGACGAACGAAGCGGGTCGAGCACCGGACCAAGCAACATGGCGGTGCCGTCGTTCACATTCGACAAGGCGTTGATGAATTCTATCGGAGCGCAGATGGCACCACCCACGCAATCGTTTTTCCCGTTGATGAACTTGGTCAGGCTGTACACCACGATGTGGGCCCCCAACTGGGCGGGAGCCACCATGAGGGGCGTGAATGTGTTGTCAACCACCAATTTGGCTCCGTGCTGGTTGGCAATTTCCGACAAGGCCGGGATATCGCTGATCTGGAGCAACGGGTTGTTCATGGTTTCGGTGTAAATCATCCGGGTGTTGGGTCGCATGGCGGCCTTCACCTCGTCGAGGTTGGTAGGATCAACAAAAGTGACCCCGATGTTGTACTTGGGCAACCAGTTCTGCATGAAAGCAAAAGTGCCGCCATACACCGTGCGGCTGCTAACAATGTGGTCGCCGGCACGGCAAATCTGCAGGATGGCACAGGTGATGGCACCCATCCCGCTGGCTGTAACCCATGCACTTTCGGTGCCTTCCATGGCAGCCAGTGCATCGGCCAAAAACTTGTTGCTGGGATTCCAATGTCGCGAATAGAGGAAGCACCCCTCGGCTGTTCCCTCAAAAGTCTCGGTCATGGTCTCAGCTTTCATGAAGGTGTAGGTTGCCGAATCGGTGATGGAGGGATTCACCCCGCCGAACTCACCAAACTGCAAAAGTTCAAACACGTTGCTTACCGGATCGAATTTCATGTGATACAAAAATAAATGTAGGACATTAAAAGAGAACAACCGGTTGCGGAATCGTTACCGCAATCGAATGCGCAAAAATAAGCACCCCAACGAAAATGGCAAACCTTTTTTTTGATTTCTGATTGAAGTTAACAAAATTCAGAAAAATTATCACCAAAACTTGTATTTTTACAGCAATTTATAAGCAAACTACACCACTTTATGACGAATCGCTTTCAACTTGACAGCCTCGACAGGCGCATCCTTTCGTTTCTAGCCTCCAACGCGCGCACCCCTTACCTGGAGATTGCCCGATTGTGCCATGTATCGGGAGCTGCCGTCCATCAGCGGATACAAAAAATGGAAGAAGCTGGCGTGATTCGTGGCTCGCAGTTGCTGGTGCACCCCAACGGACTGGGTTTTCGCACCTGTGCGTTCATCGGCATCCAAATCAACCTGTCGTCGTCCAGCACCCATGAAGATGTGTTCCGCCGCATCAGCCACGTGCCGGAAGTGGTTGAATGCCACCACATCACTGGCAAATATTCCCTTCTAATCAAAATATACAGCCGCGACAACGAGCACCTGAAACAGATCATTGTCGAAAAAATTCAATCGATCCCCGAAATTTCACTTACCGAAACATTCATCTCGCTCGAAGAGGGTTTTGAGAGGCAGTTGCCGGTTGAATAAATCAAAAATCAAAATCTTCAAAAAAGATTAACTTTGAGAAAAAATTCCTTCATGAAACCTTTCGACCCATTGAAGAGCCTTCTTATCACAAAAATCAGGGAAACCGTGAAAAGTACTGAACCTGATGCTGAGATAATTCTTTACGGTTCGCGGGCGAGAGGCGACTTCAACGAAAACTCCGACTATGACCTGCTGATTCTGGTGAAAAAGGAAAAACTCTCCTACGCTGATGAACAAAAACTTCGGAACCCGCTCTATGATATTGAACTGGAATCGGGAAAATTGATCAGCTTAACAGTATTGCCCTGGACTGTATGGCACACCAGACACAAGGGGACGCAATTCTATGAAAACATCGCAAAGGAAGGTGTGAGGGTAAAATGAAACAAGAGCAGCAAACCGCAATCATCCGGTACAGGCTGACCAGAGCCAAAGAGACACTCGCTGAAATAGACATTCTCATCGGTCATGGTTTTTACATCACTGCGGCCAACCGGCTGTATTATGCTTGTTATTATGCGGTGCTTGCACTCTTTACCAAACACAACATCATTGTTAAAACACACGACGGGGTCAGGCTAATGCTTGGACTTCATTTTGTTAAAACCGGAATACTATCGAAAGATGCAGGGAAATATTTTTCTGAACTGTTCGACAAAAGACAGATAGGTGATTACGATGACTTTGTAGAATACGAAGAGGCTTATATTAAAGAACTTGCGAAGCCGGCAAAAAAATTCATCGCCGATATTGAGGAGCTGATAAGCATGCAGAGCTGATGGATCACGAAACAAACTTCGGCAACGAATTGTTACTTTCGCACTCCGAAATAATATTTTAGATTTACCAATATGAATTACGATCTGATAGTGATAGGCAGTGGCCCCGGTGGCTACGTGGCTGCCATTCGTGGCTCACAGCTCGGGCTGAAAACAGCCGTGGTCGAACGCGCCGAACTCGGTGGTATCTGCCTCAACTGGGGTTGCATCCCCACCAAAGCCCTGCTCAAAAGCGCCCAGGTGTTTCAATACGCTTCGCATGCCGCCAACTACGGCGTGAAGATAGAGGGAGATGTAAAACCCGACTTCGAAGCCATGGTGAAGCGCAGCCGCGACGTGGCTGCCGGCATGAGCAACGGAATACAGTACCTCTTCAAAAAGAATAAAGTTGACCACATCAAGGGGTTTGGCAAAGTGAAGCCCGGCAAGGTGGTGGAAGTGACCGACGAAAACGGCCAAACTACCGAATACCAGGCCTCCCACATCATCATCGCCACCGGAGCCCGCTCACGCGAGTTGCCCAACCTGAAGCAAGATGGGGTGAAAATTATCGGTTACCGTCAGGCCATGACTTTGCCAACCCAGCCTAAATCGATGGTGGTGGTGGGTTCGGGTGCCATCGGCTCAGAGTTTGCCCATTTTTACAATGCCATCGGCACCGAGGTGACCCTTGTGGAGTTCATGCCCAACATCGTCCCGGTGGAAGACGAAGAGGTGTCGAAGCAGCTCGAACGGTCGTTCAAGAAAGCCGGCATCAAAGTGATGACCAATGCCTCGGTGGAAGCTGTTGACACCACAGGCGATCTTTGCAAAGTGACCATCAAAACCAAAAAAGGCGAAGAGGTGGTTGAAGCCGAGATCGTACTTTCTGCCGTTGGAGTAGCTACAAACCTCGAAGGAATCGGTCTGGAGGAAACTGGTATTGCTCACGAAAAAGGTAAAATAGCCGTTGACGACTACTACAACACCAATGTTCCGGGCTATTATGCCATTGGCGACATCGTTCATGGTCCGGCTCTGGCCCACGTGGCCTCGCACGAAGGGATCATCTGTGTTGAGAAAATTGCCGGACACCATCCCGAGCCCCTCAACTACGGCAACATACCCGGATGCACCTACACTTCTCCCGAAATTGCCTCGGTGGGAATGACCGAAAAAGCAGCCCGCGAGACCGGACGCGAGATCAAAGTGGGCAAGTTCCCTTTCACAGCCAGCGGCAAAGCCAGCGCTGCCGGTGCCAAAGACGGTTTCGTGAAGGTGATTGTGGATGCTCAGTATGGCGAAATCCTCGGCGCTCACATGATTGGCGAAAACGTTACGGAGATGATCGCCGAAATCGTGGCTGCCCGAAAACTGGAAAGCACAGGCCGCGAGATCATCGACACCGTTCACCCCCACCCCACCCTCTCCGAAGCGGTGATGGAAGCCATGGCTGCTGCCTACGGCGAGGTGGTACACATCTAATCTTTAACAACCCCTCTTTCTTTGCTCCGCCCGAAACTGTAGAGGTTGCAGGCGGAGCGAATTGTTTCCCGACAATCAGAAAACGGCCAGACAAACACAGAACATCTGCCCACAAAACACTTCTTGAAAAAAAACGACTCTGTGTACACTTGGCGAA
>JAQVCV010000067.1 GCA_028689615.1 Bacteroidales bacterium | reverse complement strand
AAACCGATCGCCTAATTTGCCATTCCGATCGTCTAATTTGCCAAACCGAATGACTAATTTGCCAAACGGATCGCCTAAATTGCCATTCCGATCGCCTAATTTGCCAAACCGATCGCCTAAATTGCCAAACCGAATGCCTCAATTGCCAATACGTTTGACCTTTATGCCTACACTTTTGTCAAATCAGTCTTTCCGAAAGGCAATTTCCAGGCTTCTACACTTGTTTTGGACAGGGTATTCTATTACAGCCCGGAACGCGAACACCGATGGATTGATGACCGATTCTTCGGGTTACCACTCGGGTGCTTTAAAGAGTCCGAAGCTGCCTATTTGCGGGCAACTGCGGGCCGACAAAATCCGTAATCGCAAACGGGTGGTGGTTGCAGGTTCGGTACGCAAAATTCTTTTGTAGCCTATGGTGGTGCCCGATGCCACTGGCAGCCAGTGGCCATCGATGATGGCCTCTATCACGAAACGCTCTACCCGTTGTCCTTCTCTGAAATTTTCCTGAAGCAACACCCTGTCGAAGGTCACCGGTTTTGAAAATAGAATTTCGAGGGTGCCCGTGGTCTGGTCTCCTTCCGGACTCCAGAAGGTTTGGGTGAGGCTGTCGGTGAGGTTGGCAACCACATCGTTGTTGGTTGTGCACATGGCATCTTTCACGAAATTTTGAGCGAAGGTTTGATCTAGAATGGTTTTCATTCCCCGCAGGCTTCTCAAATCGTTTTCGTGGATGAGTCCGCGCTTGTCGGCCGGGAGGTTGAGCAGCAGCAGCGAGTTGCGCCCCACGGAGCTGTAATAGATATCAACGAGTTTTTCGGGCGATTTCACGAGGGTGTCTTCTTTTTCGTGGTAAAACCAACCGGGACGAATGCTCACGTCCACTTCCGAAGGGTACCAGATGAGTCCTTCGGCGTTTGCTATTTTTTCACGGCTGCCAAGGTCGGCCTCCATCATGTTGCCAACGGGGAGAAAAGCACCGTTGCCGGGCGTTTGTTGCGAACTGCGGGCAATGTGGTCGAGCACGGCTGCCGATGCCGGCACCACGCTCCATTCTGTTGTTCTTCCATAACCCGATTCGGTTCCAACCCACCGCACATCGGGACCCATCACGGCGATCACGGCATCGGGCTGAAGCTCTCTGATAACCTTGTAGTACCCTTCCCAGTCATACACCTGTCGTTTGCCGTTTGCCCCTTCACCGCAGGCGCCGTCGAACCACACCTCATCCACTTTGCCGTAGTTGGTGAGGAGTTCGCGTAGCTGGTTTTTAAACAACTCGTTGTACTCATCGGTACCATAGACCGGAGAATGAATGTCCCAGGGCGATAAATAGATTCCAAATTTGAGGTTGTTGGTGTGGGCGGCCGCTGCCAGTTCGCCTATCAGATCGCCTTTGCCGTTTTTCCACGGACTGCTTTTTACCGAGAAATCGGTGTAGCGGGTGGGCCACAGGCAAAAGCCGTCGTGGTGTTTGGCTAAGCAGAGCATCATTCCGGCTCCTGCCGTCTTAGTTGCCTGTGCCCACTGGTTGGCATCGAAGGCTGTGGGGTTGAACATTTCGGCTCTCTCCTCGCGGTTGCCCCACTCCAGGTCGTAGAAGGTGTTGATGCCAAAATGGAAGAAACAGGTAACTTCCAGCTCCTGCCATGCAACCTGGCGGGGCGATGGAACCACGCGACCAGCCATTGCTGCCACACTGTCGGAGGGTGTCCCTTTTTCTATTTTTTTAAACGATTGACCTGAGACTTCGTTGGCGAGTGTTGCCACAACCATCACTGGAATAAAGGCGTTAAATAGTTTTTTGTAATTCATCTTTTTATTTTTTAGTCCATTCGGGGATTATGATATCTTTTGCTCTTGCCGGAGGCGACACCTCCAGGCGGGTAATTTTTCCCTGTTTGTAGCTGCATTCTATTGTGGTACGACCGGGTGCGTGGAGTTTGAAGGTCACATCCCAGTGGCGGGGCCAGGCTGGCAGCAACCTGATTTCGTCTCCTTCGCATTGCAACAACATGCAGTTGAGGGCCAGTTGCAACACGCCACCATGATCCACATCGGGAATCCAGTCGTTGTTCTGGTTCCAGAAGGCAGGAAAAAGGCTTTGGTTGAATTGGGTGGCCGATGCCCGGTTGAGCACAAAACGGGCGGCTGTGTCGGTAAGACCCAGCAAGGCTGCGTCAACGGCATTTTGTCCCCAGCAGTAATCCCATTTGTTCAGGCGTCGGGTGAAGGTGTTTTTGCCAGTTTGAAGGTCGGGTTTTCCCACTCCGAAGAGGCGGTAGGGGAACACGGCGTACAGTTCGGGGTTCTCCACGTTCATCTTCATCTCGAAGGTCTGGGCGGGCAACAGGTACTTTTGGTCGCCTTGCCCTTCCGAGGGGAGTTCGGGCAGTTGTTTCAACAGATTTTGGCACCTTTTTTTGAGATTGGCGGGTAGATTCGACGCAGGAAGGTTCAGAAGGGCAGTGAGGGTATAACGCAATCCGGCGATCTCTGGCAATGGGTTTACAGCCACGTGGTAGGTCTCGAGCGACGAGGCCGGGCCAAAATGGATCTTGCCCCGATTGTCGAGCTGATAGTGAAGGTCGTAAAACAGGGTGACGGCCTCGGCATGGGGCAGCAGGGTTTTTGTCAGAAATTCTTTGTCGAGGGTGTAGTTGTAGAACTCGCACATCATCAGCAGCTGCTCGATCCCGTTTTGCCAGTAATAGGTGATGTAGGTGCATTCGGCCGATTTGTTTTTTCGCTGTTCGAAGGGTGTCCAGCCGTAGTGGCCGGTAACTTCGGCACCCCAGAACGTGGCGGTTTCGGGGAAGAAGGCCCCCTCGTGACCGAAAAACTTTTTGGTACGAAATAGTTGCAACGGCAGGGCTTTTCGCGACATCTCAAACCAGGCGGTCATCAGGTCAAAGTCGCCCTGTGCCAGCATGGGCCAGTACACCAGCCGCTGATTCTGGTACCAGAAACCGGGCCCTCCCCATCGGCGGTAGTCGTAGTCGCCGGGGCGACCAGAGCTGAATGCCGATCCGTTGAATTTAATGGGTAGGGAGCCCCTCCCGGCTGCTCCGTTGAGGTACCGGCAATAGGTGTAGGCTCTTGAAAGTTGCTGAACCTGTGCGGCGTCATCGGGTTGTGTCGAGGCGATGTCAACAAAGCTGTTGTTCCAGAAGTTGCGCCACCAATCGGCATGAGCCTCTTCACTTTTCGACGGCGAAAGGCGGCCGAAAGCTGCCAGGGTGTCGAGGGCGGCTGCCACCCATTCGCGGCCTGAGGAGGGGTGCAGGGTGAGGCAGGCTGCCAGCAGGGTATGTTTGCCGGTTCCATTTGCCTGGAGGGTTGTTGGGGTTGTTTTGGTGAAATCTGCCGAACCAGCCATCACTCCGAAGGTACGGTCTTGCAGCGGATGCCCTGTGGTTGTTGCAAAATCGGCAATTCCCTGCACCTTAAGGTTGATGAGGTAGGGGTCGTTGGCGGGTTGGATGTTTTGATGGAAAACGGCCAGGTGGTCGGGCAGCGTTGTCACTACCGTGTCGGGGAAAGTGATGGTGGCATAGGGATCGGCTCCCTGCAGGTTCTTGAACAGATCGCTCACCTGGGTTTCGGCCATGGTTGTGGCTGCTTTCCGCCATGTGTCGATGGTGGCAGTGGTCTGCATGGCGCCCTCGGTTTCAACAACGATTACCGGATGGTTGGCATCGACCCGTATGCGAACGTTGATTTGATCCGACAAACGGCCGGTAACGACCGATTCGTCGGGATGAAAAGTCAGTTGGATGTTGGTGTCGGACTGAAAGGGTGCAGGTAAAAAGCCGATCCTTAGCAGTCCGGGCTTCAGCAGCGATGAGTTCTCGTCGTAGGCATCGGCTTTGCCAACCAGCAGGCACAGCTCTCCCGTGCGCGATACCCACACGTTGAGCGTTACATCGCCATTGCCCAATGGCAGCGATCCTTCGGGACCGGTGGGGCCGGCAACCGTAAAGGTTTGTTGTGTCACGTGCAGGTCATGGGGCGTTATCTGAGCTTGCAACGCGGGGAATATCAATCCCAGGAAGCAGAGGGCGGCAAGGTGTTTCTTCATCTGTATCTTCATTTGAGGTATAGCCTCCGCGACGCGAAACACGAGGTTGGCGGTCGTCGGGTTCGGGGTGTAAATGTAACACTTCTGGACAACCTGCAAGGGTTGACATGGTTGGTTTTTTCCTGATGGGCTGGAATCAAGCGTTTTGCTTTTTCTTTCTTGCCTCGATAGAGCAGTAGCGCAGCACCTCCCAGCTGTGCTCTTCTCCCAGAAACTCCCGTGCCTCGCGCAGTCTGGCTTCGGGGTTGGCCTCGAAGTAGGCAACCAGGGGTGCGGCAATGGTTTCATCAACCAGCATCTCGAAAGGTATAAGCTCTTCTGCCAGGGCCGCGGCCAGGTGGCTGTGGATGGTGGTGGCAGCCAGTCCCCGATGGGTGGCCACTTCATCAGGCGTCATCCCCGAGAGGAACAACGTTGTGCTTGTGGCAACCGAATCGGCAGGCGGCAGTTTCTTTTGAGCGAAGATTTCGTTGGGGGCATCATCGGGCACGCCGGTCACGCGTCTGATCAGGGTCACAATCTCCAAACCATACTGCTTCCCGCGTTTGGCGCCCATCCCTTTTATTTTTCGTAACTCGGTCTCGGTGATTGGCTTCACAGCGGCAATGGCCATCATCACCTTTTGCGGCAGCACGTCGGGTGGATCTATATTGAGTTCGCGGGAGGTGTCGGTTCGCCATTTTCTGAGGGCTTTTAAAACTGCTGGATCGGCCTCTCCATAATTGGCTTCAGCCTCTTTTACCATCTGTTTACGGGCATCAGCCGCGGTTTCAACACTCGCTTTACCACGGGCATCAAGCACCCTTTTCAGGTCGAACCCTTCGCGGCAGGCTGCTATGCCGGCATAGGCCAGTTCAAGGTCGGTTTTGAGCCCCGAGAGGATGTCGGTGAGTTGCCTGCGCACCTGTTTGTTGTCGGTTTCCACGAAGAGGCTTACGCGGTCGAGGAACTCTTTTTTCAACACCTCCGAGAACCACGCGGCCCCTTTGGTAACGCGTTCCTGAAGGGGCAGGTTCTGGGCGGCATCGGTGTTTGAAGTTGAGCCAAGCAATTGTTCTATTTGTGCTTTGAATTTGTCGCCCACGGTGGTGAGTTCGTTTTTGCATTTCTCGTGCAGTTGCCGGGTGAGTTGCATGAAGGGCTCGGTGAGGCTCGCGCTGTTCTCGCCGGCCATCCTCCGAAGGTATTGCAACCTGCTCTCCAATGCTCTGAAGTCGAAGAGTTCGAGCAGGAGTTGTTTTTCGTATTCCTGGCGTGAGTTGTTCAGGGTGTTTTCGTCGGGCTGGTTTTGTTCTACGGTTTTGGAGAACGATTGGATGGTTCCGTCGGTTTTAATGGCCGAAGCGGGAATGGGAGCGCTCAGCACCAGCCCTTCGAGGGTTCGGCAGCGGCTGAGGGCCACGTAAACCTGTCCGAACGCGAAGGCCGATCGGGCGTCGATAATGGCTTTGTCGAAGGTAAGCCCCTGGCTTTTGTGGATGGTAATGGCCCAGGCCAGCTTGAGGGGGTATTGTGCAAACGACCCGATCACCGTTTCGGTGATCTCTTTGGTGGTTTCGTTCACGGTGTAGCGGATGTTTTCCCATTTGAGTATTTCCACGCTGATTGGCACCTGGTCGCCGGCGCAACGCACATAGATTTTGTTGTCGTCGTAGCCTGTCACGATGCCTATCTTGCCGTTGAAGAACCGTTTTTCGTAAGTGGGATCGTTTTTCACGAACATCACCTGGGCTCCCTGCTTCAGTTGAAGGTGGGCGTCGGTGGGGTAGTTGTATTCGGGGAATTCGCCCTCGATGGTTGCCTGGAAGCCCATCACAGGGGTTTTGAGTTTCAACAATTCGCGGTCGTTGATGTCGTGAGCCTGGGCGTTGTGGGTGGTGAGCACTATGTAGCCCTCTTCGTTGGAGGGCTGGAAACCGGGCAGGTAACGTTGGTTAAGCCGGTTGATGGTTTCGGCGTCGGTGAGGTTGTCGCGCACGCGGTTGAGCAGGCTTATGAAATGTTCGTCGCGTTGCCTGTAAACGTGTTTGAGTTCGATGCTCACGTAGTTGGTTTGCTTCAGGGCCAGGCTGCTGAAGAAGTAAACCGAATCGTAGTAGGGGCTCAGCAGTTGCCATTCATCGTCCTTGGCCACCGGCGCCAGTTGTTGCATGTCGCCTATCATCAGCAGTTGCACGCCGCCAAAAGGGAGGTGGGGTTTGCGGTAGCGGCGCAACACTTCGTCGATGGCATCGAGAAGGTCGGCGCGCACCATGCTGATCTCGTCAATCACCAGCAGGTCGAGCGACCGCATGATGTTGATCTTGTCGCGGCTGAACCGTTTCACTTCGCCGGGCGAGCCGTTGCCCTGTGGCCGGTGGAAACCGGGGTTGCTGTAACGCACAGGAATCTGTGGTCCGAAGTTGATCTGGAAAAAGGAGTGGATGGTTACCCCTCCGGCATTGATGGCGGCCACACCCGTGGGTGCCACCACGATCATCCGTTTGGGGCTTACTTCGCGCAGGTTGCGCAGGAAGGTGGTTTTCCCGGTGCCGGCTTTTCCGGTCAGAAAAATGTTGCGGTTGGTGAACTGCACGTAGCCAAATGCCAGTGCCAGTTCGGGATTCGATTCTTTGTTGTTCATATTCGACGCGTTTTTTAGATTGAGAATAAAGTTCAGGATTTTGAAGAGGTAAAAGTAGAAATTGTTATTCAACCGACAAGGGCTGTCGTTAACTTTGATTAACCTTGATTGGTCTGCCGTTAACCACGGGAGGTTTGGCAGCAGCCTACTTTTGCTCAAAATCTTTAAACCATGAAAAAAAATCTTATTACCCTTTTTCTGGCCTTCACGGCCTTAGTTGTGGCAGCACAAAGCGGCCGCGTGACTTATTCAGAGACTATCAAACTCAACATCAAACTCGAAGGGGAACAAAGCGAGCAGTTTGCCAACCTGTTGCCCAAAGAGAATGTTTCGCGCAAAATGCTCACATTCACACCCGAGGCAGCCTTGTTTGAGGCTGTTGCCAAAGACGAGGATGCCCCGCAGGAGATGGCCGAAGGGGGCGTTTTCGTGTCGTTCAAACAGTCCGACGACAAAGTTTTCTTCGACATAAAGGAGCAAAAGCGAATCGAACAGCGCGACTTCATGGGGCGGCTCTTCCTCATCGAATCGCAGGCCGATACCCTGCAATGGAAGATGACCGGCAACAGCAAAATCATAGCCGGTTACAACTGCATGGAGGCTACCACCGAGCTGAAAGAGAACAAGATTGTGGCCTGGTTTGCCCCCGAAATTCCGGTATCAACCGGACCCGGGACCCTGCACGGGCTCCCAGGGCTTATACTTGGCGTTGATATGAACCAGGGCGAGCGGGTTACTCTGGCCACGAAGGTTGAACTGGCAGAGGTGGATGGGACTTCCCTTGCCAGACCCCGGAAAGGTAAAAAAGTGACACGCGCCGAATACGAGAAAATTGTTGATGAAAAAAACAAAGAGATGGGTATTGAGCCAGGAAAATCGGGCTCCGGAACCGTGCGCATGAAAATCATTACCAGGTAATTGCCCTGTTCGTTTTGTCAGCCCTAAGAGTATGTCCACTGCAAATCAATAGAATTTAAAGATGAAAACCACGTTGCTCTCTCTCCTTTTTATTGCCATAGCTTTGTTGAACCAGGCACAAAACAGCCTTCTGCAGGGGCGGTTGCTCGATCATGAATCGAAACCACTGGCCTATGCCACAGTGGCATTGATGCGTCCTGCAGATTCCACCCTTCAATATTATGCCGTTACCAACAGCAGTGGCGACTGGCAAATAGGGAAGGTGGCCCCCGGCGATTATCTTTTCCAGGTGGCCTACATGGGATTCAGCACCATCAACCTCAACGTGCAGATACCGGCCATGGTCAACAACCTCAGGGTGCTTCAGATGTCGCCCAAAACCAGTTTGATTGGAGGCGTGGAGGTTACAGCCGAACACATCCCGCTGCTCATCAAGAAAGACACCGTGGAGTACAATGCCGGTGCCTTTAAGGTGAAACCGGGCGGGGTGGCCGAGGATGTTTTGCGCAAGCTTCCGGGCGTGGAAGTTGACCGCGCTGGCAACATCAAGGCGATGGGCGAGGAGGTGCGCAACGTGCTGGTGGATGGCAAAGAGTTCTTCAGCAACGATCCGAAGGTAGCCACCAAAAACCTCCCGGCCGAAGCCATCCAGAAGGTGCAGGTGTACGACAAAAAATCGGAAGAGGCCGACCTGAGCGGCATCGAGGACGGGCAGCGCGACAAAACGGTCAATTTCATCCTGAAAGAGGGACAAAAACAGGCCTGGATTGGCGAGGTGAGCGCGTCAGGCGGCACCGGCGACCACTACGCCGCCAATGCCAAGGTTTACAGGTTTACCAAAACCAAGCAGATAGCCATGCTCGGGATGGTGAACAACATCAACAAATCGGGGTTCAGCCTTCAGGATTACCTCGATTTCAACGGCGGGCTGGCCGCGATGATGGCTGGTGGTGGCTCGATGCGAATGAGTCTGAGTTTCGACAACACAGTGCCGGTTGATTTTGGTGGTGGTATTGACGGACTGCTAACCTCGGGCGCTGCCGGTATCAACTACTCGGTGGAGCCCGAAAAAAACCGCCGCTATTTCGGAAGTTACCTGGGCAACGGGTCGGAGCAACGCACCCACAGCACCTCCCTCACACGCTATTTCTACAGCAACGGTGAATCGCAGACCGATGCCACCACCGATGAGACAGCCACCAACTTCGCCCACCGCCTCAACATCGGCCTGCGCGACCGCTCCGACTCCACCGTCACCGTCACAGGGAACCTCAATGCAGGCATCACCACCAGCCGGGGCGATGAGATGCTTTGGCTCATCAACCGGGCCGGACCTGTCACGGTGAGTTCGCTCCAACGCGCCACCGAAACCAACGGCAACCGCCTGATGGCCAATTTCGCCATCAACCGCCTTAAAAAACTGCCCGGTTCGCTCAAACTGTTCAAACTAAACGCCAACGGAAGTACCTCGCACGCCCCCGACGAAACCGAATGGCAAAGCCTGCAAGGAGTCCAACCCGACGGATCGGTGGTGACACAAAACAGCCGCAGCACACGACTTACCGATTTGCACCAACTGAGTCTGAGCACATCGGGTCTTTTCAGGGTAGCCAACCGAACCTACCTGCAAGCCCAACTGAAGGCTTCGGGACAAGCCGAGATCACCCGCCGCGAACAAAGCTCCCTCCTCCCGCAACGTGTGGTGACCGACTCCCTCAGTCCCGCCTTCGACCGCTGGTATTACAGCCTGGTGCCGTCGCTGTCGTTGCGCAAAAACTGGAAAAAACTGAAAACCAATTTTACGCTCGCTCTCGAAGCCGGACAACACAACCACAGCCTCAACCACAACGCCGACCAGAAGAACAGCCTTATAAACCTGCTCCCTTCGGCCACCCTCGATTACGACATCAGCACCGGGCACCACCTCTCCCTGGGCTACTCCACCGCCGTGAACAACCCCACAGCCTCGCAACTCAACCCCGTGCTCAACAACACCAACCCCCTGGTGCTCTACTACGGCAACCCCTTGCTCAGGCCCGAGTACCAGCACCAACTCATGGCCTCGTGGATGTTGTTCGACCAATTTTCGCAAACCTCGGTATTCGCTTCGGTCAATGGCACCTACACCCGCGATAAAATCAACCTCAGCCGACAGGTTGACAGCCTGTTCCGTCAAACCATCAGGCTCATCAATGTTGAGTCCGACCTCTCCCTGTCGGGGAGCATCAGCTTCAGCACCCCCATCCGACCCGTCGGGCTCACCGTTCATCTGCAATACAGCGGCGCGATGAGCAGAGGGCAAAACCGCATCAACGGGCAGATGAGCGACCAAACCAACCTGACCCACGAGGTGGAGCTGAGCTTCGACAACAAAAAGAAAGAAATAATTGATTTTGAATTTGGCGGAAAAATAGCCCATACCACCGCCACTTATACCGTGCAGCCCGATCTGAACAGCCAATACCTCAACTACTCGCTGTTTGCCGACGTGAACCTTACCCCGTCAGATCGCTGGTTTGTGAAAGCCTCTGCCGATGTGGTGAACTACACCAACCAAAGCTTTGGCGACAACCTCACCGTGCCGCTGCTCGATGCCTCCGTTGGATTCAATTTTCTGAAAAACAAACGAGCCACCCTTTCGGTGGATGCTACCGATATTCTTGACAAAAACAAGGGAATCAGCCGCGTGAGCGAACAAAACTACCTGAAAGAGACCTTCACCAACACCCTTGGCCGCACCGTGATGCTCACCCTCCGCTTCAGGCTCAACAAATACGATACGGGAGGAAGCGGGATAGAAATTAAAACGGGGCGGAGGTAACCGGACTTCAAGATCGCAAGGCATTGAATAAATCAGCTTTCATCGGTTTTCTATAAGTTTTTCAACCTTGAAGTAAGGTGTAGCCGGAGCCCGTACCATTTACGACGATCTGAGCGTTCGCTTCCGCGGACGTGGCCGCTCAAACCCCGAACCCACTCAAACCCTTGAATAAGGGAGGAAACGCAACACCCCTGTCTTCGTTAAGTGGGCAGGGGTGTTTAAGTAAGAAAAAAGACTATAGGTTTGAGGATAACGGTTCAGTTCCGGTAAATGGGGGTAACGGTTGAGGCTAAAAGCTGGCGGGCATTTCGGAGCACGTCACTGTCAATTTACGATGAAGTTTATTAGTTGTACTGCCCTTCAAATAAACACTTTCCGCCCGCTTGATTTTAGCCTTTGTTAGCACACGTAATTATTTGTTTTTCCAATTGTTACTTAGTTTTTTAATTGGTTCTTTAAATGCTTTTTCCATCCTTACTGAAATGTCAATTAGAAATTCATTCATTTTTCCCCAATCACTTTCTTCAAAGTAACTCACTCCGTCAAGTTGTTTCTTTATTCTTGAAGTTATATTGTCGTCCATTCGTTCCCATTCAAATTGACCACCAAAATCTGCTTCTATTTTGTCTTTCATTGAGTAGAAGTGGTCAAAAATTTCCTTGTTTTCTTCTTTGTTGCCACGGTTTATAAAAACTTCACCACGACAATAATTGCTTGTCGCTACAAAATTCAAGTTTACTCCACTCATTCCTATTCCTTTACCTATCCAATTGTCTTTGGAAGGTGAGTTGTTCGCAAGTAGGTGGTTTACTTGATTACTTGCGTTAATGAATTGTTCCCAAAATTTAAGTCTTATATGGTGTCTATTTTTTAATGTTTCTTGAACTTCAATTTCTTCCTGTGCTTTTGTAGCTATACTAATTACAAAGTCTTCAGTGTCTTTAGTCGGTAAAATTTGTTCTACATTTAAAAAGAGTTGTTCTCCATATGCAAACGGTGTAACCTTAAAACATTGAAGTCTGATTTTGAAATTCATTAACCACAAAACAGTAGAAGTAACTTCTTTTCTAAAGTTTGCGGCAACAAGAATAAGTCTTTGCGAGTTTAAACCTTGATTTAATACAATTTCTGAAATGTCCTTATTATCGAAAAACTCTGAAATACGGTCTTGGGCGATTGCAGAAGTTCCTAAAAAGTCTTGATATATTTTTAAAATGTCTTGTTTTGTCAAGCTGGCACAATAAGAAGCGTATTTAATTACTTGCCAAGTAACGTCTTTTCCTGAGTCGTCAAGTTTGTTTTCAATGATTACAAGGTTCCCAAACTTGTCTAATGCAAGTAAGTCAAGTCTTTCATTTGTCTCATTAAATCCACTGAACTCTTTTTGGATGATAAGAAGTTCTTCCCCAAGAGAATTTGGGTTGTTTGCAATCCACTCCTGCAAATGTTCTCTCTCCCTGAATTTTAGTTCGGAAAAGGTCATCTCTTTCAGTTTGGATATTCTATTTTTCTCTTTGTCGATTAGATACATTCTGGTCGTTTTTTATTATGTGTGCTAACTTGCTTATATGTACATAAAATGTGTACATACACAACAACATCCCGCGTATAAGTACACATTTGATTGTTATTAGTCACCTCCTTTTGGTATTCACCAACCTTCGTCAATCCTGCTCTCACCCTTAATTGCCCGGATGCCGCGGGTGGATAAAGGAAAAGGCTGCCTGAAAGTGGCTTTTGCCCGACACCTTTCCCCGGTACCTTAAAAGCAAAGGGGTAAGACATAACGGTGGCAGAATCAGAATATGTGGCGTACAACATTTTATAAACTAACTGAGGGCAAAGTTAAAGTTTTTTTTAAACGCAAAACTTCGTCATTTAAAAAAATCTCTTGCTGTTGTGGTGTGGAATGGTGGCAAGATCGAGCCACAGACCCTGTGAGTTTTATGAACCATGCAACGAAGTTCGCTGCTTCTGAACTTTTTCGCTGCACGAGTTTAGAAAAGTGCTGTTAATTAGCCATTCCGATCGCCTAAATTGCCATTCCGATCGCCTAAGTTGCCATTCCGATCGCCTAAATTGCCAAACCGATCGCCTAAATTGCCAAACCGATCGCCTAAATTGCCGTTCCGATGGCGTAATTTGCCAAACGGATCGCCTAATTTGCTAAATTGATCGCCTAAATTGCCGTTCCGATGGCCTAATTTGCCATTCCGATCGCCTAATTTGCCATTCCGATCGCCTAATTTGCCAAATTGATCGCCTAATTTGCCAAATTGATCGCCTAATTTGCCAAATTGATCGCCTAATTTGCCAAACCGAATGCCCGCTTACCCATTCTGTTATACCTTTTTTCCAAAGCTTTTGGCAAATGAGCCGTTCAGAATGACTGAATTGCCATTCCAATCGCCGGATTCGCCAAATCGAAGAATCTTTTTCGCTTATCTTTTGACAAGTTATAACGCTTGTTAGTGAAAATGCGAAACTTTGAGCCTTATAATTGCCGATCCTTCGGCATTAGGAGCAGTTAATCCCGAAGTGCTTCGCTCTCGGGACGAAGATCGTACCGAGAGGCATGACTTGTAGAAAAGTCGCAGCTAGCGTAGCGACCTTATGCACGCCTCTGGCAATTATCATGTGCATAAATTCAAGCCGATTTGGTATAGATTGTCTGAAAAGTCAAAGTTATCGAACTGAATGACCTTTCTGCTGAACTCGACAATAAGACATTCTTACTGAACCTGACCGCTCTTAAAGTAAGTATTAGCTAAAACGATGGTGAATCGAATGAATGAAAATCTCATTGGAGAACTAATACCACTCAACAGTTATGGTAAAGATCAACTCATGATCATATGCATTTAGTGTTATTGCGGTATTACCTAAATAGTATGCCGGGCAAATGTTGTAGCCATCTATATAATCGTCATTTTCGTAGCCTGCATCATAATCATAAAACCGAAACGAAATAACCTCATTAATATCCATGACAGTAAAATCAGTTTGATAGATCAGAGGTAGATCCATGTTTGAAACATTATTTCTTATTTCTGTGCTTCCTAACAAACAATCATGAATAGTCTTCACGATGATATAGTAGTCAGGAGTAGTGTAATCATTATCGTAATCAGTAGATAAAGAGCATGAATTGACCTGTATCTTAGTTATTTTCATTTTAGTAATACCTGGATTTACTTCCTCGGCAGGTTCGGGAGTGACTTCGTCGTCTTTTTGACACGAAACTAAAGCAGCCATAAGCATGGCAGCCAGCAGCATAGAATAAATACGGTTTAGCATAGAAGAATTTTGAGATTGGTGAGTGAATATATTTTTGCAAATGTAGTTTATTTCTTCAAGTGGTTGTATTTTTCAACTGTTAATTTTTTTAGAATTTTTCTCATTGGTTTGTAGTATGTAGGGAGACATATTGTCCTCTAATCAGAAATATAATGTATGATAAAGAACTGTTGAATAAGTTCTTGATTATACACTCCCAATCTATGACGATAAAAGCCCGGCCAAGTGAACAAATGATAGCCATGTGAAGGATAAGGCATGCATTTGCTGTAAAGGAATTAGTGTGTGCCTTTGCTTTAGTTGTAAAGCAAATTTGGCTTCCGGAAGGTCATTGTGAATAAGAAGCTGCTCCGATCGCCTAATTAGCCGTTTTCGATCGCTCAATTTGCCAAACCGAATGCCCGCTTACCCATTCTGATAGTCCTTTTTTCCAAAACTTTTGGCAAACGAGCCGTTCCGATCGTCTAAGTTGCCAAACCGAATGCCCGATTACCCATTCTGATATACCTTTTTCCCAAAATTTTTGGCAAATTAGCCGTTCAGAATGCTTAAGTTGCCAAACGGAATGCCATCATTGCCAAACCGAACGCCTCAATTTTTGTAAATTTTGATGAAATTCGCAGTTCCGACCGTCAAAATTGCCAAACCGAATGCCTCGATTGCCAAAACGTTTGACCTTTTTGCCAAAACTTTTAGCAAATTGGATGTTCAAAATGCATAATTTGCCATACCGATTGCCCAATTTGCCAAACTGATCGCCTAAATTGCCATTCCGATCGCCTAAATTGCCGTTCTGATCGCCTAAGTTGCCAAACCGAATGCCTAAGTTGCCAAACCGATCGCCTAATTTGCCAAACCGATCGCCTAAATTGCCGTTCCGATGGCCTAATTTGCCAAACGGATCGCCTAATTTGCCAAATTGATCGCCTAAATTGCCGTTCCGATGGCCTAAATTGCCAAAACTTTTGGCAAATTGGATGTTCCGAAAGGCAAAATGGAGGATGGCTGCAATTTTTTGCTGATCGTACTACCGGAATTCGCTTTAGGCAGGGCGACCAGAACCGGCTAAAACAACGTGAATCCCCTTCTGCTGTGCCGATTCTGTATAAGTGGCCATCGGGTATTCTTTTATATGGTTACAAGTAGTTTGGGTTTGCTATTTGTCTGGAATCAGAACGACAAATCCAAAGCTTCTTTACCCTTCCTATGCACTACATTAAATAGTTAAAATATTGCATGTTAAATTTTTTTTGAAAAAAATGCAAAAACGTGTACAACTTTGGTGAAGAGTGTTATACATTTGCAAAAAATCCGGGCTCGAGAGTTGAGAAACTGAGCAACAGTCCGGCTAAACTAATTATTCACCAAACATTTAAAATTATGGATAACAGAGTCCAAATGGTAGTTCCATCTGAGAAAGTGGACACAGCAAGCCAAAAAATTGCTGAAATCGACGCGCTGTTCCCCGGGACCCTTTCGCTCACTGCCGATGAAAGGCGTGGGGGGATGAAACTGGGCGAGAAAAGCCTGTCGTTTGTATCGAAGGGGGTCGAGTTTATGCAACGCAGCCCCGAGTTTACACCAGCTTACGTGGATACGCCTGAGGCGGTTCGCGATTTTGAAGCGGCTAAGAACCTGTTTGCTGTTGGACGGCAATTGCAGATTTTAGCCGACAAGATCAACGATACCGCAACGCAGGCCGGTATTGAAGCTATGGCCGCCGTCATGGCTTACTACAACAGCGTGAAGCAGGCCTCGAAGCAGGGTGTAGCCGGAGCCCGTACCATTTACGACGACCTGAGCGTTCGCTTCCCCGGACGTGGCCGCTCAAACCCCGAACCCACTCAAACCCCTGAATAAGGGCTGGAACGCAACACCCCTGCCTTCGTAATCGGGGCAGGGGTGTTTTATCTCGAATATCATGATAGTTAAAACGATCGGTTCCGGTAGTTCACAAAAACAGCAATCCCGGCTTTGAGGCCGGGACTCCAGAAATTTTTCACTTCGGAATAATCCTTATTGTGAATTGCTTCAATCGGTGCAAAGATAAATCAAAAAAACCAAAAGTCAAGTATTATGTCAAAAAAAATTGTTGGTCTCGATCTGGGATCAAACTCCGTAGGCTGGAGTGTTGTTGAAGCCATCGTTAATTCTGATGGAAAAGAGGAAATTGTAAATATAGTGGCAGCAGGTTCCCGTATCGTGCCTATGGATCCTAATTTCATTAAAGAGTTTGAAACAGGATTGAAAATGACGAAAAACGCGGAGCGGCGCCAAAAACGTGGAGCCAGAAGGCTGCTTCAACGTTATCACCAACGGCGCGATAACCTGGTCGAGGTTTTGAGGCAAATGAAACTTGTTGAAAACGCTATGCAAATTCAAAAGCCTGGCTTTCTTCCTCAATTCGATCCTGAATTCTCAGACCTGGTTATTGCCGGCAAAGCAAAACCAGCATGGTATCCATATTTCCTGCGCCACAAAGCCCTGACAAAAAAAATAACACTCCCCGAATTGGCAACAGTGCTTTACCAACTCAACCAGCGCCGCGGATACAAAGATATTGGCGACTTGATGGATGAACTGGCAGGGATAGAAGAGAAGGATGAAAAGGGGTATTCAAAAACTTTTGAAATTGTCAGGATTGTGTCTGTTGAAAAGGAAAACGACACCAAGGCGAAAAAAGAGCTATATACTGTCAGACTTGACGATGGACGGGAGTGTTCAACCATCGTGAAAGCCTTGACAGAGATGGCAGGGCAGGAACGGGAGCTCGAGGTGCGGGTAAAAACCAATAAAAAAGGGGAGGTTTCGTATGAACTTGCCTTGCCCGATAATGCCGCATGGCAATACCGGCTTGATGCATTGGATAAAAAACTTGATGCCAGCAAACTTACCCCCGGGGCTTATTACTGGCAGAGGTTGCTCTCGGAACCTCATTACCGTGTGAAGCAAAATCTGGTTTACCGCGACAGGTACCTGCAGGAGTTTGATGCTATCATGACCACTCAGGAGCGGTTTCATCCCGAACTGAATGATCGAAATCTTTTTAAGAGAATTGTTAAAGCGTTAATTCCAAACAACAAGTCAGAACAAAACAGGTGGAACTCCGGAAGTTTAAAACAGTTCTTGCGTAACTATATCATCTATTACCAGCGCCCTCTCAAATCGCAACGGAGGATGGTGGATGTTTGCCGGTATGAAAAAGGCTACCGAAGTGACGATCAGGAAAAGAAGGTGGTGCGCCCTGCTTTTGTAATGGCCATAAGCCACCCCTTGTATCAGGAATTCAGGCTGTGGCAGGATCTGGCCCATTTGGGATTCAAAGACCCACTTGGTGAGGTTACTCTTTTAACCAATGCTGAAAAGGAACGGCTTTACACTGAATTGCGGGAAGTGGGCGAACTTACGCAATCCGCGGTGTACAAACTTCTGGGGAAAGACAAGAAGATGTTCCCAACGATGAATCTTGTTGATGATAAAAAGAAAATATTGGGCAATGCGACCCTTCACCTGTTAAAGAAGGCATTGGCAAAAGTTGCCACGGCAAATCTTAGAATTTTAACTGACGATGAGGAGGTCTTGGAAAGGGTGTGGCACTTGCTGTTTTCTGTAGCCGACCAACAGGCACGCAAAAAAAGCCTGGTCAAACAATTCGGATTCACCGAGGCCGAAGCAGCAGCCATCAGCACCGTTAACTTTCCTAAAGGATATGGAAACTTGTCATACAAAGCGGTGAAAAAGCTGCTCCCACTCATGCGGTGCGGTAAATATTATGTAGCGCAGGATGTCTGTGCCAATGCTGTCGAAAAAATCAACAAAATGTTCTTCGATTTACCAGCTATTATAGAAAAAATGGAGAGAGGAGAAAGACTGGAGAAGGGCAAGAAAGGAAATTATGAAAGGAATCCCGAGGACTCACTTACCAATGATGAAGAAGTTCACTTAAAATTATGCAACAACAGATTCCAGATTGAAGATTTTCAAGGATTGAAGTATTGGGAAGCAGCAAGGCTTGTCTATGGATCGCATTCCTCGAATAACGACGACGCGGCTCCGTACAAGAGTCCCGATGAAATCCGAAGGCTTCCTCTCCATTCCCTTCGCAACCCGGTGGTGGAGCAGGTTGTTAACGAAGCCTTGATGGTGATGAAAGACATTTGGAAACAGTATGGTAAGCCCGATAAAGTAGTAGTGGAATTGGCCCGTGAAATGAAAATGACCGCCGACGATAGAAAAAAGATGACTAAATCTATTGGTGAAAGTGAAAGAGAGCGGGCAAAGATTGCCAGGATTTTAGCAGATGAATTTGGAATAGCCAATCCTTCACGCGGCGCTATTTTAAAATATCAACTCTGGACTCAGCAGCGAAAAAGGTGTATCTACAGTGGCAAAACCATTCAGGATGCCGACCTTTTCAGTGGTGCTGTTGATGTGGATCACATCATTCCCCGACAGCGCTATTTCGATGACTCTCAAAACAACAAGGTGTTGGCTTTTAAATCCGAGAATTTGGCTAAAAGCAACAAAACGGCCTTTGAGTATATGCACGAAACGGGTAGATGGGATTCCTTTTTGGCCAATGTGGAGAGCCTGAAAAGAGAAGGACAGATCAAGCGGCAAAAATATAAATACCTGACAATGGATAAAATTCCTGAGGATTTTGTAAACCGTCAGTTGCAGGAAACACGCTACATCGCTGCCCGAATGACCTTGGAATTAAAACGGATGACTCCCGTAGTGAACAGTTCGGTAGGGATGATTACCGACCATTTGAAGCAAAGCTGGCGTTTGAACGAGGTGTTTAAAGAGGTACAATTGCCCAGGTTTGAACGATTGGAACGGTTGTTTCCGGAAGTTCCATGGATTCAACGGGTAAAGGATCTGCAGGGGCATGATGTTTTGCAATTGTATGGCTGGGACAAACGGATTGATCACCGTCACCATGCCCTCGACGCCATCATCGTGGCCTGTACCACCCAAAGCATGGTGAACCAGCTTAACCGGTTGAACGCCCTTTACGGAAAATTGCAGGCTGAAGGGAGACCGGCGCAACATTTTCCGCTCCCCTTTACAGGATTTTACAACAGGTTGCGCGAGGTGCTGGCTGGCATCGTGGTGTCAGTGAAATGTACCGATAAACTTGCCAGCAAGGCTGTCAATTCTATCTTGAAGCTTGACCCCGAAACCCAACGCTATTACCGTGCAAAACAGGAAACAACGGGCTGGGCCGTTCGAGGGGCGCTCCACAACGAGCAACCCCTTGGGCAAGTGGTGCGGCAGGAGAAGATGCCTGTGCCCAAGGTGCTCGATACCCTTGCCCAACATCCCGAACTCCTCGATGAAACATCCATCGAAAAAAGATTCCTGGCTGTGGATTGGCAGCGCGAAGCCATCCGCAAGCACGTGGCCATGTTTGGCGGCGATTATGTGAAGATGAAGAAGGGGCTTTCCAAAATCCCGCTGGTGAACGACTTTGGTAAAAGTATGGCTGAGGTAACCGTGTGGAAGAGGTACTACTCTAAAACCCGATCCATTGACACAAACCTTACATTGAAACAAGTTGAACTAATTATTGATCCGGTTATTAAGAAGGAGTTGAAGGAGCTTTTAAAGCAATTTGGAAACGATCCCAAAAAAGCCTTTACCACCGACATTTTGTTAGGTTGGAATTCTGCTAGAAAACTTCCTGTTTACACTGTGAAATGCAGAATGGATGAAGCAGAAGTAGGTTCGTCTGAAGGCCGGACTCTCTTAACAACAAATCCTTTAAAGAATTTCATCAAATTCGTGGAGAAAGGTGATAATTATGCTCTCATTGTCGAGGAGAATATGGAAAACAACAAACGTTCTTTTCAAATACTCTCATTTTTCGATGCTGTGGGCTTCAAGATGACTGGTATTCCCATCTTTTCTGAAAAGCCGGGATTCAAAAGTTTTATACTTCGAAAAGGGAGCCTTGTGTATGTCCCTCTGCCAGGAGAAAATATTGCAACTTCTTTCGTAAATTCAGCGATTTCGAAATCGAATCGATTATATAGGTTGATGAAATCTTCTGGTAGTGATATATATTTTTTACCTAACGAAATTGCAAAAGTTATGAATTATCCTGACAAAGATAAATCGAAAAGTATTCTCGAATTTGGTAGCCAATCAAGAACGATGTCTCATAAGGATGGCAAAATAGATATAAATATCATCAAGACATGTGTGCCGGTTCAAATAGACAGACTAGGTAATATTTTGAGAATAGGATTATGATCAAACGGACGCTTTATTTTGGCAACCCTGGCTACATGCACCTCGGCGACGGGCAATTGGCGTGGGAAAGTGCCGACGGTGCAAAGGCCACCATCCCGGTAGAAGATATCGGGATGGTTCTGGTTGATCATGCCCGCATCACCCTAAGCCATGGGTTGATGGTGGCTTTGCTGGCCAACAACTCCGTGGTGGTTCATTGCAACGAGAAGCACATGCCGGCAGGTATTTTCGTGGCCAACGAGGCCAACACCCGTTATTCTGATGTGGTGAAAGCACAGTTGGAGGCCACAGTCCCCCTTACCAAAAACCTATGGCAGCAGGTTATCAGGGCAAAAATCAACAACCAGGCCGATGTTATCGCCTTCACAGGGCAGGAGGCCGACCACTTGCGACACCTGGCAGGCAGCGTGCTGAGTGGCGACAGGGGAAACCTGGAGGGGCAGGCTGCTGCCTGGTATTTTGCGCGGCTGTTTGGAACGGGAAGTCGTTTCCGACGAAAGCGCGACGGCGAACCTCCCAACCATTTGCTCAATTATGGGTATGCCATCCTTAGGGCTATCGTAGCACGGGGGCTCACCGGTAGCGGTCTGCTGGGTGTGGTGGGCATACACCACCGCAACAAGTACAATGCCTGGTGTTTGGCCGACGATATCATGGAACCTTACCGCCCTTATGTTGACAGGATGGTGGTTGAAGTGGCTTCAACTGTTGATGAACTGCCCGAGGAGCTTACCCCGGCTCTGAAAAAAACGGTGCTGTCGCTTCCTACTCTAGATGTTTCGATTGGTGGAGAAAAAAGTCCGTTGATGGTAGCCGTAAACCGAACCACAGCTTCGTTGGCCAGGGTTTACATGGGCGAAACCCGCAAACTTTTGTTACCAACTGTATCCGGATGATTATGTCAGGTGAATTGTATGAACGAATAGACCAGTATCGCATTTTGTGGATTTTTGTATCATTCGATTTGCCTGTGGAAACCAAGAAGGATCGTAAGAATTACGCCCGATTCAGGAAGCAATTGCTGAAAGATGGTTTTACCATGATGCAGTTTTCGTTGTATGTGAGGCATTGCAACAGCAGCGAGAACGCTGAGGTGCACCGCAAGAGGGTGAAATCGTTTTTGCCGCCGCGTGGTGAGATTGCCCTCTACACCCTTACCGATAAACAGTTCGGAGCCATCGAATTTTATCGTAACGTGTCGAAAGTCGATCCACCCGGAACCCCACAACAGTTAGAACTGTTTTAAGCATCAGGATAAAAAAAACTGCACCCGTCAGCTTCGACTGAACGGGTGCAGCGTTGTTTTCTTTGCATCCGGTTGCTCTGTAACGCTGAAATATCAAGCGTTCTAAAGAAATGTGATGTCAAAGATCGTAAATACCGGTGATTGAAAGCAATTCACAACCGAATGCCCTCGTAGATGGCAAGCCGTTTCGATGTCAAAGATCGTAAATACCGGTGATTGAAAGCAATTCACAACGAAGCTGCCGTAGCACTCAAACTCCAGGAAGATGTCAAAGATCGTAAATACCGGTGATTGAAAGCAATTCACAACCATGCAAAGGATGTGATCTTCGTGATAACAGATGTCAAAGATCGTAAATACCGGTGATTGAAAGCAATTCACAACGAAATCATCCTGTAGTTCCTCTTTTTCGTTGATGTCAAAGATCGTAAATACCGGTGATTGAAAGCAATTCACAACCGTTCACCCGTCCGTTTTTCTCGTATATGAGATGTCAAAGATCGTAAATACCGGTGATTGAAAGCAATTCACAACCTGTAATTCGGTATTTACCACTCAACTTTGATGTCAAAGATCGTAAATACCGGTGATTGAAAGCAATTCACAACTGAGAACGGGGAAAGATTGGTAGTGTAAATGATGTCAAAGATCGTAAATACCGGTGATTGAAAGCAATTCACAACTATTTGAAGAGGGTGTTTCATAGATTCAAAGATGTCAAAGATCGTAAATACCGGTGATTGAAAGCAATTCACAACGCGGCTGCAAGGTTCGCGGGGCCGCATACGATGTCAAAGATCGTAAATACCGGTGATTGAAAGCAATTCACAACATAGAGAGCCTGATTTAGATAATGATGTTCGATGTCAAAGATCGTAAATACCGGTGATTGAAAGCAATTCACAACTCAGCACCCATCGGAAGGTAGTTTCGCCGGGATGTCAAAGATCGTAAATACCGGTGATTGAAAGCAATTCACAACGATGCCGGCCACCCATTTGCCTGAAGTTAGGATGTCAAAGATCGTAAATACCGGTGATTGAAAGCAATTCACAACGGCCAACGCGCCGACGACGCCGACGCATGGGATGTCAAAGATCGTAAATACCGGTGATTGAAAGCAATTCACAACCGCCACACGAAGCCGGTTTGATCGACCGACGATGTCAAAGATCGTAAATACCGGTGATTGAAAGCAATTCACAACATATGCGGTAACAACTGATCGAGGTGGTGGGATGTCAAAGATCGTAAATACCGGTGATTGAAAGCAATTCACAACCTCCTTCAGCGCGATGCTGGCCTGGTCGCGGATGTCAAAGATCGTAAATACCGGTGATTGAAAGCAATTCACAACTATTTACAGCGTATTGCACACCCGCTACATGATGTCAAAGATCGTAAATACCGGTGATTGAAAGCAATTCACAACGGGCAGGTGAGGCACGATCCGGCTGCGCTGGATGTCAAAGATCGTAAATACCGGTGATTGAAAGCAATTCACAACCTTGATGCGGGTGAGCTCTCCTGCGGGGATGATGTCAAAGATCGTAAATACCGGTGATTGAAAGCAATTCACAACCGTTGTCCTTCTGGATGGTTCGGGGCTTGGGATGTCAAAGATCGTAAATACCGGTGATTGAAAGCAATTCACAACGTTCAGCACCATCTGCTTATAGTTAGAAAAGATGTCAAAGATCGTAAATACCGGTGATTGAAAGCAATTCACAACAGCTTTCTGCGAATTCTCCGCTAAACGCAAGATGTCAAAGATCGTAAATACCGGTGATTGAAAGCAATTCACAACAGCACTTATTTAAAACGCGCCGGCAACTTGATGTCAAAGATCGTAAATACCGGTGATTGAAAGCAATTCACAACATACATGCTTCTTACGTCCCAGGCATCTATGATGTCAAAGATCGTAAATACCGGTGATTGAAAGCAATTCACAACCTTGCAAGCCGGCGCGGGATCGAAGATTCGATGTCAAAGATCGTAAATACCGGTGATTGGTTTCCCATTCTGATATACCTTTTTGCCAAAACTTTTGGCAGATGAGCCGTTGCGAAAGTTTAATTTGCCATTCCGATCGCCTAAATTGCCATTCCGATCGTCTAATTTGCCAAACCGAATGCCTAATTTGCCAAACTGATCGCCTAAATTGCCAAACCGAATGCCTAAATTGCCAAACCGATCGCCTAATTTGCCATTCCGATCGCCTAATTTGCCAAACCGATCGCCTAATTTGCCGTTCCGATCGCCTAAATTGCCATTCCGATCGCCTAAATTGCCATTCCGATCGCCTA
>JAQVCV010000066.1 GCA_028689615.1 Bacteroidales bacterium | reverse complement strand
CGGTTGCAACCGGAATGCTCTAAACCAAATCAATACAACATAAATGAAAAAAGCCATCGCTACTTATTCGTGCGACGGCTTCATCTTGTGGGAGCAACAGGAGTCGAACCTGTGACCCTTCCGGTTGAAAACCGGAATGCTCTAAACCAAATCAATACAACATAAATGAAAAAAGCCATCGCTACTTATTCGTGCGACGGCTTCATCTTGTGGGAGCAACAGGAGTCGAACCTGTGACCCTTCCGGTTGCAACCGGAATGCTCTAAACCAAATCAATACAACATAAATGAAAAAAGCCATCGCTACTTATTCGTGCGACGGCTTCATCTTGTGGGAGCAACAGGAGTCGAACCTGTGACCCTTCCGGTTGAAAACCGGAATGCTCTAAACCAAATCAATACAACATAAATGAAAAAAGCCATCGCTACTTATTCGTGCGACGGCTTCATCTTGTGGGAGCAACAGGAGTCGAACCTGTGACCCTCTGCTTGTAAGGCAGATGCTCTAAACCAACTGAGCTATGCTCCCTTTCTTTTAAGATCTTTTGCAACCCTGGCATTGCCCTGAATTGCGGTGCAAAGATACGGCGAGTTTTCATTCCTGCAAATTTTTTTCATCTCTTCACACAAAAAATCTTTCCATCTTTTTGAAAAAACATTGCAATCATCTATCTACCAACAGAGTATTTGTTTTACAAAAACTAGTTAATCTGCAACCCTTGTTCTTTGCCCCCTTTCACCTAAATTTGCCATTGATAAACCGTCATCGGAAACAGGAAAACCACATTGAATCGTGTTTACCCAGTTCACAAAATGGCGCATTAATCGTTCATAATTAAAACACTGCATATTTTTCTATGAAACCTACACTTCTCATCCTTGCTGCCGGAATGGGCAGCCGTTATGGCGGACTAAAGCAACTTGACCAACTAGGCCCATCGGGCGAAACCATTCTCGACTATTCGGTTTACGATGCCATTCGTGCCGGCTTTGGCAAAGTGGTGTTCATCATTCGTCATGAAATTGAAAAAGAGTTCAAAGCGTTTTTCGAGGGCCGTTTTGCCGATCGAATAGCAGTAGAATATGTTTTTCAGGAACTTGATAAACTGCCTGGCGATTTCAAAGCTCCGGCTGGTCGCACCAAACCCTGGGGCACGGCTCATGCCATGCTTATGGCCCGCGATGTAATTCACGAACCCTTCGTGGTAATCAATGCCGACGATTTTTACGGAGCAGAAGCTTTCCAACTCCTGGCCGATTTTCTCAAAACTCCTGCCACCAACCTCTCTGGCCGCGAGTATGCCCTGGCCGGCTATAAAGTAAAAAACACCTTGTCGGAGTTTGGTGGAGTATCGCGAGGGGTTTGCGCAGTGGATGAGAATCATTTCCTTCACACTGTTACCGAAACACACCACATTCGTCGCGATCAGAGGGGACAGATCGGTCATGGCGAGGATGAAACAACATGGAACCGTTTGGACCCCGAAACACTCGTTTCCATGAATACCTGGGCATTTGGCACAGAAATTTTCGACGAAATTGATGCCATGCTTACCACTTTCTTACAACACCACGGCAACGAACTCAAATCAGAGTTCTACATACCAACCATTGCCAGCAATCTGATTGCCAGCAAAAATGCACGCTTCAGGGTACTTCCCACCGATGCGCAATGGTTCGGCGTAACTTACATCGAAGATCGGCCTACAGCCGTAGAAAGCATCCAAAGCCTGGTTGCTTCAGGAATTTATCCTGAAAGCCTGTGGAAATGAGCTCGCCTATTCACGACATATACGCCCCTACCCTGAACCCGGTTAGGTTTTTTGCGCAAATCTTTGCCAAAGAAAGCGAGATATTGCATATAAAACCATTCGGCTCGGGTCACATCAACGACACTTTTGTTGCATCGTTGTCCAATGGCTCCCGTTTCATACTTCAACGCATCAACCACCAGGTTTTCACAAAGGTTGATCAGCTTATGGCAAACATTATTTTGGCAAGCAAACACCTTTCTGCTCATTCAAAAAACCTGGGTTATCAAAGTGTTGAATTCATCCCCATTCCCGAAAACACATTCTATGTGGGGAATTCCGAACAGGGTTATTGGCGGGCCATGCACTTCATTCAAAACTCTGTAACCTTCGACAAGGCGCATGACCCTAACCTTGCTTTCGAGGCAGGAAAAGCCCTTGGGGCCTTTCACGCCATGTTCGCCCATTTCGACGCCTCTCAACTTCACAACACCCTCCCCCATTTCCACCATTTAGGTCGCCGCATCAACAGCTTCGAGCTGGCATTGGAAAAAGCAGAAACTAAAAGGGTGAAATCTGCATCCAAACTCATCGACTTTGCCCGCTCCCATCAAGAGCAACTTCAATGCATCGATCACCTTACCGATCACAACCTGGTACCCGTCAGAGTAGTACACAACGATCCTAAACTGAACAACGTCTTGTTTAATCAGACTGGAAAGGCTTTGGGCCTGATCGATCTTGATACCGTTATGCCAGGCTGCCTGCTTCACGATTTTGGCGACGCCATTCGCACCAGTGCCAGCCTGGCCGCCGAAGATGAGCCAAACGAAAACCTTTGCGGAATCAACCTCCAATTGTTTGAGGCCTACACCCGCGGCTACGGTGAAACTGCCCGCCAGATGCTCACCTCGGCCGAAAAAATAAATCTGCCTGTCGCCACCATCGTTATGACCTTCACCATAGGTTTGCGCTTCCTGACCGATTACCTTAATGGCGACATCTATTACAAAACACATTACCCCGGGCACAACCTGGTGAGAGCCCAAGCACAGTTTGCACAAGCAGCCGATATGCTTAACAAACTCTCTGTCATGCAAGCTATTATTAAACACTATTTTTAACGATCCTTTTTTTACAATCCAAACTTAACCATGAGAAAACTACCGTTCCTGTTCATCGCCATCATGCTGAGTCTGGTAAGTTGCAGCAAACACCAACAAGACCAGAGGACTGTCATTCCTGCCCCATCGCACTTTCATCTGAGCGATGAGGAGACCTTTAAATTCTCGGACAGAACACGAATTGTAATCCAGCCGGCCTCCGACGAACTCAGACAATTGGCCGATACCCTGTCGGTTTGGCTGCAAAAAGCCACCGGACTTTCCATTCCTGTAGAAGATTTTTCCACAGGCACCTCCCTGTCTGACTACATACTGCTGAGTACCTACCAGGCTGATACCTCCTACGGCCGTGAAGGATACAAACTTCAATGCGGAACCAACGGGGTAATCATCCATGCTGTAGAAAATGCTGGAATTTTTTATGGAATCCAGAGTCTGAAACAGCTTTTCCCACCAGAAGCCTTCGGTGGTAAACCGGAAAAAGCAGAAATCCCGGGCGCCTACATCTCCGACATCCCCCGTTACCCTTACCGCGGTATGCATCTCGATGTTTCACGCCACTTCTTCCCCGTGAGTTTTATCAAACGCTACATCGATCTCCTCTCCTTCTATAAAATGAACACTTTCCACTGGCATCTGACCGATGACAACGGTTGGCGGATTGAGATCAGGAAGTACCCCGAACTGACCCGCAAAGCCGCGTGGCATGTTGACCGCAACCACCAGCGCTGGAACGAAGTTTCACCGCCCGAAAAAGGGGAAAAAGCTACGGTTGGCGGCTTTTACACCCAGGAAGAAATCAAAGAGGTGGTGAGGTATGCCGCATCCCGCTACGTGACCATCATTCCCGAAATAGAGATGCCCGGCCATACCAGCGAGGTTTTTGCAGCTTACCCAAACCTCTCATGCAAGGGCGATACACTGATGGTTCAACCCGGAACCTACTGGCCCAACGTTGATATTTTCTGTGCCGGCAACGACGATGTGTTTACTTTCATCAACGATGTACTCACCGAAGTGGCCGAATTATTCCCGGGACCCTACATCCATATTGGCGGCGACGAGGCCGATAAAACACGCTGGAAAGAGTGCAAAAAATGTCAGAAACGGATAGTCTCCGAAAAACTTGATGGCGAAACCGAGTTGCAGAGCTGGTTTATCCATAAAGTTGAGAAAATGGTGCTTTCAAAAGGGAAGAAAATGATTGGCTGGGACGAAATACTGGAAGGTGGCCTGGCTCCCGAAGCCACAGTAATGAGTTGGCGCGGCATGGATGGAGGCATCGAGGCAGCACGCATGGGCCATGATGTTATTATGACCCCCACTTCGCACTGCTATTTCGACTATTACCAGGCCGATCCGGAAACTGAACCCGAAGCCATTGGCGGTTTCCTCACCTTAAAAAAAGTTTACAGCTTCGAACCCACACCGCCAACACTCAACAACATGGAGGCAAAACACATTTTGGGAGCCCAGGGTAATGTGTGGAGCGAATTCATCCCAACTTCTGCTCAGGCAGAATATATGGCTGTGCCTCGCATGATTGCTCTGGCTGAAGTGGTTTGGTCGAAAACCAAAAACCGCGACTACGAGAGTTTCATCCGCCGAATGCAATACCATTACTCGGTTCTCGATCAACTTCAAGTGAATTATGGCCCTCAATCAAAAAGGGTTGACATCAACCTCACACGCGATGAAAAAACCGGGAAGCTTCTGGTAAGCCTCGAAACAGAACTTTACCAGCCCGAATTGCGCTACACTACCGACGGAACCGAGCCCGGTGCACAATCGCAAATCTATACCATGCCCATCGAAATAGAAGGATCCACTACTGTGAAAGCTGTTATCTTCAACAAAGGTGCTGCCGACGGAAAAAGTTCTGAAAGAGTTTTTCAGGTCCACAAAGCCACAGGAGCAAAGGTTTCGATTAGCCCCGAACCCAGTTTTAAGTACAAAGCCCGCGGCCCCCAAACTCTTACCGACGCCACTCTGGGCAGCCAAAACCACTCCGACGGTTGTTCGCTGGGCTTCGAAGGCACCAATGCCGAAATCGTGATCGACCTGGGCTCTGAAATGGCGGTTGATAAGATTGAGCTGGCCTTTATTCAAAACCTGAAGGCCTGGATCATGCTACCCGACAGCGTTGCTATAAGCGGATCGGCTTCAGGCGATAGCTTCCAACCGGTGGCAGCCATCAAAATTGCATCTGAAAAACCTCAGGATCAAGTTTATCGCCATGCTGTTAGCATTCCCACAAAGGGAACAAATGTAAGATTCATCAAAGTGAATGTAAAAAACGGAGGTCCCTTGCCAGCCAGCCATCTGTACCCCGGAATGCCTGCCTGGATGTTCATCGACGAAGTAGTAGTTCTATAATTTCCAACACCTTACAGCATGACGAAACCCGCAACCATAATGCGGGTTTCGTGCTTTTTAAATACCCAACAACAGCCCCTTCTTACGGTGAACATTCACCATGCCACGATGTTATAATTGCTGCATAGTGCTTGCTGCTGCTTGCAGATGCTCAAAGTTTACAATCATTAGAAACCCGATAAAATCATGGATACAGGAAACTACTTCTTTTCAACACAAATCAAAGCTGATTTCGCTGAAGCAGAAAAACGACTCAGAGAAGCCTTGGCTGCTGAATCGTTTGGAATCGTGAGCGAGATTGATTTTACACAGAACATAAAAAACAAACTTGGCGCTGCAGTTCGTCCATACAAAGTACTGGGCGCCTGCCTTGTTCAGTCAGCCTTCAAAGCCCTGCAGCACGAAAAACACATCGGACTGCTGATGCCCTGCAACACGCTGATACAAGAAACCGAGCCGGGTGTGGTTGAGATTTCGGTGGTTGACACGATGGCCTCGATGGGAGCAGTTAGAAATGCCGATCTGAAATGCATAGCCGATGAGGTTCGCCTTAAACTGCAAAAAGTGATTCTCCGGTTAGAAGGTGAGATATAAAAAAAACTGCCCTTCAACCCCATTGCAACAACCAAACGGGAAAGAGAGGCAGTTTGTAAAACAGACTATCCTGTTCTGCTACTTCGATCAAAGATCGATCTTGAGATCGGCACCTGGTCTGAATTTCACAACCTTACGGGCGGGAACTGAAATTTCCTGACCGGTTTGTGGATTTCTTCCTTTACGTGCCGAACGGGTTACTACCTGAAACGATCCAAAACCCACCAATGAAACAACTTCACCAGCAGCTAAAGCGTTTTTCATAGCATCGAGCATAACGTCGATAACCTCTTTGGAATCAACATGTGTCAATTCGGTGGCCTCTGCCACAGCCCTCATCAGATCTGATTTATTCATAACTGCGATCTAAAAAATGGTTTGGGGTTAGTAATTAAATGAATTATAAGTCGATAAGCCGATGACCTGAAAGCTCATCCTGCAAATCATCGCCAAATATCATAATTTTTCTTGATCAAAAGGTCTTTTCAAACAAAAAAAATGAAGAATTAACAATCCCAAGACCGATACAATTCCAACAAAATGGAAAAGCGGGACCAAGCACAGCACACAAACACCTAAAAAACAATACGATACACAACCAGCATATCAATTCTCAATTTTAGGTAATTTTGCACCATGGAAAAAAAGAAAGTTGCCTTTCATACCTTGGGATGCAAGCTCAATTTCGCTGAAAGCGGGACCATGTCGCGCGATTTCGTTAGGAAAGGGTACGAAATTGTAGATTTTGACCAGAAGGCTGACGTGTATGTTGTTCACACCTGTACTGTTACAGCTGTTGCTGAAAAAAAATGCAGGGCAGCCATTAGCCGGGCCTCACGTACCAATCCGGAGGCACAGGTAGCCGTGGTTGGATGCTACGCCCAATTGCGTCATTCAGAACTGATTAAAATGCCAGGCGTAAGCATAGTGCTCGACAATACCGAAAAATACAGGCTGGCAGAGATTGTTGAACAGACTTCAGGCTCTTTATCAGGATACCAGCCCTGTTACCACGAAAACGGCAAGGGGTTTAACACCGACCACGATTTCCATCCTTCGTGGTCGGACGAAAGCCGCACTCGCACTTTTTTAAAGATACAAGACGGCTGCAACCACTTCTGCACCTACTGCGCCATCCCCTATGCCAGAGGAAGGAGTCGCAGCGCGACCATTTCACAGGTACTTGAATCGGTTGAAACCATCGTTGCAGCAGGAACCAGAGAGATGGTATTCACCGGGGTTAACATTGGCGATTATGGAAAACCCAATGGCCAAAGCTTTTTCGAATTGCTGCAATCGCTCCAACAAGCTGTTCATCCTCCACGCATCAGAATATCGTCGATTGAACCTGAGCTGCTAACCGATCAAATCATACAACTGGTAGCCCTTTCTGACTGCTTCATGCCCCATTTCCACCTACCCCTGCAATCGGGAAGCGATGCCGTTCTTAAAGCCATGAAACGAAAGTACGACAAATCGTTGTTTGCAAACAGGGTGGCCACCATCAAGAAACACATTCCTGATGCCTGCATAGCTGCTGACGTTATTGTTGGTTTCCCTGGAGAAACTGATGAAAATTTTCAGGAGATGCTTGATTTTCTTCGGATGCTGCCAATATCTTATCTTCACGTGTTTTCCTACAGCGAGCGTCCTGGTACTCCCGCTGCGTCGCTTCCGAACAAAGTAGCCCCGCGCAACAAACAGATCAGAAGCGAAATCCTGCACAAACTTTCAGAGGAAAAGCTGGAACTTTTTTATCAACAAAATCGTGGCAAAGAGAATGATGTTCTATTCGAATCATCAAATCAAAACGGAATGATGGAAGGTTTTACACGTAACTATCTAAGAGTAAAGACCCCTTACAATCAACATCTGGTAAACGCCCTCGTTAAAGTAACCCTTAACCAAAGGCACCCCGACGGAGCTTTTCTTGTTGAAAACCCAATTAACACCTTGTAGCAAAATGAATTTCGAGAAAATAGCATTTCAAACCGAAGAGGTTGCCAGACGAGCCGGAGCGTTTATAGCATCGCATGTCAACCAACTCAAAACCGGCCAGGTTGAAGTAAAAGGAGAACACAACTATGTTACCTTCGTTGACAAGGAATCAGAAAGAATCATCGTAGAAGGATTAACACCCTTGATAAATTCGGCAGTTTTTCTTACAGAGGAGGCTACGGTTGAATCCAGAGCCGGCGAATGGCAGTGGATTGTGGATCCGCTTGATGGCACAACCAACTTCATACATGGTTTGCCGTTGTTTTCGGTCAGCATTGCCCTGGTTCAAAACGCGAACCCCGTTGTAGGAGTTGTATATGAGGTAAACAGTGGCGAGTGTTTTACAGCCTGGGCAAACGGGCCGGCTCTTCTTAACGGTAATCAGATCAGGGTGAGCAATTGCCAGCTGCCCGATGCGGCACTGCTGGCAACCGGATTTCCCTATTACGACTACAATCTTCTGGATCAATACCTTCAATTGTTTGCCGATTTCATGAAAAACACACGAGGTTTGCGCAGGCTGGGATCAGCAGCAGTTGATCTGGCATGGGTTGCAGCAGGCCGGTTCGACGGTTTCTACGAATACGGTTTGAACCCCTGGGATGTGGCAGCAGGTGCCTTATTGGTAAAACAGGCAGGAGGAAAGGTTTCACACTTCGATGGTAGCACCAACTATTTACACGGCAAGCGAATACTGGCTTCAAACGGACAGCTTCATGAAACTTTGCTCAAAACTATCGGCAATTATTTTCCGCCAGAAACCTCAATTTTGTAACTTGCCAGCCAATATTTAAACCCACTCTTAATCAAATCTCCATGCAAAAACTGATCACCCTTGTTGCAATCCTTTGTATCACTTTGAATGCAAAAGCATCGGATACCTTAAGCCCTTCAAAACACTCCTACCCCGATCCACTCAAGGTATTTCAAATTGAGATTCGCGAAGAGATTGCACCACCGGTTTGGAGAAAAGTGCAAAAAGCCCTTGAAACAGCCAAAGAAACACAGGCAGGACTGATTCTCATCCACATGAACACCTATGGCGGAATGGTTGACGCTGCCGACTCCATCCGCACTGCCATTCTGCAAAGCACGATACCTGTCTGGGTGTTTATCGACAACAACGCGGCATCAGCCGGAGCACTGATCAGCATTGCCTGCGATTCGATTTATATGCGCCGGGGGGCAAACATCGGGGCAGCTACCGTAGTTGACCAAACCGGAAAACCCATGCCCGATAAATACCAGTCGTATATGAGAGCCATGATGCGATCAACCGCCGAAGCCAATGGTCGCGATCCTCAGATAGCCCAAGCAATGGTCGATCCACGAATTTCTATCTCCGGTTTGATCGACTCCACCATGGTACTCACTTTTACTGCTGCCGAAGCCGTGAAACATGGTTTCTGTGAAGGGTTAGCCGAAAACATCGAAGAGGTGTTGGCCGATGCCGGAATAGAGAACTACGCTATTGAAGAACAAAAACTTACATCCATCGACCACATCATTGGCTTCCTGATCAGTCCGGCAATCAGCGGATTGTTGATCATGCTGATAATCGGTGGAATATATTTCGAGTTGCAATCGCCGGGCATAGGCTTCCCTTCAGCTATCGCCATCGCGGGAGCACTTCTCTATTTCGCGCCCCTCTATCTCGAGGGGTTGGCTGCCAACTGGGAAATTCTAATTTTTATTGTCGGGGTAGTGCTCGTGGCAATCGAGATTTTCGCCATACCCGGGTTTGGCATTGCCGGCATATCGGGCATCATTCTTATGGTGGCCGGATTGGCCCTCAGCATGACCGATAACATCGGTTTTTCGTTTGATGCCAATGGATTAAAACAACTCCTGGAAGCTGTTATCATTGTTATTACCGCCACTTTTGTAAGCATTGTTGGTTCCATCTGGCTTACTAAAAAACTTTTTGGGGAACGCACCGTTTTTGGCCAGCTATCGTTAAACACCGCCATGACACAAGAAGATGGATACGCCCCTGCCGGATTTGAAAATTCAACGCTGATAGGTGCTACAGGCATTGCAAACACCATTCTTCGACCTGCCGGAAAAATAGAAATAAGCAACGAGTTGTACGATGCCATGTCAGAAACAGGGTATATAGAGAAAGGGACTAAAATTATCGTCACCGGAATGAGTAATACCCAACTGATAGTCAGAATAAGCGAAGATTAACCCATGTTGACCGATAGAATTGAGATTATCAAAGGCGATATCACCTCATGCAAGGTTGATGCTGTGGTCAACGCTGCCAATACTTCGCTCAGGGGGGGCGGAGGCGTTGACGGAGCCATTCACCGGGCAGCAGGCCCCGGGCTTCTTGCCGAATGCCTGACGCTGGGAGGGTGCCCTACCGGAGAAGCCCGAATCACCCAAGGTTACAACCTGCCGGCCCGATATGTTATTCACACGGTGGGGCCTGTATGGAGCAATGGCCAACAAAACGACTCCCTTTTACTCTCATCTGCCTACCAAAGTTGTCTCGACATCGCTGGCAATTACAAGCTCCGTTCAATTGCCTTCCCCAATATCAGCACAGGGGTTTATCGTTTCCCAAAAGATAAAGCTGCCATGATAGCCCTATCAGTAGTACACGATCATCTCAGAGCACACGTCTATCCGCTTCAAGTGATTTTTGTTTGCTTCGACGACGAAAACTATGCTATTTACCAAAGGTGGGCTTCAATGCTATAACCTACAGCCCGTGTTCTTTTGCTTTAACAGATGACTTGGGCGGGTTCCAGGCATCGTCGTACGACGATTTCCAAAACAACTCTTTAACATATGCCATAGTCCTGATTATACGCATGTAATACCCGTTATACACCATCATGAGCGGGATGTAATACAGCAGTCGCGCTTCCTGCTTTCGCCTCTCCGAAAGGATCAAAACCACAGTAAACTGAATATACGAGGCAACAGCGTAAATCAGCAATTTAAGCGGAATTAGAAACATCAGGAACTCCATATTATTTATTACCAGGTCAATAACGTAATAAAACCACAGTATATCGAGGATGAAGTTGTAAAAAATATTATCGAAAAGGGCAAAAAAGTTGGAAAAGGAGAAAGCCTGGGTTGGGGCAAAAACATCGCGGTGCTTTCTGAACCTGAATCTAATAAGCGATTTGCTCCACCTCAATCTCTGGTTTGATAAAGCCTTCATGGTAACCGGGACATGAGTCATGCCCACAGCTTTGTTCTCAAATGCAATTTTAAAGCCCAGTTTTCTGATCTTTACAGTAATATCACCATCCAGGCCCGGACCAATATCCCAACCGCCCAGTCTTACCAACAAATCGCGCCGGAAAGCACCAAAAGCACCCGAAATAATTTTGTAAATTCCGAGGTAGGAAGTAACCATACGCCCCACGCTTATTGTTTGCAAATACTCAATTGCTTGCATACTGGCAAGAACCGAATCGCGGGAGTTTCGCACCTTGATATTTCCGCCAACGGCTCCCACACGGTTGTCGAGATAGAAGGGGATAATAATTTTCTCGATGGCATCACGATCGAAAGACGTATCGGCATCAACGTGCACAACATATTTTCCAGTAGCGTAACGGAGCGCCAGATTGGCGGCACTGGCCTTCCCGCCACGCTCCTCATTACGCAAATAAACATCAATCAAACCGTTCTTCTTCAAATTCCGGCAAATGGTGTAAGTATCGTCTGTTGAACCGTCGTCAACAATAATAAATTCCAGATTTTGGTAAGTCTGCTCCTTAAAACCCTTAACCAACTTATAAATGTGTTCCCCCTCATTTTTACCAGGAACAATAATACTAACAAGCGGATTTTCAGATAAAAATGAATTACGAGCTGCCTGATACCGTATTTTTCGTTTTCGTGAAGGCCACACTGCTATAGAAAGAACCACCAAATCCATCACCAAAAACCTGGGGGCTTCCAGATAGAAATAATACCAAAAGAGGTTAATGATTCGCTCGGCTCCCTCATGCTGGATGTAATAAAAGAAATCTTCCCAGAACGAAAACCACATACCTACCTCCCTCCGGCAACAAGCTGATTGAGAATGTCATTCTGAGACAGGGTACCATCTATAGAGATTGCTACATGGCTGATTTCAACATCAACACTTGGCAAGCTGCTTTCCAGCAACTTAGCAACAGATCCTCTTATTTGACCCAGCAATCCTTCCAAATGGCTTTTATCAGTTTCTGGCGAAATCATCAGGTAGGTGCTGTTGTTGATCAACGTTAATATATCTGTTGACAGCGTGGCATTTTTCATGAAATCGGCAATTTCGGTCATCATTTTGCCGAAGTTTGCTCCCATGTTTTCGCGTATCCGTGGGGGCAATTTCACTGTAAGACTCCCCGCTGCACTGGGTCGGGATGTTTTGGCTCTTTCAACTTCGTATTTCAGGAAAATATTGAAGGTAGTGGGTGTAATAAAACCCGGAATCGCCAACTCTTCTGACACATCACGCGAGGGGCCGTTTTGAGCTGTTTCTTCGCCTATGGGGGTTAATTCATAGCTATAAACTGGCACATCAATCAACGCGTCGATCGAGTTTGTTTTTTTACAGGCAAAACAGAAAGCCTCCATCACTGGTTCCTGAAACACGTGTGTACAATTACGGCAATTGTAAATCAGCGATGGTTTATCGTAATCAACCCCGATGTGCCGAAGCATCCGGTTGCATTTGGGGCAAACCAGATAATCGCCGGAGTGAAAATCGTGCTCCGGGCCAACATAGGCACAAACGAAATGGTGAATCAGATTCTCGGTCACCAAATCCGCAGAATGGCATTTGGGACACGATTCCCTAAAATTGAGAAAAGAGCTGTAGCATGAACTGCATACGTGAAGTTTATCAACAAACCTGGTTCGGAAATACTCCTTTTCGGTGGCTGTTTCAAACAATTGAAACATATCTTTCAGGTTCGTATGATCGTAATGATCTGATACAACAGGGAAGTGGTAGCCGACATGCGACTTGTGATCGACAACCGGAGTGAGACGCGTTTCACGGGTAAACATATAGCGCATTGCCTTGGTAAGAATTCTGACATCGGTAGCGCTGCTGTCAACGGAAACCAATTGGTTTTGACGACTTCTGATACGGTCGATACGGCTCACAATGGTCTCAACCTGAACCGATGAAACAACACCATCGCTAAGAGCTTCAACCACCTCATCAATATCCTTATTGATTGATAATACAAAGATGGGCATCAGGTAAATGGTCCCAATAAGAGAATTGCGACACTTACGAAGAAACCCACTGCAAGCCTCTTTGTCGGTATTGTCGAGAATCAAAGCATCAAAAAGCGACAATTGCCTGAAATCGACCTGCGAAAACTCGTTGATCAATACGATCTCGAGATTGCGATCGTTGTATATTTTACGTCCAAAAACCGGATCAGCCATAGGGTCATGTTTTTATTAACAATCATCATATCAACCGTGAGCAGGCCGTTTAAAAGAACCTAAGTTTGTAAACCTGAGCAGTAAATTGATAATAAGATTTCCAGGTTTTCTTTTCGTCGTCATTTACGGGGTTTACCACGGCAACCACGTTTCGTTGATCCTTTCCACGAATCTTGCGGAAGGGTTCAGGAACTGATTCAGTGTTGATGTAAAACTCTTTAATGCGACCTTTGCTCTTGGTACCATCCAGAAAACGCAAGTTCACAACATCTCCGGGTTCAAAATATTCAAGATCGGGCTGCTCTATAAAAGCCCTGATATAAATCTGATCAAGATTTGAGATATACATGATAACATCCTGGCGGAAAGATATTTCATTCACGGGTTTAGGAATTTTTGTAATGATCCCGTCAACAGGGCTAAGATAAAAACTAACCAGCGGAGCTGCAGAACCGCCACCGTTTCCCAAACGCGACAGTTGATATTGTTTGTATTCATCTTCAAAGGTATCGAGCAACTTCAAGTATTGTTGAAGGTATGACAATTCGCTTGCCGTTCTTTGTCTGTCAACCTTTAAATTTTCAATTTCCATTCTCTTTTGGCGCAAAACTGCCGGACTGATCAAATCAAGATGAACCTCCATTTTAAGTCTTTCAATATCGGCATTGGTTCTGGCCAAATTGTTATCAATATCCTTCAAATCAATATATTTCAAGCTAATCGACTTGCGAGTATTCATCCTCTCTCTGATAATCCATTCGTTTGGCTTGTCAATCACCGTATTGTTGAACACGAAGCCACCGGCGCCACCATCATTGTCAATATCACGAAAATCAGATTTATACCGAAACAAAGTGTCGCCTTTCTTTACCTCGTCACCTTCAACAACAAAGTATCTGGTAACTTCCACATCGGTAGGTTGGGTTACTTCGAAGCGCTCGGTAATAACCTCTCCCAACGAATAAACATATAGGTTTTTTTGAACAATATAGATAGTCAAACTGAGTATCATAACAATAAATATGGTCATGTAGATCAGCCTGTCCCAGTTCCGCTTCTTCCGGGGTTTATCCTCCTTGATCCCGGTAATGATGCTTGCCTTATTTTGAAATTTAAACTGTTTCATAAATAAAAAATTTAAGATCAACAGATCATTTGTTCACCGACTGATCGTCGAGTTTTATCAATCTGTTCAAGTCATGAATCGCCAAATTGTTAGCTCCTAGTCGCTCCAACAATTGTTTGGCGAACGCCTCAAAGCGGAGGCGATCGTCGAAATCAGAAGCACTGAGCGCAACAACAGTCTTTTTAGAGTTTGTAGCAAACTCTTCGCTGGTTTTCTGAACGATATATTCAATATCGGGATGCTCGTAAGCCATCAGATAAACCCTGTCAGCAAGGTTGTAAATTTCTGCAAGCAAATTGCTGTCGAAATATACAGGAATAGAAACAGAAAGAGAAAAACCTCTTTCGTCGCATAAACGTCTGGCTATCTTTAGCATCGTGATATATTCTGTTTCATAAAACGAGGTATTGGTGCGATAGTCGTCAAGGGTATGAAACTCCACATCCAGGTGAAGAGCTTTAATACCTGTTCTGATGGCAAGCTCAATTTTCTCGGCAAGTGTTGTTTGAGCCACTGCAGTGTCAAGCCTTTTCACACCAATCATCAAAACAGGATTTATATCGACCGGTTTGGTACGCAAAACAAAATCGGAAATCTTCCTGATTTCATTTTCATCAGGATTGGAGCCTGCAGAAAGCAAAACTTCTTTTATTTCGGTGTTGTAAAGGTAGGCCATAAGGGTATTGATTGGCATCGACTTAAACGCGTCAGACCAAATGTAAAGCGAGCGATTACCGGCATACCTTCTCGACAACTCTTCGGGCTTGATGATGTTAACAAAACTGTTTGGATTCTTTTCATCGAGCATGGAGTAGATTTTCAAAAATTTGAGATATAGATCTTTCTTTATATCAACCATTTCAATCTCTATGCTTATTTTTTCATCCAGAATTGCAATGGCTCTTAGCGGACTGAAAGATTCAAGAGCCAGATCGCGCTTAACGATCTCCTTACGCAGACGCTCCTCAACAAGCAACAGTTTAAAATAAAACGAAAGGTATTGCATCTTTTTAAACTGATACTCATAGTAATAATTAAGAAGTTCGCTCGATTCTCCAAAACGGGCACTCTCCTGGTAGCTCTCCATAATTCTTTGATTGGCCTCACGGGCTTCACCTTGGTGAGATTTCAATTTCAACGGGATGCTTAAACTAACCCCAGCTGAGGTATAGGTTCTATCGTTGTTGTTATCAAGTGCCAGGTAGTTGTATCGAACGAATGGGCGCAGACTCCAATCAGCAAAACGGTTGTATTCCAGATCAATTTTTTCGAGTTTTAACTCGGTAAGCTCCTTGCCAACCGACGATTGATTGAAGATATCGATCATGCGTGGCGCATCAATGTCAAGAATAGGCAGGTAGTAATAGAGGAAACTGTCGTCGAGCAGCAGTTCTGGAAAGGATGATTTCAACCTGCGGTTGTAGTAAACATCGTTGTTGTTTTTGAGCACTTCAACCTCGAGCAATTTGCTTTGCAAAGACAACACATCTTCCCATTGCACATACCGGAGGTAATACAATTGCTGGGCAATGTGCAATTGCTCTTTCAGAACATTGAAACGTTGGTTCAACTTCTCAATTTTCTGTCGTTTAAAAAGGTAAGTTAAATAATTGTAGAGGTAAAGGTAATTACCCTCCTTGCCCTCCTTAACGCTCTCCAGCTGCTTTATTTCCAGTTCTTTATCCAGAATTTCAGCTTTGGTCAGATTGCTAAGCAAACCACCGCTAAGCAAATCCCATTCTAAGCCCAAATAAAACCTTCTGAAATAAGATAAATCCTCATTATCAAGTATCCCTGGCTCAAAATTCTCAGTATAGTTGCCGGTGATCTTCAGACCCGGGTTTCCCGTATATTTCGATTTCTCTTTGACATAGTATTCCTGAAAAGCATCGTTGAGATTTGCATTGGTGTATTGCGTTGAAAAAAGCAGGTTTACAACAACGGTATCATGCACTTTTTTAACGGGAACCGTATTGTTCAACTGACTTTGAAGAAATAGATCAACACGATTAGCGATACCCTCCAAACTTAGCGAGTCAGAGAGATCATCAGGCATCAGCCCCTTACCGCTCTGGCTGTAAGCCGAAGATGAAAATACTGTACACAAACCAGCTAAGAGAATCATGTATCCAGCACCTAAACGTATTTTGTAAGTCAGCAACATATAGCAGCACGTTTAAAATTACCAATGTCAAACACTATTCCAAATAAACCCAACAATCAAAACATGTTTTATTAACAGATCAAGCAAAACGCTAAACTTCCACCACAGCCTTTACTTTACAGTACTTTACATATATATTAATAAACATATAATATTGCGATCAGGGAAAAAAACTGTTCTATAAATAGCAGCCACCACATGGTGCTTTCCAAAAAATGAACTACAATGTCAATAAGAAACAAATTTAATACCAATAAGTTTTTAACATAGAATGTTACCTTTGCATAAAATCGAAAACCGATGCTATCAAAACTCCGATTGTTGATTATTGAAGACGATCCTACCAGTGCGAAATTGATGCAAATAACGCTTGCACGCCTTGGATATGAAGTTGCCGGAATTGCCAGCAATGGAATCGATGCCATTGACATGGTTCGTCAGGCAAATCCCGACCTGTTGTTAATGGACATCAACCTCCCTGGACAAATTGATGGTATTCAAACTATTGAAAAGATTAAGGGCGAAAACGACATCCCCGTAATTTATGTAACAGCAAACACCGAGGATTCGACCATACAACATGCCATCCGGACCAATCCCATAGGATACCTGGTAAAACCATTCAATCGTGAACATCTTAAAACCATGGTAGAAATGGGCATTCACAAGCACAAGCTTGAACAGGAAATCCGACAAAGCAAAGAACTTCTGACGGTTACCATCGACAATATTGGCGACGGAGTTTTTCTTGTTAACAACGAGGGAACTATAGTGCTAAGCAACTCTGCTGCTCAGTTAATCCTAAAAACACCCGAACAACTCCTCACAGGGAAGAACCTCATCGAGGTATTCCCTTTGTTGAAAAACGATACGAAAGAAGGTCTTGATGCTTCAGTTTGGAAAAACAATAATGACGGAAAACACAGCATCTCTGATATTAAGTGGTCTGATCAGAATGGAAATCAACTGATTTTAGAGATACAAATCGTGAGGATTAAAGGGATAAGAAGCGATAACGCCACAATGGTGATCACTTTTAGGGATGTAACCGCACGCAGACAGGAGGCCGACAGGTTGGTAAAACTCAAGGAGGAACTGGAATCGAGGGTAGAGAGCCGAACAGTGGAGTTGCGAAAAAAAAACCTGGAACTCGAACACGAGGTAATGACCCGACTTGAAGCGCAGAAAGAACTTCAGGAGGCTTTGGAAAAAGAAAAAGACCTCAACCTCTTTCAAGCCAATATTGTAACAACTGTTTCTCATGAATTCCGCACACCACTCACAACCATTCAAAGTTCGGCAGAGCTGATCGAACGATCCATGCAGAAAGAGATTCAGCCTGAATCAATAAAAAGGCACTTAAAACAAATCAACAAATCTGTTTCAGCCCTCTCAAACCTCATCAACGATGTGTTGCTGGTTGAAAAAATGAGCGCGTCAAAGCACGATACGATGAAGGAGGATATCGACCCCGAAGGCTTCTTTAACAACCTCGTTTTAGAATCAAAAATTGGAATAGGCCGCAGGCACAATCTTGAGTATCAACACAACATATTTCCAAGCGTTTTAATATCCGATCCACGTCTGCTGACCTACATAGTCACAAACCTGCTTAGCAATGCGTTCAAATACAGCGAGCCGGGAACAACAGTCATGTTGGTCATTCACTACAGTCAAGCCATGTTGAAAATAATTGTTAAGGACGATGGAATTGGCATTTCTGAAAATGCGCAGCAACTGTTGTTCAATACGTTCTATCGCGATCAGGAGGTAGTAAACATTGAAGGAACCGGGGTAGGTTTAACAATTGTAAAAGAATCGGTTGAATTGTTGAAAGGAACCATAAACATCAAAAGCGAAAAGGGGCATGGATCAACCTTTACGGTTTCCATACCCCTCGGAACAGAACTATAATTACAAGTGTTTATCGATTCGCTGAAATGGGAGCTAATTGTTTAAAATTGACCACACTACTCAATTTGTATTGGGTGTTCTGATCGTCAGTAATTCTTCCCAGAATATAAATTGCATACCGCCCTTGAGGATTCTTTCCCGACCTGATTTTTACAGCCAGAGTAAAATCAAACTGTTCGGGCAATTTATCCAGGTTGATGGTCAGGTTGCGATCATCGCTCACAAGATTGGCATCAGGACCAATCTCCTGATCGGGAGCATAGTACCCATCGGGGAGCAATACTTTAATCTCACCTTTTCCCTGAATGGCTGCTTTGTATATCTGAATGTTAAGCGTACACTCTTCTCCTTCCTCAATTTCATCGGGAACCAGCCAGGCAATTACATCAACAGTTGACGGGGCTGACTGCCCCACCTTTCCCTGAATAATCTCGGGCAATTCGTTGGCCAGATTGGTAGCTTTCATCGCGCTCCATGAATTTGCCGATGAATTATTGGTTTGGGCAGGTTTAGCCGATTTTTTCAGATCAAAGGTGTATCCTAAACCAATGGAGGTATAGGAATACATATCTTGTTCAACAGGAGCACTTCCTTTAATAACAGCGTCCATTTTATCGGTGGTGGCGCCGTGAAGCGAAGTTTCTACCCCCAAATAAACATTCTCGGCAACTGAATAATTAATTCCCAACCCTACAGAAACTGAGCCATCAACCTGACTACCATTGCTTGAAAGGTCAATGGATGTTGAACTTTGTATGGCTTCTGTTCCTTTCACAGGCTGGTACACCTCAACAGAGGTTGTCTTCCAACTGGCTACCCCTACACCCATCAAAGCGTAGGTTCTGTAATTATTAATCAGGGCTTCATCCTGCCATAATTTACTGAAACTAAACACAGTTTGCAGATTGGCTTCAAACAACGAGGATTCAAATTTCATCCCCAATTCATCTTTTCTACCCGCGAGCTTGCCGTTTATAAAATTGGTTCTCAAACCAAAATACCGACCAAGTTGCTTTTCGATGGTCAATCCGTAGCCCAAACGCCAATCACGCATATATGGAAGCCCAGTTTCACTTAAATCGCCGTGAAAAGCCAATGCCCCAAAATGCACCTCGGCACGCCAGTTTTTAAAAAAACTTCCCGGTTCTGAAATGGAATCGCTCTTCTGAGCCTCCACGTTTAAGGTAGCGATCATTGTAACGACCAGCATACCTGCAAATGTTTTGAAAAATGTTCTGTTCATAATCTTGTAATTTGCTGCTTTAACGTTCCATATTCGGAAATGGTTTCACTCTACTTTAGAAACAAATAACACCAACTAACTCAATTACAGACAATTAAACACAATTCACCCTCATTCAAAAATTTTCAAAAAACGTTCCAAACAACACAAATTACTGTATAACAATAATTTAAAATACACCACGCAAAAGATCAAACAACCAAAAATTGGAAAATTTTCTGTTTTGAAACAAAAAAAAAAATCATCCTTTTCAGGATGATTTTTTTGGGGTGGCTGATGGGATTCGAACCCACGACCCTCGGAACCACAATCCGATGCTCTAACCGACTGAACTACAGCCACCGTTTTTCTGGCTGCAAAATTACAACCTTTTTCCAATTCTGCAATGCTTTTTCGACAGAAGAATTAAAAAAAAACATACAACAGATCGGACATAGAGCAACACAGGCTAGCGATTTTAATGCTGCAATTCAAAAAACTTAATTACCAACACAAAGCACATCAAAGCATCACAAACCATCAGCAATGCCCGACGATTGTTGAACACTTAATAAGAAAAAAATGGGGAAAGAACAGTGATGGATGAGATTTAGACGAATTTTTCTACTTTTGACTTTTCAAAAAAACAGGAATATATGGCAGATATTATTGATTATAAAATTTTTGGTGACGATATGCAAGTCGTCGAAATTGAACTTGACCCGCAGGAAGGGGTGAGAGCAGAGGTTGGAGCCATGATGTATATGGAGGCTGACATTCAGATGCAAACCACAACCGGAGGAGGTCTTTTCAAGGGTTTTAAAAGGATGCTGACTGGTGATGGATTCTTCATTAGCACTTTCATGAATTCAGGTTATGGAAAATCAAAAGTGGCCTTTGGAGCGCCATATCCCGGAAAGATTCTCCCGCTGCATTTGGGGGAGATGGGTGGGGAGTTTCTTTGCCAAAAAGATTCATTTTTATGTGCTGCCAATGGCGTTGACATTGACATTGCCTTTACAAGAAAGATTGGTGCAGGGCTCTTCGGGGGCGAAGGGTTCATTTTACAACGGCTGTCGGGCGATGGACTGGCATTTGTTCATGCAGGCGGCACCATCTTAAAAAAGGTACTTAGGCCGGGTGAAACCCTGAGGGTTGATACAGGTTGCCTGGTAGCTTTTGAGCCTACTGTCGATTATGACATACAATTTATAGGAGGGTTCAAAAACGCCCTTTTTGGCGGCGAAGGACTTTTTCTTGCTCAATTGCGCGGTCCTGGTCTGGTTTATTTACAAAGCCTTCCATTCTCGAGACTGGCTGATCGTATTGTTGCAGCTTCGCGTTCAGGCAACCGCGAGCAAAGCGACGGGATAGCCGGGCTTGGCGGAGGTATCCTGGGCAGTCTTCTGGGAGGCGATAAACGTTTTTAATTATAAAAAAAGGAGCCCTGCGGCTCCTTTTTTTGGCTTTAATCTCAACCAAATACCTTTTGCAAGATGGCATTAACCCTGGCGAAAGGATCGGTACGAATAGCCTTTTCTTCCTCGGCAACCTTGATAAACAAACCGTTCAAACCCTTTCTTGTTACATGATCGGTGAGGGAGGTGTTAACAGGCGTCAGGCCAAGTATCTGGCCCGCGAACGAGTTAGCAAATTCATTGTAGGGTGTTGTCAGGTTTTCCCACGCTTCGTTGGCAGAAATTCCTTCAACAATTGGCTTCGACAACGACTCTCCTATGATTGGTTTAAAAGCATCGTACAATCCTGAATAGGTCTTTTGCCGAAGGTAATGAGTAGCAGCAGTATCGTTACCATTCAAAATTCCAAATGCATCAGATATCGTCATTGAAGTAATGGCATTTACAAAAACCGGAGTAGCACTTGATGCGGCATCTTCAGCAGCCCGGTTCATCCTCAGCACCAATTCATCGATCAAATCCTGACCACCAGGAATATAGCCGATATTGTCTGCTATAATGGAAGCTTCTTCGGGAAGTAAAATTTTCAACAGTTGATTACCGAAATATCCATCCACGCGGTTGAGTTGAAAAACAGCAGTATCAGTTCCAACCGTAAGCGCCGATTTCAGTCCCTGAACAACATCCTGCTCCGTCAAACCCGTTAAAACCTCTTCGGCTTTGTCGCATCTGGTAAAGGAAAAAGAGATCAAAAAAGCAATAAAAAACAATGAAATAGTTCTTTTCATATTATCTTATTTAGAAAAATTATTCGTTACAAGGATCATTCCAATGGTTAAGGTTTTAACTTTGCCAAAAGTAGAAATTAATCATCATGAAAACTATTTTAAACCCATACGCCAACCTCGACGGGTATTGCTGTTTCGGTTGCTCGCCTAACAATCGCCTGGGGCTCAACATGAAATTTGTTGAAGAGGGAGAGCAAATCGTTTGCCAATGGACTCCCCGAGACGAATTCCAGGGCTTTCCGAATATCCTGCATGGCGGCATTCAGGCCACCCTCCTCGATGAAATTGCCAGTTGGTGCATAATGATCAAGCTTAAAACCTCTGGAGTAACCTCCCGACTTGACACCAGATACATCAAACCTGTGAGAATGAATGAGGTACCCATAACCATAACTGCCAAAATCGACAGCAGGAAACTCAACCAGGTTGTGGTTGAAACTACCCTGACCAATTCTAAAGGTTTGGTTTGCACAACTGCTATGGTAACCTATGCTGTTTTCCCTGAAGAAGTTGCTAAAAAAAAGCTGTTCTTCCCCGATTATAAGCTATTCTTCGAGCCCTCAAACACGAACGACTCTTCCACCTGACGGAAAACCTTTACCCAATCGGTATCTGCTTCTGTTTTCCCAAACCGTGCAATCACCAGCCTCAAGGATGGATTTATCCACAAATACTGCCCTAAAACCCCTTTGGCAAACATAGCTCCATCGGGCATGATTCTCCACTGATGCGAATAAGAATACCCCCGACTGTCTTTGGAGTTGAGCGTATCGGAAAGGGTTTCGGCCACCCACACCTCGGGGATGACCCGACGTCCATACCACATTCCACGGTTCATCCACAGCAGGCCAAATCGTATGTAGTCGCGCCCAACCATGTTGAGACAGCAAAACGATTTTACTGTAGAATCGCTGTTGCTTGCGCGACTCCATAAGGCATCAGACTCCATCCCAAGCGGGTGCCAAAGACGTGTTTCAAGGTAATCAGAAACAGAAGAACCTGTTGCCGATTCCAGCGACATTGAGAGAAGTTGTGTGCACAAACTTTGGTATTCATATTCAAAACCAGGAACACCTTTCAGGCTTGACTTCTCAACCTGGGCCCGTGTATTCCTTCCATAATAAAGCTTAGGCATGGGGCTGAACAACGAGGAATAACCTTCATCAAAATCGAGGGCTGCCCTCATGTTGAGAAGATGGCGCAAGGTAACCCTGTTCATTTCAGGATGGATCAGCCAGGGAAGAAAATCAGTTACCGGCTGATCAACCGATCGGATAGCCCCCTCAGTCAAAGCAATACCGACTAATGTTCCCACAAACGATTTTGCTATCGAAAAAGAGGTTAGCAGGGAGGAGGAATCCCAACCCGGAGCATAATATTCTGAAACAAGAGTATCGGATCTCGACACCAACCAGGCGGTAGTCTGACGGGCCATCAAAAAAGCATCAAGAGACGAAGTATCACCATTCATTGCTACAGGCATCCTGAGCAACGAATGGTTGTGAAGTGTTAACAGAGATGAAGGAACCGCTGAAGAATCACGACCGACAATGGCATATGGAAACTTCTTATAATCATCAACATTGGCCTTATTCCATCCCAGTATTCTCACTGTATCGCAACTCGATAAAAGTAGCATCACCACCCAAAAGGAGAACCCTGTAACGCGGTATTCGGACCTGGAGAATGGTGAAGAAAAAACGAACCCAAACTTCAGTGACACTTTATTCCAAACCATTTTGATCATACTCATTTTTATACAGCAAATTCAACGGCAACACGCCTGAACAAAGATAACCGTTCTATGTTTGAATAGACAATCCGAAGCAAAATTGCTCATGGAGAGTCGTAAAAAATTATTAAGTTTATCTGAAATTAAAAGAGTTATGAAAATCAACATGGAGACCCGATGGAAGGGGAAAATGGCATTTGAAGCTGGTGTAACAGGGCATCAGGTTATCATGGATGCTGACGAAACCGTAGGAGGTGAAAACCTGGGTCCACGCCCCAAAGCTCTTATTCTTGCAGGATTAGCCGGATGTACGGGGATGGATGTAATATCGATATTGGAAAAAATGAGGGTGAAAATCAGCGAATTTAACATTGAAATTGAAGCAGAGCAAACAGAAGAACACCCAAAAGTTTACAGCCAGATAACACTGATTTATAAATTCAAAGGGGAGAATCTACCACCAGATAAACTTGAAAAAGCTGTTTCGCTATCGCAGGAAAGGTATTGTGGTGTTTCGGCGATGCTTGGCAAAGCTGCCAAACTCGACTATCGCATTAAAATCTTGTAATACAATGTCATACCAAAAAAAAGGCCGGCTAAAGCCGGCCTTTTTTTTCCTGACTTCGACACTTCATTTTGATTGGTTTTATAACAATCAGAGAAACAATTGTATATAAAATTTGCGCCACCATTTTGGGTGGCGCAAGTATTTTTGGAGCTATATTAGCTTATGTTT
>JAQVCV010000107.1 GCA_028689615.1 Bacteroidales bacterium | reverse complement strand
TAATGGAAACATATACAATCGAACAGCTGGCAGCGAAAATCAAAAACAATGAAATCGATCTCAAACAGTACTATGAAGAACTGTTCGAGGAAGTCGCCATCCAGCAAAAACGGCTCAACTGCATGGTTACGATCACCAAGGAAGAGGCATTCAAGGCTCTGGAAAACGATAGCGGATCATTGCTCAACAAGATTCCAGGAGTATTGAAGGACAACTACAACACCAAGGGGATCCTGACGACCGCAAGCTCGAGAATGCTTGAGGATTATGTGCCGGTCTATTCGGCAGCGGTGTACGAGTCGCTTGAAAAAGCCAACATCGCCCTGATCGGAAAAGCGAGCATGGACGAATTGGCGATGGGCGGAACAAACAAGTCGGCCCTTACCGGCCCGGTATTGAATCCTTGGGACACTTCGAGAATCTCGGGTGGTTCATCAGGCGGATCGGCGGCATGTGTTGCCAGCGGCCTGGTGCCATTCGCGATGGGGTCGGACACCGGGGATTCGGTCCGCAAGCCGGCCGGACTGTGCGGTGTCTACGGCTTCAAGCCGACCTGGGGGCGGATTTCACGCTATGGGATCATTCCATACGCATCAAGTCTCGACGCGGTGGGGATCTTCACCCGCAACGTGCGTGACATGGCTATCGTCACCAGGGAACTGGCCGGTCGCGACAACCGCGACATGACTTCATCGTTCAAGGAAGTGCCAGACTACCTGGCCGATCTGAACCCGGATCTGGCAAACCGGACGATTGCGGTGCTCACAACCGTTTCCGACGAAGTGAGAAACGAGAAAATCAAGGCCAACTTCGACGAGATGGTTGCCAAGTTCAGGGAACTTGGAGCCAAAGTGATCGAAGTGACAATGGACCAGGAATTGGCCCGGGCAATCCTGCCGGTGTATAAAATTATCGCCAATTCCGAAGCAACAAGCAACCACGCCTGTCTTGACGGGATCAAGTACGGCAACCGCCAGCCTGGCGATTCGGTCGACGAAATCATGATCAATTCCCGTACCAACGGTTTCGGGGACCATATCAAACGCCGCTTCATCTTAGGCAACCTGGCATTGGCTACTGAAAATCAGGAAAAGATGTTCAGACAGGCCCAAAGGGTGCGCCGTCTGATTGTCCAACAGATGGATGAGATCTTCAAAAAAGCCGATGTCATCATCGCTCCAAACAGCGGCCAGATCGCCCCAAAAGTGGCGGAAGCCAGCGACGACATGCTTTCGGATGAATATATCATCCTGGAAAACTACCTGGCCCTGGCCAACTTCGGGGGGAATCCGTCCTTGACTATGCCGGTGGGAATGGTTGAGGGGATGCCGATCGGGCTGAATATCACCGGAAGAATCTTTGAAGAACAGACAGTGCTTGATGTGGCTTATGCCCTGGAACAGGTTCTGGATTTCAAAGACAGATACAAAAGGGAGGACTAAAATGAACTTTGAAGTTGTAATTGGATTAGAGGTCCATACCGAATTAAAAACAAAATCAAAAATGTTTTCCGCGGCCCCTGTTTCCTTCGGGGAAGAGGTCAACACCAAGGTCAATATCGTCGATCTTGGGATGACCGGGGCGATGCCGGTGCTAAACAAGTCAGGGGTCGAATACGCCCTGCGGGTATGCCATGCGTTGAACATGGATATCGACGAGCTGGTTGTCTTCGATCGGAAAAACTACTACTATTCCGACCTGCCAAAAGGATTCCAGATAACCCAGGACCGCCGTCCTATCGGACGCAACGGTGCTTTGGAAATCGAATTCGACGGCCAGGTGGAGGTTGTGGAAATCGAACGGCTTCATATGGAAGAGGATACGGCCAAGCAGTTCCACTTCGATGACTACTCGCTGATCGACTACAACCGTTCGGGGATCCCGTTGATTGAGATTGTAACCAGACCGACAATCCGATCGGCTGCGGGGGCGGCGGCCTATCTTGAACGGCTGCGCCAGATCCTGCTTTTCACCGATGTTTCCGATGCCAAGATGGAGGAAGGGTCGATGCGTTGCGACGTCAATGTCTCAATCCGGCCTTTTGGTTCCCAACGTTTCGGGACCCGCTGCGAGATCAAGAACCTTAACTCGATCTCCAACGTCCAAAAAGCGATCGAATACGAAGTGGCCCGCCAAAAGAAAATAATCCTCAGCGGCAATCAGGTCACCCAGAACACGATGCGTTTCGACGAAGACCTCAAACAGACTGTCGTGATGCGGGCCAAGGGTGATGCGGTCGATTACAAATATTATCCCGAACCCAACATCCTGCCGATTCGGCTTGACCATGCCTGGGTCGAATCGATCAAGGCCAACCTGCCGGAAATGCCCGATGTGCTCGTGAAGCGTTATGTCGAAGAATATCAGATTCCCAAGACCGATGCATTGATCCTGGTGCAGACAAAACCGGTCGCCGATTTCTTCAACAGTACGGTCAAACATACCGACCAGTACAAACAGGTTGCCAACTGGCTTCTAGGTGAAGTGGCGGCATACCTGAACAAATCCAAGCTCACCATCGACCAGACCAGACTGACTCCAGTCAACCTGGCAGCACTGATCACCCTAATCAACGAGGGGACTATCTCATCGAAACAGGCCAAGGAAGTGTTCACCATCACTATGGAAGAGGGTCAGGACCCGAACGTGATCATCGAAGAGCGCAACATGAAACAGATTTCTTCGGTTGAAGTGTTGAGCGGATACATCAATGAAATCCTTGATGGCAATCCCCAATCGATCGAGGATTACAAGAACGGTAAAAACCGGGCTGTCGGCTTCATCGTCGGTCAGCTGATGAAAGCGACCAATGGACAGGCGAACCCGGCTGTCGCCAACAAACTGGTGGTCGAGCTGTTAAAAGCGCGTTGCTAGTGTACAAATAGGAAATTATTTGCTACAATTGCACTTAGAGGTGAAATTATGGTTAAAATCAATAAACCCGGTTCCAATGAAGATAAATTGGAGCTGGATGAAATAAAAGAAGAAAAAGAAATAGATGGTGTTACCACTTTGAAATTGGATGCCGATAAGGAAGAAAAGATGAAATTGAAAAACATGCGCAAAAACGATCTTAAGAAAATTGGGGTTGTTGTCCTTGTCATAATGGTTGTTATCGTGGCTTTTGCTGCCTGGCTGATCGGTTCCGGGAAAAACGACGGTCCGGTTTATGGCGACCGCTGCGCTTCTTTGGTGAGCCTCGATACCGCGATTTTCGACTCGGTGGAAACTACCATGGAAGAAAATGCCAGCATCAATGATGTGGCAATCAGCGTAGACTGTCGCATCATCAAGATCAATATCGATTTTGTCGAAGGGACTGTCAAAGATACGGCTACCAGCCTGGCTAAACAGACCCTGGTGATGATTGATGACGCTGCCGGATATGAAGCGGCGGAAGGTTCGTCATGGTCGGTGCTCTTGGGCGAGTACGACGGTCGCGGCCAATACAATGTCGATTTCATGCTGACAACCACAAACAACGAGGATTTCCCGATCTTTGGAACCAAAATGCCAAAGCTCGACACTATTTCATGGACTTATTCCTCAGTCAAAGATCAGGCAACAACTGATGACGTCCTGACTGATGCCACAAACGAACAATAATCACAGTGGGAGAAATTAATGAAGAAAAACGATTATTTTATTGGTACCTGCTCTGATTTGACTCATGACGGCCGCGGGGTCGTAAAGCATGAGAACTTCACGTACTTTGTGCCGGGTATGCTTATCAATGAAACCGGAAATATCAAAGTCATAAAGATGCTAAAAAATTATGGGGTGGGTCGGCTGATTGAGCTGAGTATCCCATCCAAACATCGCCAGGAGCCCCGTTGCCCTGTCTACAAGCAGTGTGGCGGATGTTCATTGCAACATCTAGGCTCAAAGGGGCAACAGGAATTCAAGACAAAAAGAGTCAGGGATGCCCTGACCCGCCTGGGCGACTGTGATGTCGAAGTCCATGACTGTTTGATGATGGAAGATCCATGGAACTACCGCAACAAGGTCCAAATGCCCGTAGGCATGAAGAACAATCACATCGTTTCGGGATTCTACAAGGCCAAGACCAATGAGATTGTTCCGACCAAATCGTGCAACATCCAAAATGTCAAATCCAATAAGCTGGTCAACCGCGTTGTCGAACTCATGGAGCAGTTCAAGGTCAATCCATATGACAAGGAACTCCATACCGGTAACATCAAACATATCCTGACCAAACACGGTTATCATACTGATGAGTTGATGCTTGTGCTGATCAGTTTCAAAAGAAAGATCAAGGATCTTGATAAGATTGTTACCATCCTGATAAAAGAGTTTCCGGAGTTAAAAACGATCATTCACAACTTCAACCCTCGTAAAGACAATGTTATCCTGGGTGATGAAGAAACGGTGATCTATGGACCGGGTTACATCCAGGATTACCTGCTAGGCAACCTGTTCAACATCTCGGCCAAGTCATTCTACCAGGTCAATCCGATCCAGGTGGAAAAGCTTTATCAGACGGCCATCGATCACAGCTCTATTACAAAGGATGATGTAGTACTTGACGCTTATTGTGGCATCGGGACCATCACCCTGTCACTAGCAAAACACGTCAAGAAGGCATATGGAGTTGAAATAGTGGCCGCGGCCATCGATGACGCCAAAAACAACGCCAAAGTCAACAATATTGAAAATGTGGAATTCGCCCTAGGCGATGCCGGGGAATACATGATGGAACTTGTGGAAAAAGGAACGGCTGTTGATGTCGTTTTCGTTGATCCGCCAAGAAAAGGATGCTCCCAGGAATTCCTGGATCATCTGATCAAAGCAAAACCAAGGGAGATTGTCTACATCTCATGCGATGTGGCAACCCAGGCAAGGGATATCAAGTATTTGCAGGACCATTACAGGGCTGATTATTGCCAGCCAGTCGACATGTTTCCACAAAGTACTCACGTTGAGTGCGTAGTATTGATGTCAAGGGTTGAGAAGTAGCTCTACTAAAAATACTGATAAATAAAGGGTTTCCAGACATTAGGTTTTTCTCACGGTTACTTTGCCGGAAGAAATAATGTCAGAAAACCCTTATTTTTATTGT
>JAQVCV010000009.1 GCA_028689615.1 Bacteroidales bacterium | reverse complement strand
CCATCGACGCCGGTGCGGTTCACTCCCACAACGTAGCATTGATTTTCAATAGCTCTGGCAACCAGCAGCGATCGCCAATGGTGGCTTCGCGAAGCAGGCCAATTGGCAGTAAATACCAAAACATCGTAGGCATAGCTCCCCGCTGAGTAACTGTTTCTGCAAAATACGGGAAACCGCAAATCGTAACATACTTGTGGCATCAGTCGCCAATCATCTATTTCAACAACAGTGCGCGAATTCCCCTTTACAAGGTGTTGGGTTTCGCCTCCAACGGCAAAAAGATGAGCTTTGTCGTACCATGCGGTTTGGCCATCCGGAGCCACCCACAAAAACCTGTTTACTACCCCTTGAGAGGTGATCAGCGGAACCGTGCCACACACAACGGCGCCCATCGACCGGGCTAACCTGTTCATCCACATGCAAGTAGCTCCGTCTGGTGATTCGGCCAGATGACCCATGTTTTCAGAAAAGCCAAGAGCGAAAAACTCGGGCAACACCACAAGGTCAACGGGCTCTTGAACAGGCATAATCAATTGTTCCAGTTTTCTGAAATTTGCCAGTCGGTCTTCCCACACGATTTCGTGCTGCACTGCTAAAACAGAAATATTATTCATAGCCAAAGGTTATTCGAAACGCAAACCTAATTCATTTTTCGCGGTTAACGAAACACCGGAGTGGTTTTTTGCTTTTTCGGCAAACCTTTCACAACGTAACATGAACCCTACAACAAACAGCAGGTTCCATTTTTATTCGTCGGAGGGTAATCAGGTTTCATGTATATTTGTTCAGGAATTTGGAAAGAAAAACATAAATTAAATGAAAACTATCAACGATCTGTCTTTCAGCGGAAAGAGAGCCCTTATAAGGGTTGATTTTAATGTTCCGCTCAACGAAAAATTTGAAATTACCGATCCCACCCGCATCAACGCGGCTCTTCCCACCATAAAAAAAATCCTAAACGATGGGGGATCGGTCATACTGATGTCGCACCTGGGGCGTCCGAAGGGGGGCCCTGAGCACAAATACAGTCTGGTACATCTGGTTCCGTTTTTGAGCCAGGCCCTGGGACTTCATGTGAAGTTTGCTGATGACTGCATTGGCGAAACGGCAGTCAGAATGTCGTCGGAGCTTCATTCGGGCGAAGTGCTGCTGCTTGAAAACCTTCGGTTTTACAAAGAAGAAGAGAAAGGGAACGAAGAATTCGCTGAGAAGCTATCAAAACTCGGCGATGTGTATGTAAACGATGCTTTCGGCACAGCTCACCGTGCTCACGCCTCTACTGCTGTTATTGCCAAGTTCTTCCCGACTGCTAAAATGTTTGGTTACGTGATGGGCAACGAGCTGGCAAGCATCGATCGCGTGGTAAAAGGTGGCGAGAAACCCTTTACGGCCATCTTGGGAGGAGCCAAAATCAGCGGTAAAATTGAGATCATCGAAAACCTGCTTCCCAAAGTCGATCACCTGATTGTAGGTGGTGGTATGATGTTTACTTTTATCAAGGCTTTGGGTGGCAAAACTGGAAACTCGCTGGTTGAAGACGATCTGCTTCAACTGGCCACCGACACTCTCGATAAAGCAAAAAAACTGGGGGTAACCATCCATTTAGCTACCGATACCGTTGTTGCCGACAAGTTTGACAACGAGGCCAACCATAAAATTTGCCCGGCTGATGAAATTCCTGACGGATGGATGGGTCTGGATATTGGGCCGGCCACAGTTGAAGCATTCAGCAAAGTGATCAACCAGTCGAAAACCATTTTGTGGAACGGCCCAATGGGGGTTTTTGAAATGAGCAGTTTTGAAGAAGGAACCCGCCAAATAGCTCTGGCCATTGCCAAAGCAACCTCGCAGGGCACTTTTAGCCTGGTGGGTGGAGGCGACTCAGTTGCCGCTGTCAACAAGTACGATTTGGCTGAAAAAGTGAGCTATGTGTCCACCGGGGGTGGCGCTATGCTGGAGTATATCGAAGGCAAAGAACTGCCTGGAGTAAAATTTGTTATGGAATAATTTTTAATTTTTTTATAAGGGCGGCAGTTTTTTGCCGCCTTTTTTTATACCTTTACATCGGGGTTTAGATTTTTTACGGCTGCTAAATCCCGGCAAAATAACTAACACTCATTCTCAATGTTTTTTGTTGTTGCCCCTCAAACAAAAATATGGTTTTCTCTTAATCCGGCATCCGGCCTTCTCAAGGGTTGGTTGCTCTTCTAAACTTTTGACAATAAATGATGATTTCAACCTGTAACAAACGAATTGACGTTATGAAAGCAATCCTTTTAGTTGACGATGAAAAAGTTTTTGCCGACGGCCTGAAACTTCTGCTTGAAAAACATGGCTATTCGGTTACCACAGCCCATAACGGTGACGAAGGGTTGTCGGCCTTCTTTGCTCAACCCTTCGATTTGCTTATTACCGACATCAGAATGCCCGGAAACAACGGGCTGCAACTGATTAGCGACATCAGGAAGAAAAACGACAGAGTTAAAATATTGGCTATGAGCGGAGGAGGTTACATCCCCGCAGATGACTACCTTCGAATTTCCAAACTCTTTGGAGCCGACAGCATTTTGGCAAAGCCTTTCATGTTTGATCAGTTGCTTGAAGAGATCAAGACCTTGATACCAAACTAAAACCTGTTCAACAAGTTTTTAGCCACAATGCCTTAAGGGCTTGAGATGTCTCCTAACGACAGATGATCGGAAGGAGAGGTTTCGGTCATAATTTATACCTTTGCCGGCCAAAACCATCGGCCAATGATGCCTTCCAACAAAGAGATCAGAGCCATTGCCTGGCCCATTGTTCTCAGTCTGATAGCCCAAAACATCGTTAACGTTACCGATACTGCCTTCCTGGGAAGACTGGGTTCAGTGGCGTTAGGCGCTTCTGCCATTGGAGGGTTGTTTTACATTGCCATTTACATGCTTGGTTTTGGATTTGGAAGCGGTGCCCAAATCCTCATTGCACGACGAAACGGAGAAGGGCTCTATGCCGAAACAGGCCGCATAGCAAACCAAACCTTGCTGGTATTGTTCCTGTTTGGTGTGGTGATGGTTACAGCCATACAATTTACAGCACCCAACACTCTTCAATCAGCAATAAACTCAGGCGACGTAGCTTCCGCGGCCGTTGAATTTACGACCATTCGTATCTACGGGCTGTTTTTTGCCTTTGCCAATGTGGCTTTCCGATCCTTTTATGTGGGTATTGCCAAAACCAGGCTTCTCGGATATAGCGCTGCCGTGATGGCTGCCATAAACGTTTTTCTTGATTATGCTCTGATATTCGGTCACTTTGGGCTTCCTGCCATGGGAATAAAAGGAGCGGCTCTTGCCTCGGTTGTTGCCGAGGCCGCTGCCGTAGTTTTCACGGTTATCTATACGCTCAGAACAATCAACATCAATAAATACAAAATTTTTACAGCCTCGCTTCGACATTGGAAGAGCCTGAAACAAACCGCAGATGTCTCCATTTGGGTTATGTTGCAAAACTTTTTGTCGCTCGGCAGTTGGTTCGTTTTTTTCATTATTGTCGAAAAATCAGGGGAACTTAACCTGGCAGCCAGCAATATAATAAGAAGCATCTACATGGTGCTGATCATTCCTATTCTTGCCTTTGCAACAGCCGCCAATACCCTTGTTAGCAATTCGATAGGCACTTTTGGATACCGTTTTACGGGGGCCATTATATGGCGTGTATCCCTTCAGGGGCTGTGGTTTGTAGTGCCTCTTGCCCTTGCGGGTACTGTGTTGGCCCGACCCGTGGTAAGTATTTACACCAACAACACAAACCTTATCAACCAAACTGTGGCCCCTTTGCAATTGGTTTGTTGGGTTATGATACTGTTCAACATGGCTTATATCCTTTTTCAGGGAGTATCAGCAACAGGAAACACCCGCACCACCTTGTTGATTGAAGCTGTAACCATTGTTGTTTATCTTATCTATTCATGGATGGTAACCGTTAACTGGCAGTTAAGCATCACAGCTATCTGGACCAACGAATACCTCTATTTCCTGATGCTGGGAATTCTTTCTTACCTTTACTTCAGATTCGGAAACTGGCATCATAAGAAACTGTAAAAATTAAGCATTCAGGCATGAAAACTACAGGCTCAGTAGTTCAAACTCCACTCTCGGCAGTTATCATCACGCTTAACGAAGAGAGAAACATCGGCAGGTGCATCACCTCGTTGCTTCCTGTAGCCGATGAGGTTGTGGTGGTTGATTCTGGTTCGGGCGATCGCACCGTGGAGATTGCTCAGGAGCTGGGGGCTAAGGTGCTGTACAACAAATTCGAGGGTCATATCGAGCAAAAAAACTTTGCCCTTAAACAAGCCGTGCACCCTTTGGTTCTCTCGCTCGATGCCGATGAGGCTCTTTCTGAGGAACTCGCCACATCCGTCATGCATGTAAAACTGCATCCCGATGCCGACTGTTACCGAATGAACCGCCTTACCAATTATTGCGGGAAATGGATCAGGCACAGCGGCTGGTATCCCGATGCTAAGGTGCGTCTGATAAGGAATGGTTTCGCCACGTGGGGAGGTGTTAATCCGCACGATGAACTTGTTCCCGCCAAAGGTGCACAAACAAAACACCTGAATGGTAATCTTTTGCATTATTCGTATTACACCATCAACCAACACATCAACCAATCGGCCCGTTATGCTGCCATCATGGCTGAAGCCCTGGCAAAGCAGGGGAAGAGAGGCTCGAAACTAAGAATCTTATTCAGCCCTGTAGTGAAATTTTTCCGCAATTACCTGTTTCGTGGCGGATTCAGAGACGGGTATTACGGTTTCGTGATTTGTCGCATCACTGCCCAAACCACTTTTTGGAAATATGTGCTCCTTTACGAAAAATCAGAGCAAAGAAATTCATGAGCAAACCCGCTACCCCAAAATCGTTAAAACAGGAAGAATCAAGCGCAACCAGTGCAGAATCAACCTGGGTTGCTGTGGTGAATCCCAACGCCGGCACACGCAAAGTTGCCCGCGACTGGCCCCGGATCAGTGAAGCATTGAAAAAGGCTAAAGTCAGACATGTAGCCATTTTTACCGAGCAAAGAGGCGATGCCATTACCATGGTTCAGCAACAAATAGCGTTGGGCGTCAGGCATTTTATCGCGGTGGGTGGCGATGGTACCCTCAACGAAACTGTCAACGGAATTTTCATGCAGCAAAAAGTCCCCCAAAATCTCATTACCCTCGCTTTAATACCAGTTGGAACCGGCAACGATTGGCGTCGAACTATTGGTATCCCGCTGGGTTACAACGAAGCGGCTCTTGCCATTGCCCGTGGTCATACTTTCAAACAAGATGTTGGACGGATAGATTATACCAACACCCACGGACAAAATGCAAGCCGCTATTTTGCTAATGTGGCCGGGATTGGCTACGACGCATTGGTTGCATCGGAGGTAAACCGAAAAAAGGATAAGGGAGCCCATGGTCCACTCACGTATCTTACCAGCCTGATTAACAGTTTAATGAAATTTAAAACAGCCAAAACTACTGTTAAAATTGATTGTGAAACCATTTCCGCTAACGTGTTTAGTCTGAGCATCGGCATTGGGAAATTCAACGGTGGAGGGATGAAGCAGCTTCCCGATGCCATCCCCGACGATGGATTATTCGATTTAACGTTGGTAAGAAAAATTAGCCGTTGGCAGGTTATTACGCAAATCAAAAACCTCTACGATGGCAGTTTCACACGCCACAAAGCAGTAAGCTGCTTTCGGAGCAAAAGTGTTGCTGTTGATGCGTCTCCTGCCATGATGATAGAAGCCGACGGGGAGTCGGTTGGTAAAACGCCGGTTGCAGTGCAAATTCTTCCACAAAGTTTGCGGGTAATAACATCAAACTGACTTTCAAGAAGCACCAGAGTTGCCAGCTCCAGCTTCATCAATGGTGTTAAACTGATATATAAAACTTAAAACCCCATTAATTATGAACGATATCATCCGTTTACGCAGATCTGTCAGGAAATTCACACCAGAGAAAATTGACCAACCGACCCTCGACCTTTTGCTGGAGGCCGCCATGAGTGCCCCATCAGCAGGCAACCAGCAACCCTGGCAATTCATGGTTATAACCAACCGTCAAACCATCGAGTCGCTTTCACACACCGGCCCCAATTCAAAACCTGCCCTTGGGGCTCCTGTGCTTATTGTGGTATTGGCAGATACCAGTCGTGAGCGGTACAAAGATTACTGGCCTATCGATTGCTCGGCAGCCACCGAAAACCTGTTGTTGGAAGCAACGCGCCTCGGGCTTGGATCTGTGTGGCTGGGTGTTCATCCGGTTGACGACCGTAAAGCTTATATAACCAACCTGTTTGCATTGCCACCACACATCATCCCTTTCTCAATAGTGTGCGTGGGATACCCCGAAGGAGCTCCGCTGCTTGAGCGTCCATCGCGATTTGATGCTTCAAGAGTTCATTACAACAAATGGTAAAAAAAATCTCCCTGAACCGGCTGGCTCAGGGAGACATTGTATTTCTGATGATCGGCGAACTATTTGTCGAGCATTTTAGTCCATTCGCGCGGGGTGCGATCTTTCCACAATCCTTTCATATAGGCATAGTTGACGATAAGCGGAACCACGGTGGTTGCTTCGGCATATACCATTTGTTCGTGAACAGTATCAACCTTACCCCATGAGGCGGCCTCTTTAAGGGTTGAACTGGAGCAGGCTCCGTCGCGCACGTCGGCCACGGTAATCTGAACAGCGTATTTGTGAAGCGGTGCCTCGTGTCCCAGAATCTCGGCGCAAACAACTGTGTCCTGTGCGAAATTTTTTGGTACTCCGCCACCCACCATAAACAATCCGGTGGTTCCGGCAGCAATTTTTACCTGGGTCAATTCACGGAAGTCTTTAACCGAATCAATAGATACGTGCTTTTCGGGATTTTCAACCTGATGCTTCACCAAACCAAAACCGGCACTGCTGTCGCTAAACGCCGGGCAGAAAATGGGAACATTTTTTTCGTAACAGGCAAGCACCAGCGAATCAGCCTTTTTCCCATGCTTACTCAGGTAACGGCCCATTTCCCTTATAAACTCACGCGAACTGTAAGGACGTGGCTCAAGTGAATCGGCAATCTCCTTGATGGTTGCATCGCAGTGTTGCAAATCCTCTTCATCAATAAATGTATCGTAAATCCTGTCGATATACAGGCTGCGAAGGGTTTTGTCGTCGTGCTGAGCCGATCCGCGGTAATGGCTGAATCCCAGAGCTTCAAAAAAGTCCATATCGACAATGGAGGCTCCTGTTGCAACAATGGCATCAACCATGTTGTTGCGAACCATGTCAATGTAAACCTGCATACAACCGCCAGCTGAGGTGCTGCCTGCCAAAGTTAGCCACGGGCTGCACTCCTTATCACCCAACATGAGATTAAAAATATCGGCAGCAGCAGCAGTATCGCGCGATGAGAACGACATCAGACGCATGGCATCCAACAGCGCCGAGCCATCGAATGCTTTAATGTCGATGTGTTGGATAGTCTCTTTTAATAAATCAGTTTTATTCATAAAGCTTAAAAATTAATTTTCGATCAAAGCATACGGATTGATTTCGGGCTACAAAGATAGCTAGTAACCCAGAATTTTGAGCATCGACTTGTAGCTCTGTTCTTTTGCGAACAGTTTGGTGAAGTACTCTCCATTCTCATCAAGATCGATGATAACGTGCTTGGGCGACGGGATCATGCAATGCTGAATGCCCCCGTATCCACTTAACGATTCCTGATAGGCTCCGATGTTGAAAAGGCCGATGAACTGCTCTCTGCCATCCACAATTTTCGGAAGGAATATTGCATTAGAATGGGCCTCGGCGTTATAAAAATCCTGACTGTCGCAGGTGAGGCCCCCCAAATGAACCCGTTGATAACTGCTTCCCCAATTGTTTACCGCCAGCAACACGTAACGCTGGCTGATGGCCCAGGTGTCGGGCAGGGTGGTCATGAAGGAACTGTCGATCATATTCCACAACTCCCTGTCGTTTTGTTGCTTCTGATGAACAATGCTGTAGAGCATAGCTCCCGACTCACCAACTGTAAACGACCCAAACTCAGTAAAAATGTCGGGTTCGGGCACATCGTTCTGAATGCAGATGCCCTTGATCTGAGCCACGATCTCCTCGGCCATGTATTCGTAATCGTAGTTGAATTCCAGCGAATTTTTCACGGGGAAACCACCTCCGATATTGAGACTGTCGAGCTCGGGGCAGATCTTTTTTAATTCACAATACAGGTTCACAGCTTTTGATAGTTCATTCCAATAGTAGGCAGTGTCTTTAATGCCGGTATTGATAAAGAAATGCAACATCTTCATCCGGAAGAGCGGATTTTCTTTTATCCTTTCAAGGTAGTAAGGAATAATATCGTTGTATCTGATTCCGAGCCTCGAAGTATAGAACTCGAATTTCGGTTCTTCTTCTGATGCTATACGAATACCCAGGTTTATGGGCCGGTCGAGACCGGCTTCGATGTATTTGTCGAGTTCATACTTGTTGTCGAGTACTGGTATTACATTGGTAAAACCCGAAGCAACAAGCGACACTATGTTTTCGATGTAGGTAGGGCGCTTGAACCCGTTGCAAACCACATACCGGTCTTTTCGAAGCGCACCGGTTTCGGCAAGCGATTCCAACAAATTGATATCGAAAGCTGACGAAGTTTCAACATGAGTATCGTTTTTGAGAACCTCTTCCATTACGAATGAGAAGTGACTGCTTTTGGTACAATAGCAATAGTGGTAATCTGCATTGTAATTGGTTTTGGCCATGGCCACATTAAACATAATCTTGGCCTTTTGAATCTGGCTGCTTATTCTGGGCAGATAGGTTAATCTGAGTGGTGTCCCATACTGTTTGATTATATCCATTAAAGGGATATCATTCCAGTAAAGTTCATCATCCATCACTTTATATTCCTCGGTCGGAAACTCAAAAGTTTGCTCAATCAGATCAATATACTTGTTTTTCATCGAACCATTTATCTTAAACGGATTAACAAAATCTAGCTATACCAGTTGCGTTACCTTGATAACGGGTGGCAAAATTAGTTATAATTCTTTTACAATCTGAATATTGGAGGATAATATCAGAAACCGTGCAATGCATTAGTGCCTGATTATAGGGTTTCTACATTCAGTAAATTTTTTGTCAAACAACCTTTTTCATCAAATTAAAGGTCGAAATGCAGCATAAAAGTGCAATCTAAATCTTTTGGATTGTTGAAAAGCTAACAATCGGATCAACTTGGTTTAACCGAAAGCAGCTAAAAGAAGATTCAAATCTTGCGAGGGCAGTTGATAGATGTCGGCTATAAACCTGTTGGTGAAGATCCCGTTGTAAAGATAAACTCCTGCCCGTGTTCCGGCATCCGTCTTCAGAACACTATCCAATCCGCCTTCATCACCAATTTTTAAAAGAATTGGGGTAAACAGATTGCTAAGAGCGTAACTGGCAGTATGAGGAACACTGGAGGCAATATTGGGAACACAGTAATGGGTAACGCCATGTTTAATAAATACGGGGCTTGCATGGTTGGTTGGAGCAGATGTTTCAAAGCAACCGCCCTGATCGATGCTAACATCGATGATTACGGCACCCTTTTTAATTTGCCTCACCATTTCGTCGGAAACCACCAGTGGGGTTCGTCCGTTCTTGGTATGCAAGGCACCAACTACAACATCGGCAGTTTTGAGCGATTTGAGAAGGACCTGTGGTTGCAGAATTGATGTAAAGACTCTGGTATTCAGGTTTTGTTGTAGAGTGCGAAGCTTGTAAATGCTGTTGTCGAACACCTTAACCAGTGCGCCCATTCCCAGAGCTGTGCGGGCAGCGTATTCTCCAACGGTTCCGGCGCCAATAATCACGATTTCTGATGGATTGATACCCGGGAAACCGCCAAACATGGTTCCCCTTCCATGTTCAGTGTGGCTCAGGTATTGAGCCGCGATAAGAACAACGGTGGTTCCCGCAATTTCGCTCATGGCTCTTAGCACAGGAAAGGCTCCGGAATCGTCTTTCATGTATTCAAAGGCTATGGCGGTTACTTTTCGGCTGATGAGCTTTCGAAAGTAATCTTTGCAGTGAGAAAATGGTTGAACACTCGAGAACACAATCTGACGCGGACGCAGATATTCCAACTCACTTTCTGAAGGGGAGGCAATTTTTAAAATGATGTCGGCCTGATAAACCTCCTCGGCCGTTGCTACCAATCTGGCGCCAGCATCGGCATATTCTGCATCGGTGAAATTGGCACCGGCACCTGCTCCTTGTTGCACGAATACCGTGTGTCCGTTGGCTGTAAGCAATTCGACCGCCGAGGGTACAACAACCACTCTTTTCTCATTGGTGCTGGTTTCTTTAGGCAAGCCAACTGAATGTTTAACCGGCATTCGATTGGTTTCCAACAATTCTTCCTTTGGCATCAACATTCCCGCTACCGCCGACCGGGCAGCACTACTTTGCAATGAATCCATTTCTTGAAACTATATGGCAAACAAATTATTAACATAAACAACTTATAAGAATCTCATTAGCAAATATAAGGCAAATAACTCATAAGCGAGAAGTCCTTCCTGTATTCCTTTTTATGAACCAGGCCACTCTGCACAACTGGGTTTCGCCCTTTTTATCAGAAGCAACATAGCTGATTCGGCAACCCAATCGTGAGCAGTGGTGTTGAACTCAATTGTTAAAACAGCATAAACCACACTTTTACAAAAAGCAGTGATTATTCATCAAGTGGCGTTACCATCTCGGTTCCAAGCAAAAACACCCTTTGGCTATGGGTATCGCCATGCAAAATAGTGACATGAACTGTATCTTCGGGCAAGATTGCACTCGCCATCTCGGGCCATTCAACAAAGCAATAATTTCCCGACAATAAATACTCAGAAGCACCAATATCAAATGCCTCCCTTGAACTCTTCAGACGGTAAAAATCGAAATGATAAATTGAATTTCCTTCAAAATCAGGGTACTCGTTTATGATGGTAAAAGTTGGACTGCACACCACGTTCTTAACCCTCAACAGTTTACAAAGAGCATGTACGAAGGTTGTTTTTCCGGCACCCATTGAGCCGTGCAAGGCAAAAACCTTTGACGAGGGATACTCCGATAAAAGTTTCAACGCAACATCCTCAAGCTGGTTTACAGAATCGACAGTCAACCGAATTTGTTTCACAAAGAAAATTTTTGGCACCGCATACCGCGAACAAGAAGTTGGAATTGTACAACCTTGAATCAAGGTCTCAGGTGACGATGAATGGATGCAAAGATAGTGGATTTGAAAGCACAGTCGGTAACATCTGACTCCTGAGACGCGTATGGAAAGGGTTTGAGGCTGTATGCTTTTTATCCATATCTTTGCGGCACGGTTCAGATGAAATCATCATCAGCATACACACCAAAAAATCAAATTTTTATGTCAGCTAAATTTAGTTCTCAGGAAATCATGGAGCTCGAACACCATTACGGAGCTCACAATTATCACCCGCTACCCGTTGTATTGGCAAAAGGTGAAGGTCCTTTAGTATGGGACGTAGAAGGAAAAGAGTATTACGATTTTCTTTCTGCTTATAGCGCAGTAAATCAAGGCCATTGTCATCCGGCTATAGTTGATGCCATGGTTGATCAGGCTCGAAAAATGACCTTAACCTCGCGTGCCTTTTTCAACGATCAGCTTGGCCCTTACGAGAAATTTGTTACCGAATACTTTGGTTACGAAAAGGTTTTGCCTATGAACAGCGGCGCCGAAGCCGATGAGACTGCCTTGAAGCTCTGCCGCAGATGGGCTTATGACAAGAAAGGGATAGCCGAAGGCGAAGCCAAGATTATCTGCTGTGACGGCAACTTCCATGGACGCACCATCACCATCGTGTCCATGTCAACCGACCCTGACAGCTACGCTGGATTCGGGCCTTTCACTCCGGGTTTTGTAAAAATACCTTACAACGACGTTGAGGCTTTGGCCGAAGCTTTAAAAGATCCCAATGTTGCAGGTTTTTTGGTTGAACCCATCCAGGGAGAAGCCGGAGTTTTTGTTCCCGATGCAGGATACCTGAAAAAGGCTTACGAGCTTTGCAAAGCCAACAATGTGCTTTTCATTGCCGATGAAGTTCAGACTGGTATTGCACGCACAGGAAAACTTCTGGCCTGCGACCATGAAGAAGTCAGACCCGATATTCTTATTCTGGGCAAAGCCCTTAGCGGCGGTGTATTCCCCGTTTCGGCTGTGTTGGCTGATAACGACATCATGCTTACCATCAAACCCGGTGAACACGGATCAACCTTTGGTGGTAATCCCATTGCCTGCCGCGTAGCTGTTGCAGCCCTCACCGTTGTAAAGGAGGAAAAACTCGCCGAGAAAGCTGAATACCTTGGAAAAATTTTCAGGGAGGAAATGACGGCATTCAAGTCGGAGATGATTGAGTTGGTTCGCGGAAAAGGGTTGCTCAATGCTGTAATCATTAAACCCAAAAATGGCAAAGAAGCCTGGGATGTTTGCGTGAAAATGGCCGAAAACGGAGTATTGGCCAAACCTACTCATCAGCACATCATTCGCTTCGCACCTCCTCTGGTAATCACCGAAGAACAACTTCGTGATGCCATCAAGAGAATTCAAAAATCAATTGCTTTTTTTGAATAGTCTTGAATCAGGAATAAAAAACAAGGCCGCCGGAACAATCCGGCGGCCTTTTTACATAACTACTAACCCTTTTATTGTTAACCAAAACCTGATACAAAGATAACACGGTTGTAAGGCAAGCGCAATCACCAATTAGCATCTGACTACAACCAGCAAGCCACCGTGCTAAATTCCGGCGTAACCGGAACAAAACATCAACTCAGGCTTGCACCAAAGCCACTAAAATTTAAAAAAGATAAAGAGAAAAACCCTCTTGGCTAAAAAGGTGAAAGGCCGCTGTAACCCATTCAGCGACCTTTCTTGTTCACTAACCCTTTATTAGTAGTGTTAACCAAAACCTGATGCAAAGATAAACCAGAATTTAACCCAATGCAACTTTTTTTTGATTTTTTTTAAAACTATCATGTAAAAAAATCACACTTTAAACATAAATTACTTTGTTTCAATACGATTTCGAAAGATAATTGCATGTTCAATAAATGCAGAGGCTAAAGGTTTGCTGTAGTTCTGATTTTCTGCCAATCGTTCAGGATGCCACTGAACCCCTATAAGAAAACCTGAGTATTGTTCAGGGTTTGCCTCGATTGCTTCTGGGATTGAGTCGGAACTCCAGGCAGAAACCAACAACATGTTACCCAGCTTGTCAATTCCCTGATGATGGTTGGTATTCACCAAGCCTTCTTTTTGTTTGAACAACATAAAAAGTTGGCTTAAAGTGTCAACGGTTACCTGATGAAAACAGTTACGCCAATCCTGACAGCGGTGCGAAATTTCGGATGGATGCAGCTTGGACAAATCGGCAAACAACGAGCCACCAGCCTCAATATTAAGTATCTGCAATCCGCGACAAACTCCAACAACAGGCATACGCAACCCTTTGGCGATTTTGATTGACATCATTTCGAGGGAGTCGCGGTAGGGGTCAAAACCTTCACAAAGAGCGGTATCTGCCAATTGGTTGTAACAGCCAGGGAAAACGTCGTCGCCCCCGGTAAGCAGCAAGCCGACGCAATGCCTTAAAACAATCGCGGCTGAATAGAGGGGCAACCCATAAAGGTTTATCAATTTTAAGGAAGTATCGACTTGAAGAAGCCAATTTTCATAATTCATACTGCTTTTGCTAACCGCGATTTGCAATGGGTTTTGTTCAGATGGCTTACACCCGTGAAACAAAACCGGGAAGCAGAGGGAGAGCACAAAGAAAACTTTCAAAAGATTTTTCATAAAACAAAAAGAAGAAGTTCAAATAATTGTTATTCAAAGGTATTAAATTTCCTGCCACAACAAATCGGCTGTGAAAATCAGTTTTTGATCCGACAGCCGTTTGCCTGCAATCTTCATCGCGGGGTAGTGGGTGGAGGGGCTTTTAAGCAGCAAAATTTCATCGCCCTCGAAGGCTTCAGCCAGATAATTGATGCAAAATGAGGAGGGTTGGGCCCGTTGAAACTGAGCCACCTGGAAAGCATCCATAGCCATCCTCACATAATTGGCGTTGTTGACGTGGCCATGCTGATCTACATCGCTGGCTCTGACGCAATGGCTTCCAAAAGGTTCGAGATTTTCGGGAAGAACAACCCGTGGTGCATCTCCCAAAGTTTGGGCTGTATTGACCCAGGTATTAAATTCTTTGAGCCGGTCCTCTTTCTTGGGCCTTCGCGTTTCCACATCAAGTATCATCCACGACGAGGTTGCAAGTCCAATCTGTTTGTTTTGGTTGTCGGTAATAATGAAATCCCTGAAAGCTGTAAGCCCTTCCGCACCCCGGGGCCAGGTGGAAATGCGGAACTGCTCCTCCCAACGGGGAAAAGTTGACATTTTTACCAGCAACCTCACCAATACCCATACCTGGCGGCTTTCGGCAAATCTTTCAAAGCCAAATCCGATGTGGTTAGCGTGGTGCCAAGCCGACTCCTGCATGGCACTGAACAACCCTGGCAGACTTAGCCTGCCTCCTGCATCGGCATCGCCCCAATTCACCCTGTATGAATCGGTCCATACTCGTTTTAGTTCAGACATAGTTTCCATAAATAGCCTCCAAAGTTACTAAAGTAACATTTGGGTCCCAAAACAAAAGCAAGTGCTCCGAGCCATGAAACATCCAAAGCTTTAAATAATTTATTAAATATTAAGTGGTTGTTAAAATAGATGAAAGGTTTCGGGCAGTTTAAAAGAAACTTCCTATCTTAGCACTTTGTAACAATTTGGATTTAAATCACCACATAAATTCACACTTTATGATTAACGCTGAATGGGGCAAACTACCATTTGCCTATTTTAAAACCGATTACAATGTTCGCAGCTATTTCCGTAATGGAGAATGGGGAAAGCTGGAGATCAGTTCGTCTGAATACATCAACATCCATATGGCAGCCACAGCTCTTCATTATGGGCAGGAGGCATTTGAAGGTCTGAAAGTATTCAGGGGAAGCGATGGCAAAATAAGGGTATTCAGGTGGCACGACAACGCCCTCAGGTTGCAATCATCGGCCAGAGGCATTATGATGGCAGAAGTGCCAGATCACCTTTTTAAAGAAGCAATCTGGCAGGTTGTTAAACTCAACGAGAAATATGTTCCCCCTTTTGGAACAGGAGCCTCTCTGTATCTTAGGCCCCTGCTCATAGGCACCGGACCTCAGGTGGGAGTGAAACCTGCAAGTGAATACCTGTTTATGGTATTTGCCGGACCTGTTGGCCCTTATTTCAAGGAGGGGTTCAAGCCTGTCAAAGTGCAGATTGCCCGCGATTTTGATCGTGCCGCACCGTTAGGCACCGGTGTTTTGAAGGTTGGTGGTAATTATGCTGCGAGCTTGAAAGCTGGTGAACGTGCACATGCCGAAGGCTATGCAGCCGCCCTTTTCCTCGATGCCAAAGAGAAAAAGTATATCGATGAAGCAGGCCCTGCCAATTTCTTTGGAATTAAAAACAATACGTATGTAACACCCAAATCGTCGTCAATCCTTCCCTCCATAACCAATATGAGCCTCAGGCAACTTGCTGTTGATATGGGTCTGAAAGTAGAGGAGCGGCAGATTCCGGTTGACGAACTTGGCACATTTGAAGAAACAGGTGCTTGTGGAACAGCTGCGGTAATATCGCCCATTTGCGCTATCGAAGATCGTGACAGCCATACCATTTACAGGTATTGCAAAGATGGTGAAGCCGGACCTGTGAGTACTGCGCTTTACAAGAAATTACAAGGTATTCAATTCGGGGAACTTCCCGATCCGTATGGATGGGTTGAGGTGATCGAATAACGGCGAATCAAAATTCAATCAGCTATAAAGCTCCCCCCAAAGGGAGCTTTTTTGATACCAAAAAACTAAATTCGCATGTTGAAAAAAACCATAAGAGCATGACAGGCTACCCCTATTTTCAAATTGATGCCTTTACCGACCAGCCTTTCTGTGGGAATATGGCAGCGGTATGCCTGTTACCTCAGTGGCCTCACAGCACCCAACTGCAAAAACTGGCATCAGAATTATCGCTCCCCGAAACAGTGTTTGTAGTAACAAAACCAGACAAAAAGTACGAAATAAGATGGTTTACACCTGATATTGAGATGGATCTCTGCGGACATGCCACCCTGGCGGCTGCACATGCCCTGCTAAACGAATTGCACCTCGAAGATCACACTGTTGAATTCAGCTCATTGTCTGGTACATTAAAGGTATTTCAAGATCATGGATTGTTGTGGCTTGATTTTCCTTCGAGACCCGGTAAACCAGATAAGCTTCCTTCAGAATGGGACGAAGCTTTTAAATTCAAGCCGGCAGAGGTAATGCTTGCCCGCGACTATCTGGTTGCATTTGAATCGGAGGAGCAGGTAAGGAACTGGCAACCAGACAGAAGTATAATAGACCGCGTAGATATGGGACAGGGTGGGCTGATTGTGACTGCACCTGGCGATTGTTGCGATTTTGTTTCAAGGTTTTTCACCCCAAGGGCAACCATCTTCGAAGACCCTGTAACAGGATCGGCACATTGCACCCTTATTCCCTATTGGCAGTCGAAACTTCAAAAGAACCACTTCTGCGCAAAACAATTAAGCTCAAGGGGAGGCGAATTGCAATGTCGTTACAAAGGCAACCGTGTGGAAATTGGTGGCAAAGCCATTACCCTCATCAGAGGCGAACTCGACAACCGCGTTTTCCAACTCTGACAAGAAAACCATTCGCGAGTTTGTGCAATGCAAGGTTAGTCCTGGTTGTCCGACGCGAACCACTCAGCATAAGAGGTAGCTGTTTCGTGCAGTCGCAAACTGTGCAGTGCTACCGATTGAGGAAGATAATCGCGTATGGCTGAAGCAAAATAGATCAGGAAATTCTCGCTTGATGGTTGCCATGAGACCACCACCACTTTACCAAACAAATCCAGATTTCCTACAGGGATCACATCCTTACTTTGTTCACTAACAACTAAAGCATGATCGAAACGATCAACTACTTGCTTTTTTACGATAGCTTTCAAGTCGCCAAAGTCCATTACCATGCCAAGCTTTGGGGAGTTTGAGTCAGACAGGGGCTCCCCAATCACTGTAACCAGCAATTCGTAAGAATGGCCGTGAACGTGCTTGCACAGGCCATCGTAGCCCGCAAGTGCATGAGCCATCTCGAACCTGAACGATTTTGTAATTCTGATTTTCGACATTATTCAGCCTGATGTAAAACTTTTCCTCTGAAAAAGCCTGATTCACTGGCGACCTCGATCAGATACAGACCCGGACAAAAGTTGTCCATCGCCAATTTCAATCTGCTTTGGTTTTGAAAATCCTGCTGAAGAAGCAAGCGCCCATCAGTGGCGTAAAGAGCCACTGTAATTGATGAAGGAGAATCGGGGATCTCAATATTTAAAACCGACAAACAAGGGTTTGGAGATACAACCACCCGGAGGCGCTTAGCAACAGGGGCCGAAGTGTTGGGATCGCCCCAAATCTTATCAGCAAATTCCGGATGATCGATGAAAGGGTTGCGGTTGTTTTGATACGAATAAGCCGCGTTGTTACGGTTAATCTCCTTAGAGCTAACCGGATCGGAGTGATGCCATTCTATAAGCATATCAGCAGCCCATGCCTTAAGATCGGCACCACTTACCATTCCATTGCTTTGCCAGCCGCCATCTTCGGTATAATAGCGTGTACACATGTAGAAATAGGTCCGGGCTAAATCGCCTTTGTAAGCATCGATAGGCTCAAACACCTCTTCGCTGTTGCCCGGATAAGTATTGTTTCCCAGTTTACTGCCATTTAACGAAGTCCAGGAAGCTGAACCTACCTCTCCGTATGGGTAATTGCTTCGCTTGCCGTTCACATACCCGTCGGTGGGATATATGTGAAACAGGTCGCTGTTCATGGGACTGTTGTCGTTGAACCAGCTTTTGGGCCACGAGTGTTCGCGGTTGTAGCAATCGCCCTCGCTGTTATAATTCCCACATTGATCAGAACTGAAATTGTACTGATAAGGAGGTGTACCGCCGGGTATGTCGGAATACATATCCCAAACCTTCCCATTGTCCTTAGCATCGGTATCGTAGAAGGCAGTCCATAACGAACTGTAACTCAATACTTGGTGATTCTTTATAATGTCGTGAAGTTTGCTACGAAGCTGCTGGCCGGTTAAGCCTTCGGTGCCATTGTAATAACCGGCAGGCTGAGCCACCAAAAAAGTGGAGCTGAGAGAAAACAGCATTACACAAGTAATTGCTGTTAATGATCTGATTTTAAGAATCATAAATTTTATAAAAGAAATTAATTAATTCAACTAGAACAAGCAGAACACCACCTGCTACAGCGGGCCTGAACAGCGGGTTTTTTGCCAATCTGCCTTCGGCCAGACGATGGCTGACCGATTGCATTATCAGAACAAAAAAGCCCAACAACAACGCACTTGCAAGATAGTTGCGGTGGTCGAGTCCCAGTGCCAGTCCGGCGAGGAACGCGTTGACTGATGCTGCCACCATAAGTGCCGACCCGGCATGAAAACGGTCGTCAGCATCAAAAGGAAGATCTTTTATACCAGTCCATAACATCTTCACCCCCACAAGCATAAGCAAGGCAAAACCAAAAGGGTTGGTTGACATAGGGAGGAAAGTAATCAACAACCAACCAACAAAACCACCGAATGCCATGGCTACCACACGCCACATGGCTTCGCGTAAGCGATGGCCTTTGGGATACTTCCCCTGGCTGAAGAAAAAGGAACTCCTCAGAACATCGAGCGATAAAGCCAGGCTAATCAGTGTGATAATTACAATATTCAACTGGAAAAATTAGCCCGCAAAAATACAAAAAAATAAGTTGAATTTGAGTTTTCAGGTAGCAGCCTCCTTTTTTAGACTGCACATTTTCAAAAGCTAAAGTCCTCTACTCAGGCGTTTTTATTTCAAAGTAAATTGGAATGAGGAATTTTACACGGCAGGAAAGAGCGCATTATTTCATTCAAAGCATCGCGATTCGCCAAAAAGATTATATCTTTGCAGCATCATTTGTTTAACATAGTATGGACAACTACGAAAACCCACGGCCGTCAGAGCAATCGGGAGGATTGCCGGGCCAAGAAAACTCCGATAATGGAGATGACAAAAAGCGCAGACCTCGCAAGAGGATTCCCCTTAAACCCGAATTACAGCGAACCCCTTATGAAGATCGTAATCAACGCCCGCGTAACGACGACAGGCGTTTTGATGATGATATGCCCAGGTTTTCGCGTTCGGAAGAGTTTGGACCATCGGCCTATGAACCCAGAAGGCCTTCGTTACCAGAGCGTCGTCAGACCGACATCAGCGATCGATACAACAGCGACCGTCCCTACCAACCCCGGCAGTCGCAGGGTGATCGGCCTCGTCCGGCAGGCAACCGTCCTGGAGGGCCTCAGCGTCCGGCTGGCGGTCCCCGTCAGGGAGGACCCGGTCCAGCCCGTCGCGATGGCAACCGTCCTCAGGCTGGTGGCGGAAGACCACGGCCGGGTGGAAAACCCACTTTGATGAAAAAGGGGCAAAATCCCAGAAAACCAGGGATGAAGCAACCTTTCAAAAAAACTGCCTTCGATGAAGCAAAGCGGAGAAGTGAAGCAGGTTTCATGGCAGAAATAGATGGCGAACTTCGTTTAAACAAGTACATCTCCTACGCTGGCATTTGCTCGCGCCGTGAAGCCGACAGACTGATAGAAGCTGGCGCTATCAAGGTGAATGGAGTGGTAGTGACCACAATGGGAAGCAGGGTCATGCCGGGCGATAAAGTTCAATACGGGGAGGAAACTCTCAATTTCGAGAAGAAATACTACGTGTTGCTCAACAAACCCAAAGGCTATCTTACCACAACCGACGATCCGGGACAAAGAAAAACTGTTATGGCACTGGTTGGAACTGCCTGTCGTGAGAGGATTTATCCTGTTGGTCGCCTCGACCGCAACACCACAGGTCTGCTTCTTTTTACCAACGACGGTGTGATGGCCAAAAAGCTGATGCACCCTTCGGGAACCATCAGAAAGCTGTACCATGTTGTGCTCGACAAACCCGTCACCCACAACGACATTGATGCGATTGCCGAAGGAGTGCGGTTTGACAACAGCGATGATGTTGTTGAAGTTGATGACATTGCATACGCTGCTGAAGACAAACGTGAAATCGGGATTGCCATTCATTCGGGACAAAATCGCGTGGTGCGCCGAATTTTCGAGAAATTTGGCTATAAAGTGGCTAAGCTTGACAGGGTGATGTATGCAGGACTTACCAAGAAAAACCTCGGACGTGGCCGGTGGCGCTATTTGAACGAGCAAGAGGTTAATTTCCTGAAAATGCTCTAGAAATTAACATTATTTTAAAAACCCGCCCAGCGCGGGTTTTTTTATACTGTCAGAATGAAAGCAGAAGCCCTTGTTGAAACAGACTCTGGCTATAACTTAAACCCGTAATTTTGCAATTCTTATTCTTGAAACATGGAATCTATCAGCGAAATATATAAAATTGGGTTTGGCCCATCGAGCAGTCACACCATGGGACCCCGCAAAGCCGCCGACCGTTTTCGTGACCGCAATTCTGCTGCCAGCCGGTTCAGGGTTACCCTTTATGGAAGCCTGGCGGCAACAGGTGTGGGGCATCAGACCGATGTAACCATTGTTGAGGCATTTCAGCCACGAGGTTGCGAAATTGTTTGGTTGCCGGGTGAGTTTTTGCCCCAGCATCCTAACGGAATTCGTTTTGAGGCTCTGGATGATGCAGGGGAGGTGCTTGACTCCTGGCTCACTTTCAGCATTGGCGGAGGTGATATAAGCGATAGCGGGATTCGTGAAGCGCGGGAAAAGGTATATCCGTTCAATCGTATGAATGAGATACTCGATTGGTGTCGCAAAAACGGCCGCAACATATGGGAACTGGTTGATATACACGAAGACCCCTCAATTTGGGATTACCTTGCTGAAGTGTGGAAAGTGATGAAAGCCTCTGTTGAACGTGGTATTGAAGCTGAAGGAGCTCTTCCTGGCGGGTTGAACTACCCGCGCAAGGCTGCTGCCTACTTCACAAAGCTGAACAGCCACAAGGAGAGCCTGCGCCGGCGCCACATGGTGTTTGCCTATGCCCTTGCTGTTGCCGAAGAGAATGCCGCAGGAGGAAAAGTCGTAACCGCACCCACTTGCGGCTCATCGGGAGTGGTACCAGGTGTGCTTTATCTGATACAGACCAACAACAATCTGAGCGATACCAAAATTCTTCGCGCTCTTGCCACAGCCGGCCTTGTTGGCAATCTTGTTAAAACCAACGCTTCTATTTCGGGTGCGATGGTGGGTTGTCAGGGCGAAATTGGTACTGCATGCAGCATGGCTTCTGCAGCAGCAGCCCAGCTTTACGGCGGAACCCCCGCGCAGATTGAATATGCTGCCTCGATGGGTCTGGAACATTTTCTGGGGCTTACCTGCGATCCCGTAGGTGGTTTGGTGCAGGTCCCATGCATCGAACGCAATGCTGTGGCTGCCTCACGTGCTATTGACTCAAACGTGTATGCCACCCTTTCCGACGGACAACACATGGTGAGCTTCGATAAAGTTGTGAAGGTTATGAACCTGACCGGACATGACCTTCCAAGCATTTATAAAGAGACCTCAGAAGGAGGATTGGCACTGGTTGCCAGAAAAAAGTTGCTTAAAACCGAGAAATAAACGTGGTATATCCAGATAATTTCGAGCAAAAATGTGGCTTCGACCGGATCAGAAAGATGGTTGCCGAAGCCTGTACAACACCCCTGGCCTTGCCGTTGGTTAACAATATTGCCTTTTCCGATCGGTTTGAAACTGTTAATCAACAACTCGACGAGACCGAACAAATGCGCAACCTGCTTACCGATGAAAGCAACTACCCGTCAACCGATCTTCTGGATGTACTGGCGGAACTGTCGCGTTTGCGTACGCCGGGAACTTTTGTTGAACCCGAAACCCTTCCCGATCTGGGACACAACTTGTCGCTAATAGCCAATGCGATAGCGTACTTCAACGAAACGCGCGCAAAAAAATACCCATTGTTGGCTACCCAGGCAGCTTCGACAGAGGTAAGTCCTGAACTCGTTTTTTCTTTAAACCAAATTATTGACGAAAAGGGTTTGATACGCGATACAGCCTCTCCCGAGCTTGGACGAATCAGGAAAGATATCAGAAAAAAGGAAGCTTCGGTGCGCGGCAAACTGGAGTCAACCCTGGCTGAAGCACGAAAAGCCGGGCTAACCCCCGAAAACAGCGAGCCTACCCTCCGCAACGGAAGGTTGGTGATACCTGTTTTAAGCAATTTCAAGAGAAAAATTCGAGGCTTTGTGCACGACGAGTCTGCCACGGGTCAGACAGCCTACATCGAACCCGAGGCCGTGTTTGAAACCAACAACCAAATCAGAGAACTGGAGACTGAAGAGGTGCGAGAAATTATCAGAATTCTCACCCGCTTTGCCGACCAATTGCGCCCAAACCTCGACAACATTGCTCATGCCATGCAGATTCTGGCGAGTTTGGATTTTATTAAAGCCAAGGCTCGCGTAGCTCTCAAGCTTGGAGCATCAAAACCAGTTGTAGTAAACCGACCTTACATCGACTGGCTCGATGCAGTGCACCCTTTGCTTTATCTTACCCTTGCGGCACAAAGCAAACCTGTTGAACCCCTCAACCTCAAATTAGACTCCAATGACCGCATTCTGATTATCAGCGGTCCGAATGCCGGCGGGAAATCGGTGTGCCTGAAAACAGTGGGACTGCTGCAATACATGCTTCAATGCGGATTGCCTGTTCCGATACGCCCCACCTCCGAAGCTGGAATTTTCGGTAAGATACTTCTTGATATCGGCGACGAGCAATCGCTCGACAACGACCTCTCCACCTACAGCAGCCACCTGATGGCCATGAAACACTTCGTGGAAGAGGCCGATCAAAACACTCTTTTTCTATCTGATGAAATGGGGACCGGCACCGAACCCAGATTGGGAGGAGCTATTGCCGAAGCTATCATCGAGCGGCTCTCAGAAAGGCAGTCTATAGGCTTGATTACCACGCATTATGCCAGCCTTAAACTGCTTGAAAAACGGGTGAATGGTGTTGTTAACGGCGCGATGTTGTTTGATGCTCGCAAGATGCAGCCACTCTTCAGGTTGCAAACAGGGCGTCCGGGCAGTTCTTTCACCTACGAGATAGCCCGCAAAATTGGGTTCCCTGCCGATTTGATTGATGCTGCTACCCAAAAATCAGGGTACGATCAACTCAGCTTCGAGGAGCAATTGCTTCAACTCGATTTGGAGAAGCAGGAACTCGACAAAAAAAGGAAACAAATCGAAGTAGCCGATGGACTTCTGTCCGAAACACTTCAGAAGTATTCCCGATTGCATCACGAGATAGAGACTGCCCGTGGCGAGATCCTGAAAAAGGCCAAAACAGAAGCCCTCGACATTCTGGCAGGTGCCAACAAACTCATTGAAAACACTGTGAGCGAGATCAAATCGGTGAAAGCCGAAAAGAAGCAAACCCTCGTAATCCGCAAAAAACTTACTCAAAAAATCGATCAGCTTAAAACAGCTCCTGAAGCCTCACCCTCGCCACTTCCTCCCATCTCAGAATCACTCAAACCCAAACCAGTGCCAACCGACAACCGTCCACTGGAAGTTGGCGATTTTGTGAAAATGGGAACCCAGGAGGCTGTCGGACAACTGGTTTCCCTTAAAGGCAACGATGCCACCGTGATGTTCGACCAGGTGAAATTGCAGACCGATCCACGAAAACTCAAACGTGTAGATCCTAAAACAATTAAGAAAACACCACCCAAGAGCCCCTCCAACGGGCAACAGGCTGATTTGGAACGAACCCTATCTGAATTCAAACTCACACTCGATGTTCGTGGTAAGTCGGGCGAAGAGGCCGTTCAGATGGTTCTTCGTTTTATTGATGAGGCCACTTTGCTTCACATCAGAGAGATCAGGATATTGCATGGAAAAGGGAATGGAATTTTGCGAACCCTGGTACGCGATTACCTGCGAACCCGCGGCGAAGTACGCTCATGGCGCGACGACAATCCCGACCAGGCCGGAGCTGGTGTTACCCTTGTAACCCTCAAATAACTTTAAACTTAACACGGGACTTTGCACTGGGGCGCATATGTTTTCTATCTTTACCCAGAGAAAATTAAAACAATATGTACGCTGGAGGACATTTGCTAACTTCGACACTGGCAGCCACGAAACTTTGGTCGCGGAGCGAACTTTCGTTCCGTACAACCACGGCTCTGTTGTTGGCTGCTAACACCATCGACTTCGATCATTTGCTGCGGTACCAGCTTGATGATGGAACAGCCAATTCGTTGACCTTACATTGGTTGCATGTGAACAGCGGGGTGGTTTTCTCGCTGCTGCTCGGACTTGCCTACTTTTACCGTAAATACAGAGCTCACGCCCTGGTTTTTACCGCAGGTCTCGCGTTGCACTTTGCCATGGACGCTTTCGCCTTCGTGCTCGATTACAGCATCCTGAAACTTGGATTGGTTGACTTGTCTATACTGGTAATTCTTACCGCTGTAGCATGGAAGACAACGCTTCCAGTTTCCCGAACTCGGTTAATCGCTTTTTATTCAGCCTGGTGGATAGTGGTGAATGGAATTCAGGCCGGGCTTCACTTCCTTGGCGGGTTCAAACCCGTTGAAAACGGCTGGATCTATGCCATTTCGCCCGCCTTGCTAGGTTTGGCTGCCCTTTCGGCATGGGTGATACTGAAGGAGAAGGAACAGGTGTGATTTTGTGAAGGGCAAATAATCGTAGCTGTCATTCGGCAAGATCATTCAGAAAGCGATAACTGATTGTATTTAAGAACCGCTAAAGTGTTGTATATACAATAGATGAAGACACCGTTTTGCTTTGCGCCTGTCTAAAATCAATGTTGAAGTTCAACAATCGACCATAAACTTTTCAGGCCTGGGGATATTTTCTCGAACAGCAACGGGGGAATCTGCTGTAATAAGCTTGGTGATAACAAAAACCGCCACGCTGTTGTCAGCATGGCGGTTAATCTCCAAAGCACCAATTTACCCGGCTATGAGTTGGCAAAAGCCGGTTTTCTTTCGCGTTTGCGTTCGTGCAACCAGGCAGAGGCTGCCAATGCCGCGGTTGTGGCATCGCCCACAGCAGTGGTAATCTGCCGAAAACGCTTGGCTATGGCGTCGCCGGCAGCAAATACTCCTTCCACGTTGGTTTGCATGTTGGCATCCACCACAATCTCGTTCCATTTGTTTAGTTCCACTACACCGTTCAGCCCTTCGGTATTGGCTTGATAGCCAATAAATACAAACACACCGTCGGTGGCAAATGGTTTCACTTCGTTGGTTTTCAGGTTACGCAGCATTACCCCTTCGAGTCGTTCATCGCCGTAGAACTCGTTAACCACCGTTTCAGTCATTACCTCTATTTTCGGGTGGTTGAGCGCTTCATCTATGGCGTGTTGAAACCCTTGAAAATGATTGAATTGGTGTACAATAGTAACCTTGGTTGCGTATTTGGTTAGCGACACAGCCTCCTCCAGAGCTGAGTTGCCTCCACCCACCACCACAATTTCTTTGCCCGTGAAGAACTCACCGTCGCAAGTAGCACAATAACTGATTCCGTGTCCTTTGAAGCGATTTTCGCCTGGAACCCCCAGGGTTCGCGAACGGCCACCGGGGGTAAGAATAACGACATCGGCGGTGTAAACCGTATCGCCATTCACGCTTACCGTTTTTTTATCGGCCAACAGGGCTATGTCATCAATCGTTCTGACAGTTTTCAACACCGCACCAAACTCTTTCGCCTGTTTTTTCATGATGTTGGCTAGCGCATAACCACTCACATGCTCTACACCAGGATAATTAGCCACTTCATGAGTCAGAATCATCTGTCCACCAACGGTTCCCTGGTTAAGCACAAGAGTTTTGATTCTCGCCCTCGAAAGGTAGATGGCGGCGGTGAGGCCGGCAGGGCCGGCTCCTAACACAATGGCGTCGAAATGTTCGTTGTGCATGGCCTTATTATTTTGAAGGGGCAAGATGCTGATCGAGAATAGACCTTATTTGATCTTCGTTCTGGATGCTTGAAGTTGCTTTCACTACTTTTCCGTTTTTGTAGTAAAAGGTGAAAGGAAGCCCCATGAAACCTCTTGCTTCAGGAGCATTGCGAATCACGTGGGCCTCAGGGCTGTCGAACAGCATGTCGGCAAACTTCACGTGCTTGTACTCCTCTTCGAGTTCTTCCATAATTCCGTAAACCGGAATGCACATTGGCCCCATGCGGCCACAACAGATCATTACATTTTCGTTTTCATCGAGTATTTTCTGCCATTCTGCGGCACTGTTTACATGGGTAAGATTTGTTTGAAGAAACATAATATTTATAATTTTTTTTGTAATTATTTTTAATCACAAACCGATTGCCGGAAGGCTCGCCGATTTGTGGGTGCAAAATTAACATGAGATTAGATGGCCTGTGATTTTAAAAACTTGCGTTTGCCGTCACAAGAGTTGGTATTTGCTAATTTTGCAACCAAATTTAATCATGACTGATCCATGATACAAGCAACATCGTGCCTCGAAGGCTCTGTCAGCCCGCAGTGTTTCAATATTCTGACCCGTGAAGAATGGGAAAAGGTTTCGCGTGGACAACAGTTGTTTCGTTACGACGCCGGTGAAGTGATTTGCAGGCAAGGGGCAGCCACGGCTACCGTTGTATTTCTGATTTCGGGCATCGCGAGGCAGTATATCGAAGGTGATACCGGAAGACCCTTCAACATCAGCATCGTGAAGCCAGGCGAATTTCAGGGATTGCCAGCTCTGTTTGGCGACAGGCGGTTCACCACTTCGGTGGCTGCACTCTCGGAAGTTGAAGTTTGCATGATGGAGATTGAAGTGATGCGCTTGCTGGCCAACAGCAACATAGCTTTCGCGCTGAGGCTCTTCCAAAGGCACCTTGCCGAAGAGCGTCACCTGATTGACACCGTTGCCAGACTTAATTACAAACAGATGCCAGGAAAAGTGGCGGAGGTTCTGCTTTACCTGACCGGTGAATCGCTTGCCGATCACGATGTTACAAGTTGCCTGTCGCGTGCTGACATTGCCAACTTTGCTGCCATCTCACACATCAATGTGGTGAAAATCCTCAGGCAGTTTGAATCCGACGGGCTCATCCAACTCAACAAAAAGCACATCAGCATTGCGAATCGCCCTGGACTTGAAAAAATAGCCATGCACGGATAACCTGTTCACTGAAAACACCTTGTCCGATGTTTTTCTTTTCACATTGAATATTATTCCCAGTACTGCTGAATTTTTTTGTTTAATGAACAATGTTCATTAATTTTGCAGCATTAAAAAATATTAACATGGATAAAAAACAGATTCAAGAAGAGAGAACCCGGGGCTACTTTGTGGAGGCCACCAAGAACATCCTTCGATCGGAAGGGGTTAAAGGTATCAGCGTGAGAAGCATTGCCGATGCTGCAGGCTATTCATTTGCCACCCTTTACAACTACTTTCGCGATGTTCGCGAACTCGTTTTCATCTGCGTAGGCGATTTCAGGCAGGAGGCCTCCGAATGGATAACCCAAAAAACAATGGCTGCCAAACCCGGGCTACCGCGAATAGAAGCCCTCGCAATGGCATATGCCGACTATTTCGTGGAATACCCTGGGATATTTCAACTCTTTTTCATCGAAAAACTTAACGAAATCAGCAATTCGCAACAAACAGCCGGGCTGGTTTACAACTTTTTAAGTGATCTGTGCACAACCGATTGCGAGGTAGCGACCGTGTCGGGGCAACTTGGCAACGAAGAACTGAAGGACAGAATTGAGCTGATCAACAACCTGGTAGCCGGAGCTTTGCTGTTCTATCTGAACCGCATCTCACCACCCTCTTACACCGACTTCAGAACTTCGCTTCAGAAACAGGTGGCGATGATCGTGCAAGGGAAAGGCTAAAAAACCACCTTACTTTATCTTCTGCCTCTTCGTGCTTCGATGAAGCTACACACAAAACCTGCCAGAGCCAGCACCGAAGTGACCATCATGGCCACTACTCTGGCAATGGCTGCTGCATCGTCGCGACCGATAGCCCCCAGCAGAGGTTTTACAAGTCCGCCCAGCACCAGTATGGTGAGCACCACCGCAACATGAGCGGGAATTTTCTTTTCGGCCCTTACGCCTGGGTGTAAGAGAAGCAATGCCAGACCAATCACCACAGGGATGAGGGCAGTTAAAGAGGGTGATGGCGAACCCCAATAACCCCACAAACCCAAAACAATCAGAACAATCGAATTGATAAGGTTGAAGATGTGTTTTTTCATTTCTTGAGTCATTACAACGGATTTATGACGAAACAACAACCCTGTGACAGGTTTGTTGAAAAGGCGGTTGTGTAAACAATGGATCAAAAACTCTACTTTTGCGATCCGACGCGCTGAACAACAGTGGTGAAACCCCTGATTCAACCGTTGAATATCGAAACATCAACCTTTTACACCATGAAGAAACTTCTGCTTTCGCTTCTGATTCTCGTTACGCTTGGGGCGTGCCAGTCGAAAAATTCAACCTCTTCCGAAGCTGATCCTGCTATGGATTCACTTCGCCGCGAGGTGGCCACCGAAACCATGCGCGCATGGCAGGCCTACAAACAATACGCCTGGGGACACGATGCCCTGAAACCCCTGTCAAAATCGTATGAAGACTGGTACAGCAAGCCTTTGTACATCTCGCCGATTGATGCCTACAGCACCCTGGCAATGATGGGTTTCAACAACGAAACCCGTCTTATAGAACAGTATGTTATTGATTCGCTAAATTTTAATAAAGACATCTACGCAAAGGTATTTGAAGTTAATATCCGTATATTGGGGGGACTGCTATCGATGTACGAAACCACACGCGATCAAAAAATTCTCGACAAGGCGCGCGATTTTGGCGACCGACTTCTGCCTGCGTTTGCCACTCCTACAGGCATCCCCACTTACTGGGTGAACCTCAGTACCGGAAAAACCCAAGGCGATACCGTTAACGTGGCCGAAGCGGGTTCGTATTTGATGGAATTTGGGCTGCTGAGCTACTATACCACCAACCCCAAGTATTACCAGGCAGCCAAAAAAGCGTCGGTAGCCATCTATACACGCCGTTCCCCAATTGGTTTGCCTGGCAGTGTGATCAATGTGCAAACCGGAGAGTGGATATCGACCGTGAGTCACCTTTGTGCCGGTGTGGATTCGTATTACGAGTACCTCTACAAAGCCTATCTCCTCACGGGCGATCAGGATTTGATGAAGATATGGATTGAGAGCATAGGAGCCATTAACCAATACTTAGCCGAAGAGCACAACGGGAGGTTGTGGTATGGAAGAGCCGACATGTACTCCGGCCTGAAGGTTAACGCAGTTGTGACCCTCTACGATGCCTTCTTTCCTGCCATTTTGGTGTTATCGGGCGATACTGCCAGGGCCATCCGCCTTCAGCAGAGCTGGAACTGGTTGTGGAACAAGCACGGCCTTGAACCTATGGCTTATAACTACCTGACCGACTCCATTACTTACCCAGTGTACGATTTGAATCCCGAGATCGTGGAATCGGCCGCCTATCTCTACCATTTCACGGGCGATACAACCTACCGCAACATGGCTGTAAACTACTGGGCCAGCATCAAAAAATTTTGCCGCGACGAGGTAGCTTTCCACTCCGTTGAAAACGTGACCACCATGCAACCCCGCGACTACATGCCAACCTTTTTCTTTGCTGAAACCATGAAATACCTTTACATAGCCTTTAGTGAGAGGCAAACGCCCCATTTCTTCAATTCGTTGCTGTTCACCACCGAAGCTCACACATTCCCCATCACCTCGTTTGATCAAAAACTGATGAAGGAGCGGCTTGGTTTGGAAAGATAGTTCTGTTATTCTGAAATGGCGTAGCTTTGCCGGAGCGTTCTCCCCGCGCGAATTGGCGCGTGGGAATAAAAAAATTAGAATGATACCGGTAAAGCTCACCCTACAAGGTATTTACTCCTACAAAGAGCGGCAGGTTGTTGATTTCGGGCGGTTAACCGCCGCGAGGCTCTTCGGTATATTTGGTCGTACCGGCTCAGGCAAAAGCACCCTGGTAGAGGCCATCACCTATGCCATTTATGGCGAAACGGAAAGGTTGAGCCGTCGAGATGGACGTAGCTACAACATGATGAACCTTCGCAGCAACGAATTGCTGATTGACTTCGAGTTTACTGCCGGTACGCCAACAAGTCATTATCGCTGCATTGTGAAAGGGCAACGCAACCGCAAACGGTTCGACGATGCCAAAACTTTCGATCACACGGCATATCAATTTTCAGGCGAAGAATGGCTCCCGGTCTCCCTTGGACAAGTGCAGCAAGCTGTAGGTCTAAGCTACGACAACTTCCGCCGGGCTGTGATAATACCACAGGGAAGATTTCAGGATTTTCTGCAACTGACTGATGCTGACCGTACACGAATGATGAAAGAGCTGTTCGACCTCGATCGTTTCGATCTGGCACCCCGGGTTGGATACCTTGAGAAACGCAACAACGAGAACATCGTCAGGCTTGAAGCACTTCTTTCGAAAACCATCAGTCACGACGAAACATGGTTCAGCCAACAGCAACTGCTCACAAGTCAGCTAAAACAGGCACTCGCCGAAGATCAAGTTGCTATCAATCAGTTAAAAACACAAATTGCCCGCTTTAATGAGCTGGCCAGCCTTCACAAAGAAGCCTCGGAGAAGCAACAGCAGTTGGATGCTTTGCTCTCGCAGACAGAGACTATTGCCGCGCTTGAGCAGCAATCGAGCCGTGTAAACCGTTGCATGGCTTTGTTCAAACCAGCATTGGATTTGCTCGAAGAAAACACTTCGCGGTTGGCACTGATTGTTGGCCAACACGCTGCTTTGCAGGCAGAATTTGAACGGCTGCAGCCAAACCTGAAAAAATCGGCACACGAGATGGCAGCAGCCGATGAGGATTACCTGAAAAACCCCGCACGCCGCGACCGAATTAGCCAGCTCCGACGACAAGCCGAGCAATGCAAAATCACCATCGAAATTTCCGACATCGAAAAGCGGATTGTGAAAGGTGAACAGTTGCTCGAAGCTGAACTGGCGAAAGCAGAACCCCTTAACCAACAGGCAGAACAACAACAGAAACTGCTCGACGAACTGGATGCCCTCACGAGCCAACTTCCACTGCTGGCCGCGCTGCTCCAATGGTTCGACATTGACAAAAGACTTACAACTGAGCATAAAAACCTGTCGCAGTCTGTAGAGACCATTCAAGTACAAAAAGCAGGACTTGAGACAGAAAATGAACTGCTTAACCTGGAATTACAAAAGGCAAGTCCATCCACTTTTATTGCTGATGCTGAACCACTTACGGCAATTACAGCCCTTGCACAATGGGAAGCAGCCCTGCGTGAAGAAGAGCAGCACCATGCCCTCAGGCTGAAGATGCAATCGTTGGCTGACGATCTGGCCGATGAAACTCCTTGTCCGCTATGCGGAAGTCTTCACCATCCGGCACCTGCCTCAACCGAGAACCTTGATGAGAACGCTAAACAGATCAATCGAAAGCGCCTTGCCCTCGATCACTACAAGAGCACTCTCGACCGTGTGAACCGTCAGCTCGCCCACCTTGAAGGGCGAAGGGCTTCTTTGCGCCAAACACAAACCGATTTGCTTCGGCAACTGGAAGAAAACGAAGCTACCCGCGCCAACCATCAAGCCCTCTTTAACGGGGAGGAACTCTACAGTCGTTCTGATGAAGAAGCCGTGAAGCAAGCCTGGAGCGATAGTCAGCTTTATCAAAAACAACGAAGCTTAACCGCTACAAACCTGCAGTCGCTTCAAAAACAGAAAGCCAATCTCGATACCACCCTCACCCGGTATCGCGAACGGATAGCGATGCTCAACCAACAACTCGTTGAATCGCTGGAGAAACTGGCGACTTTGCAGCAACAAGAAGCATTTGGAGCCGATCAGTTGCAATCAGACCCCGCAACCCTGATAGCCGAGGCAGAGGGGTTGGCTAACGAGATGGAGGCTGCAGCCCTGCGACGCGATCAAACCGCACAGGCATACAGACAACTCGCCGAAACGGTGGCACAAAACACCACCCGAAGAGAGATCCTTCTGGTACAGGCCGCTGAACTAAAAAACCTCATAACCAACCGCCAGCAGGAGTTGGAACAGCAAGCCCTTGCTCAAGGCTTCGATGGTGTTGAAGCAATTCGTGAGGTGCTTTCCACCCCGTTCGACACCGAGGCTGCCCGGAGGCAAATCAGCACGTATAAAGAGATGGTGGCCACTTTGCAAGGACGATTAAAGGAAATTGATCCCGTGCTAAAAGCAGAACCATACGACCCGTTGCACCACGAAGAGACCGTCATCAGGCTCGAAAACCTGTCAATTAACCTTCAAGAAACCACACTGCTACTCGACCGAGCAGAGCGCCAACTAATCGAGGCTCAAGAATCGCGTGAGGAAGCCTTGCGCCTTACCGAAGCCCTACACGCAGCACGCATCCGTGCCGAAAACCTGGAGGTGCTGGCAAAAATGTTTAAAGGTAGCGGCTTTGTGAACTACGTTTCAGCCATTTATCTTCAACAATTGGTAGGTATAGCCAACAAACGGTTTCACACCCTCACCAACCGTCAACTTAGCATGGAACTGGCTGATGGGAACAACATCGTGGTGCGCGACTACCTCAACGGAGGGCATACCCGCAGCGTGAAAACCCTGTCGGGCGGACAAACCTTCCAGGCTTCGCTTTCGCTTGCTCTGGCTCTGGCCGATGTGGTTCACGCCCGCCGACCCGGCACCGACAACTTCTTTTTTCTCGACGAAGGGTTTGGTTCTCTCGACCGCGATTCGCTGCAAACAGTTTTCGACACCCTTCGAACCCTCCGCCTCGAGAACCGCATCGTGGGACTTATCAGCCATGTAGAAGAGTTGCAGCAAGAGATTGATGCCAGCATCAGAATCGAGAGCCACGATGAGCAGGGGAGCAGGGTGATTGCCTGATGCAAAGGCCGCGTCTGATTTCATCATTCGAATGGCTGAATGATAACCAGACAGCAAAGGCTTAACCATCATTTTTTATTTGATCAAACCCAGTCCCTCCTTGGCTGAGGCATCGCCGGGTTTTACCATCAAAGCATTATGAAAGAGAACTTTTGCTTCACGGTATTTTCCCAACTTAAAGCAAGTCCATCCATACATCAGATTTGCGTCGTAATCGAAGGGATAGTAATTGGCAACTTTCTCGAAGTAGCGCAAGGCGGTGGCATATTGCTCACGACCGTAGTAGATCAGCCCAAGGCGGTAGTTAGCCAGACTGTGTGCCGGATCAATTTTCAGGATTTCGAGATAGGCATTTTTTACTTGTTCCCAGTTGCCAAGGGCAGAAGCGGGATAAACCAGACCCAAACGAGCTTCCACTGATTGAGGCATTAATCTGATGGCTTTTTGATAATAGGCTACCCCATCTGTAAACCGACCTGAAAGATAGTAGAGCCACCCCAGCCTGACGTTGATGTTATAGGATTTGTCGTCGTAAACCTTTCGCATAGCATCAATAGCCCTGTCGTATTCACCGGCATTTTCGCTGGTATAGCTTTGGTTGAAAGCCTCTTCAATTTTCGTATAATTTTGAGCATCAACACCCGCAACCCATAGAAACAGGCCGATTGACAAAGAGAGTTTTTTCAGAAATTCCATTTGATTCCTCCCAAAATAGTGTGTTTATTGTAATCGATAGATTCGCGCACAAGCGATGCCTCTGTTTGGTCGTATTGATAAAGGGAGCCTTCGGCACGATTGAAGATATAGCGAACTGAGAACATAACGTTGTCGAAAACAGGTATATAAAACACGCCCTGCGCTCGGAGAGTGGTTTTATCGTCGGTATTGTAAACTAAAAAATTGGTTTCATCAACGTAGCGTGTCATATCGCCCAAAGCTACCGACGATTCAAACCAAATGTGATTCGAAAGTTTGATTCCTGCCGATGGTTCCAGCACCCAACGCGTTGTCCCTTCTTCCGAAAACCATGTGCCGTGCATCCTGATCCAACTCTTTAAATTGCCGGTTGGATACCAGGTTATAGCTCCTCCCAATCCTATCTGGTTATAATCCATCAGGTTAGCATAGTTGGTGTGCAAGGTGAATCCAAACCGCTTCCATTCGGCGTAAAGGGCCAATCCTGCTGCCACCTGATTGTTTTTGAGTGTGCGCTGTTTGAATATGTAGCGGACTGAATCAGCATTATAACTGGCAAACACGGGTTTTGAACGGTTGTAGATGTAATGAATTGATGGCACAATCCGAAAGCCGGGAAAGGGTTCGATGGAGAAATTGAGGTAAGCCTGATGTTGTGCAAATCCATAGCTTCGTTTAATGGTGTCGAGTGTTGCTATTTGAATTCGCTGGTATCGGTCGAGCGAAAGGTTGGAATAACCGGCATAAGCAGTCACGAAAGAGCCCAAATCGAAGCTTCCTCCGGCATGAAAATAGAATGCACTGCCAGGGAGGTTGAACTCGCCATAAACAGAATCGGGACCGGTGATGGGCACATCGCGCCAGGGGTCAACAGCATTGGAGATCACGGGCCCCATCTCTGCATAAACAAAAGCCGGACGGGTGGTGGCAGGGAGGGCGAGTCTTTCGCGTGTGGCTTGTTGAAAACCCGTGGCAATGTTGCGCGCTGCCCCCGAGCGTCCGGAATAGAGAAAGGAGAAATAGAGGTATTCGCGTGCGAACTCATCGCCACTATTCATTTTCAAAGCCTTATAAAAATAGTGAGAGGCCATTCTGAAGTCGCCCTTTTCAAACCAGGCCACACCCATTCTGGCGTTGAGGTATTGATAATCGTTACCATCGGCCAGAGCAGCCTTCCCAACCAGTATCAGCGAATCCCATTGTTTCTGTTGGTAAAGATGCCAGGTGGCCTGATCGTAATGCTTGAAATTGGCCGGTTCCTGCGCACTGGCCAGAGTGGGCAAAAAAACCGCGGCGAGAATCAACATTCTGAAAACTTTATAAAGCATATCTATATGATTAATCGGGTATCAATTCAACTTTAGTAATTCGGTTTCCCTGTTTAATGACAAAATGATGGATAGAATTGTTGCGCAATTCCCAACTAAAATCCAGAACACGGGTCACCCGGCCCATCAGTTTCAACACCACCCTGGAGTCGATGTAAACAAAAGAATCTGAAAACTGGTCGTCCATTTTCTTGTAATGAATGGTGAATTCACTTTTCATAAAAAGGTAGAAGGGGGCCAGAAAATCCTGTAAGAAAAGCCATCTTCTGTCGGCTATAGCGTGAAGAGGAAACGAGTCGGTTACCACCAATCCCTTATAGAATCCATGAACAATTTTGTAGGCACCCAGGTAGAAGTGGTAGAGCAACGATCGTTTGTCGCCTTCGAAATGGGTAAACCACATTACCTTGCCGTTGTTCACAAACCAGGCACTTGCTTTACCTGTCTCGGACCATAAATAGGTGTTGTTGTACATGTCTGACCTCACTTCCCATTCGATCTCCTTTTGGGAGCCACCCTGCGATGTTACTTTGAAGCGTAGCCGCTGCCCAGGTATGAAACTGAAGGCCGAAACGATGGCAGCTGTGGGCTGGATGTTGGAAACCACATCCCCATTGTTTGGAATCCCGGTCTGGATGTATTCCACACGATCCCCTTTTCGGAGAATGTACGACGACAGGGGACACGGCATGGTGTAGCTGCCGATGTAGGGAAATTCCTGCGCCTGAAAATGAAGGTGAGGCCGTGGTGATCTGCCGCTGCTGCCAGCCATAGCAACCACCTCGCCACGTGGTACCCACTGTCCCTTCACCACTTTAAAGGAGTCTTTTTTAAGATGACAAAGTTTGGTGTAGAAATGATCGGAATGTCGCAGAATGATGGTGTTACCCCAATTGTGCCCCAGATCCATTTGCCCGACAGGGGTGTCGGGAATGCCGTTGATAATTTCTTCAACGTAACCATCGGCGGGTGCGGTGACAGGCTTGCCATAGCAATAAAAATCTTCGTGTCGAATCCCCTCATTGCGCCATAAATCTCCATCTTCATCAGAAATTTCGAAATCCCATGCTTCGCGCCAGTTATCGCGGTGGGTAAACTCGCCGCTGTGTCCTTGGGTCACCACCCACTCGCCCCAAAATGGGAGCGATAGGGGGATAGCGGGAGCCACTCCAAACCGATCGCGGTAATTGGCCTGGGCATAGAGGTTCTTCTCTGGCGAAAAAAGCTGGTAAAACACTGGTAAGGGTTTGTCGGAAAACCGTTCGCGGAATTTCAGGAAATAAAGAAAGAGCATTACCACAACGTTGAATGGCAACGAAAAAGCCGACAGTTGAAGCGACTCAAGCAGCACCCCAGAAGCCACTATCAATACTGTGCTTACCGGCGTAAGAAGCAACACCCAAAGCAAAGTGTAGCGCGAGGCGACCAAAAAGAACCCCCCAACAGCCACAGCCGTGAGTATAAAATTGAAGCCGATGTATCCGTAACTCAACTCGTTGAGGTTGGCCCCAAGCAAACCATAAAGAAAGTAGGCCGAATAGAAACCCACCAGGCTGTAAAGCAAGGCAATGCGTGAATAAATCAGCAGGCCAATGGCTACCAGAATGCCTGCCACCAGGTGGTATTGAAAGAAAACAGCCGCGAGCGATTTGAAATAGGTTACCAAAGGCTGGGGCAACCAGGGTTCGCTTAGCAATGAATAAGTTTGAACCAGTGGGTCGCCTCCTAAAAGATACATTTCGTTGTAGGTGTACACACCACGTGTGCTGAACTCCAGCGCGGTAAACTCGCGGGTTGCCAAAGTGAATATCCATAGAACAACCAAAAACGGTAGGCTCAGGAAAGGGAGTCCATATTTGCCAACTACTCCTTCAAGGGCTTGTGTTACCAAAAGCGAGAAGAGGGCCGAGAAAACCAATACTATAAAAAACGCAAGACCTGGTTCGAAACCAACCCCAAGTCCAAGTCCAACCAACAGGCTGTTAAATCCATATGTTCCTAGCGCGATGTTTTTGCGGTTCAAACCGCTCAGGAAGGCAAAGAGATTTGTTACTACAACGGCTAAAACACCGCTCAGGCCTGCCCAGAAATCGAAAAACGACACCACGACCAAAATGATAGAAAAACCGGTATGGTTTGAAAAGAAAACCTGGCCGTAGGAATGGAGAATGCTATCGGCAAAATCAGGAAATACACGGCTTAATGCTCCTTTGTTTTCTGTCATGTTTGATTGTGATAAAAACGACTACCTGCTGTCATTTATAAAACGTGTTATAAGTGCGGCTGCTTCATTTATTTCATTTATTGGGCGGGCACCGTTGAAACGTACATACCGGCTGAATTTTTCTCCAAAGTGAATTCCGGGAACCGCGGCTACTCCGGTTCGTTCATAAAGAGCTAAAACAAATTCTCCAGAGTTGGGAAGGTGTTGAGGCAGTTTCGCCCATACAAAATAACCTCCGTGTGCCGGCTTTACATGAAAACCTGTTTGAACCAATGCACCCTCAAGGGTAAGGCACGAGTCACGAATTAAATCGCGAAGCCCTGATACGTATTTATTTACAGCCTCTTTATCGTCCAGAAAACGGCTTAGGGCCCACTGCAAAGGGTGAGGAGCTGAAAGACCAGCAAAATCGTGAAGCAAGCCAATCTCGGTGATTGATGTTTCGGGAGCAGCCAGCCAACCCACACGCCATCCTGTAACCGACAGCATTTTGGAGAACGATCCGACGATATAAACCCGTTCCTGCAAAACCGGAGTTGGAAATGCAACTGGCTGATCGAACCACAAATCGCTGTAAACCATGTCGAACACAACGTTCAAAGAAGTTTTTGCCGCCATCTGGCACCAAAAATCGACTTCATTAGCCGGAATCACTTGTCCGAAGGGGTTTCCGGGCGAACCCACAAACAGCAGATCAACTCCCTGTCCGACAAGCAAATCGGCAGTTTTGGTCAGGAAATCCGGATCAGATTCATCGCGAGTGAGCTCAACAAACCTATGTCCCAACAGCATCGGCAAGCGTGAATAGCTTTCATAAGCCGGTCCGAAAGCCGCCACAGTGAAGGTGGAACCTGCTTTTCGGGCTAAGTGCAGGTAGGTGTCGGTGATCGCTTCTGTGGCTCCGCAAGTGATGAGTATGTTTTTTGCAACAGCTGTCCCGGGCAGGTTCAGCTTATCAGCCACGTGTGCTGCCAACACAGGAAGCCCACGGCCAGGAGCATACTGATGGTTGTTGCCGGCAGCTTCTTCGGCAAGCAACTCGAGCAGCCGGGCAGGTGGCCGAAAACCGGGAAGGCCCTGAGCCAGGTTAATTCCACCACCAGATTTTACTTTATTACTCATGAAGCTTATCCATGAACTGATAGCATTTGGATTGTCGGTCATGATTCAAATTGTTTTGTTTAATGGAAGAGAAACTGTAAAAGTGGTACCCAGTCCGGGTTCGCTTTCCACGCTGATGGTACCTTTGTGCCGCTCAACAAATTCTCTTACAAGCAGCAAACCCAGTCCGGTGCCAGTCTCCCCCAGTGTTCCTTTGGAGGAATGGCTCAATTCGATCTTCCAGAGATCGGATTTTGTTTGACCGTCCATCCCGACCCCTTGGTCAGCAATTGAGATGCGGAGGTATTGGCCAACCGGCACCGCTCTGACAAATATTTTTCCACCCGGATGCGAAAATTTGATGGCATTGCTCAACAAATTTCTCACGATGGCGCATACCATTTGGTGGTCGGCATACAGGTAAAGAGGTCCGGGAACGTCCACAACCAGAGCAATCCCTTTTGCCTCGATCGACGAACGCAACTGATCAGCAACTTCTCCGACGAACCTCTGTACATTAAGTTTTTCGGGGTTAAAGGCAAACCGGCCCGTTTGCATACGGGTCCATTCAAGCAGGTTGTTCACCAGTTGATAGCCTTGCCGGCTGCTGTCGTAAATTAGCTGATGAAACCGGCGCGTTTTCTCGGCAGGCATGGCGTCATAATCTTCGGTAAGAACCTCAGCCAGACCAACCAGCCCATGAAAGGGGTTGCGCAGATCGTGAGCTATAATGCTGAAAAACTTGTCTTTAGCCTTGTTAAGCTCCTGCAATTGCCGTTCCGACTCGGCAAGCCGCATATTCTGAAGGCTCAGCCTTCGAAATGTAACAACGAAGAAAAGTAGAAAGAAGAAAACAAAAAGGACCAACAACACCGAAACGGACATGATGATCAATCCGTTGTTGTAGTAATCGCTAAGAGTTGAGTCGGAAGAATAGCTGATGATAAAGGCTACAATTTGTCCGTCGGGGCCATGAACAGGGAAAAACAGACCTGTATAGCTGGTGCCATTCCCGGTTTGAGCATGCAGTCCAAAAGGGAGTTTTCGATCTATTCCGCTTTCAATCTCTCTTTTGTTTATTTGGTTGAAAAGCACAATCTCACTTTGCGGGATGTAGTGCCTCATGCCAGGTTTGCTTACATCTCTGTCGCTTCTCTCATAAAAATAATCTACACTTAGATCGCTGAAGTGATACCCCGACAACATGGGGTAGGGCGTCGATCGCAAAACCTGTTCTTTGTTGATAAGGAAAACAAATTCGTATGGAAATATCTTTTTCATCTCTTGTTGCAAGGCCACATTGTCGATTCCCAGCAACAGATAAAAAAGCTGGTTGTAACTATTTCGCAAGGGCATCACTACACAATATCCGGTAGCAATGCCGCCAGCATGGAAACCTATTGCAGGACTCTGGTTTTTTGAGGCTTCGTGCATCAGCGGTAAAAGATTCTCCAAAGTATCAGCTTTGAAATTTGGGTTGTGCAATCTGATGAGAGCAACCCCGTTTGAATCGGCGATGGTGAAGCCTTTAAAGCCCCTGCTAACCAGCCTGTCAAAGAGTTTGTCAAGCCCCGAAACCGCCGTTGTGTCCGATGAAAAGCTGTGTTGAACAAACATGTCGAGAGCCTGTGCCGCGGGGGTGAACGGGTTTTTGGAATCAGATGTCAACAGCAGCGATTGTGCAACCTCTTCAAAATGTCTCAAAGTGGCCGACAATCCAATGTCAAATTCACGTGTATTCTTTTCAATATAGCTTTGGTGGTTCTCTCTGTAGTTTCTAACAACCAACCATACTGTAGCACATTCTGTCAGCAAAAACAGCACTATTAGAATGTGAAACAGATACTTATATCGAACAATTCTACCCATAAGAAATCTACAGAGTGAGCAAAAGTATTAACTAATTATGAATACTCCTAACAACCAGAAGTGAGGCAGACGGCCACTGTGGTTGTCTGCCCCATCATCCGGTAATTGTTTGCATATGGCTACAACTCGAAAGAAGCCAGGTGCTGTGGCACCCTTTCTTGTCCGTTTACCGTGCCAAGAGTCTCAACTTCACGTATTATGTGTGGTTTCCCTTCCATGTCGATTATTACAACAGCAGGGCGGAGCGTTATAAACTGCATCCATTGTGTCATGTTGTAAGCTCCTACTGTGTGCACCACGATGTGATCGCCTTTGTTGAGCAACGGCAGGCTTACCGACTCTCTGATTACATCGATATTCATGCACAGCGGGCCGTTGAGGGTAGTGTCTTCTGAGTATTGGGTGAATTCCTGAGCAGGTGTCACACGGTGATCGTACCAGAAAGATGTAAACATCAGGTTAACACCAATGTCAACAATGGTAATTCGTTTCCCTTTCGACGATCTTTTATTGCTGATCACCGTACCCAGCAGGTATCCCGCTTCATCAACCAGGGCACGGCCGGTTTCTAAAATCAGTGTGGGCAGTTGGTCAGAACCAAAGTCGGCATTAAGCAAAGCAGTGCTTATGGCTTCGGCATAATCGTCGAAGGTTGGGTTGGTGTCGCTTCCGGGCAAATAGGCCCCTTTCAGGGTGTTTTTCGAGGTAAAACCTCCGCCCAGGTCGATATATTTTACGGTGTGGTTAAATTTCCGGCGAACGCCAATTGCCAGTTCGGCCAGTTTTCCGGCAGCTATGGCATAAGCCTGTGTTGAAATCATGAAGGTTCCAATGTGGCAATGCAACCCCACCAATTCCAGTTTGCCCGAATGCATGATTTTGTTCAGGGCATCCCAGGCTTGTCCGTTTTCGTAGTTAAACCCGAAGCGATCCCAGATGGGATACACGCCTGTGTCCATATTAACCCTGATAGCAACCCGGGGCCGGGTTTTAAGCCTCTCTGCCAGGTCGGTGAGGGTGTAAAGTTCATCAAGGTGGTCGATATGAATTAAAGCATTGTGCTGGATGGCCATCTCTAGATCTGGCTCGGTCTTGTCGGGTCCGTTGAAGATTATTTTGCTGCCCTGCACGCCATTTCCCAGGGCTTTTTGGAACTCGAAACCCGAAACTACCTCAGCCCAACTGCCCTCCTGATGAAAAACGTTGCATACGGCACTCATGTAATTGGTTTTATACGACCATGCGAACTGTACGCGGGGATAACGGGTTGTGAAGGCTTTTCGGGCTTTACGAAACTGATTCCGAAGTGTTTTCTCCGATATAACAAACAATGGAGAGCCGTAGGTGGCCAGCAAGTCTTTCACTGCTACACCTTCGATGTGGGTTGTTGGTCGGTATTCGGTTCGCATACCAAATTTGTTAGGCATTTCGCTTTCAAGCTTTCTTACCACCGGCCTTTCATATCTAAATTTTTCCATGACTGATAATTTTATAATTCTCCTGTTGTGCTAATTTGTTGAAATTCTGATATATCAACGATCATATCCCAAGCATACCTGATGAACATTTTCCCAATGGCATACGTAGCGTAGGGTTCTACTTTTAGGCCAAGGGCCAATTGCACCAAGGCTTCCGGGATGTTTTGACCAACGCCGACGGCCAGGTAAATCCAGGCGGGAATGCGAGGGTTTATTTCAAGTAGGTAGAACTCGTTTTTCTTGTCCTTCATCAACTCCAGCTCGAAGCCACCTCTCCAGTGGGTTGAGCGGATGAAATGGTCGGTGAGATCAAGCATTTGTTGATCGGCAATGCTGATTCCGCCCCAGGCTTTCCCTTTATCGGTGATGTATTGTTTCCGCATCGGAACAGCCGCGATTGTATTGCCCAAACCGTCGCCCAGACCGGTTACATTAAACTCTGCGCCATGTATAAACTCCTGAATGATGATAGGAAGACCCCATTTCGCGCTGATCTTTAAGAAGTGGCTTCTGATCTGTTCGGTATTGTAGGCAATTCCTGCATCGTAGAACTTTCCTTTTACCACCACAGGCAATTCAAACTCTTTTTGCAAATCAAAAATATCGGAGAGTTCGTAGATGGCCTTGCTCTTAGGTACCTTGATGTTGTATTTTTTCCCAAATTCGGGAAGGTTTACCTTATGCCGCTCCTCGAATTGCTCCATGGTTGGAAGAAAAAGGCTGATTCCAAGAGCCTTGAGCTCATCCTCTAGTTTGATGTAGGAATACAATTCGGCGTCGAAATTAGGAATGATAACATCAAGATGTTCTTTCTGATGAATGTAGCAAATCCTGTCGTAGAGCACTTCAATCCCTGCCGAAGGGTAGGGTACCTGATAGGTTTTGCTTACCAAATGGTGCATGTAGATGCCGGGTTCGAGCGATTCATAGGCAAAACCAATGATGTTTGCCTCGAACGAGCTGGCCTCCAACAGTCCCCTGATCACGGCAACACCGGGCCCGGGACTGTCGATGGCGTTCAGCCCCGTCACAGCAATGTTAAGCTTCCTCTTGCTCATGACGTTGGCTTATGTGATAGTGATCGAGCATTCCCAGAAAATCGGCCAAATCTTTCTCGAAGGTATTCCGATCCACTTGGTACCTGTCGCAAATGGCGCCTGAAATCTCATCGCCCGATCGGCCGTCGCTCAACATCTGGATGATCTCTGTGCCAATTGGGTTAACAGTAAACGACTCGCCTGTAATGGGATTAAACAAAAATCCCGATTCGCTGATAGCAATGTTCTTTTTAATCCTCATAACCGTATTTTTTTAATGTGATACAATTAGTTTATGTGCAACCGTTTTCAGCCCAACCCCTTCAAGGCTCCAAAAATAGGTTCCTGAAGCCAGCCCGGAAGCATCTACCATCAGGTTGCCGAAATATCCATCAACATGAAAGCTCCTGACAACCTGACCAGAGAGGTTGCGGATTATCAGGTTGGCCGAAGGCACATCTTTAGGCAAATCAAACTCAATATTAAGGCTACCCGAAACAGGGTTGGGCCATGCTTTCGCGTTAACGTTTTTTAGGTTCTCGTTCACCACCGATGGCAGGTTTCCTGGTATGGCATATACTTTTGTTGTGACTGTGTAAGGCGAAACGGAATAATCGTAAATATAGGAAAAAAGCTTTGTGCCTGCTCCGGCAACGTCGGTAATCCAGTTGTAACCAGCACCGGGTAGTGCCAGCAATTGTGCGCCTGTTTCGGTAACTACTCTGGTTTCATAAGTGTAGTATTGCCCTGTGGAGTTGTAGTTGTAGCAAACATAAAGCAATTCGATGGAGTTATCGCTGTTGAACAGATGATCTGTAACATATTGTATATCGTACAGATAGTAATTGGATGGGACACTCAACGTGATGGTTTTCCAAAGCGAGTGGTCAAGGTTATAAATTTTACACTGAGCGGACGAAACATCCATCACATAGTATTTGCTGCCATAGGTTTCTGTTTGAGCTACTCCAGCCGATACCCCGGAATAAGTTTTTTCGAGTGTCAACTGGGCATTGGTTAACATCGGGAGAGCAAAAACAATTGAGACCATTACAAAAAGCATTCTTTTCATAGAAACATCTTAATTAAAAATTTTTCACTGCAAATGTAAAGCGAGAATGAAGGAGGGTTGTTATGATATTTTATAAATCTGGTACAACATTTCTTGTGTTTGGGCGAAACAGGCCGCAGAAACAAAAAACCCGTCGGCCTGATGGCAGACGGGTTGTTGTGAATGATTCAACATGCAATTTTAGTAAATCATGTTTTTCATGTATCAGATGTCGTAAAACGAAAGATCAGGGAGGTTCACTTCTTGAGAACTATTTCTTTTGTTGTAAGTTCTTTTTGTTTTTTTACAACATCGCGATAAACAGGCCACTCATCGGCTTTGTAAATGCGTTTTCCCAACACCACTTTTTCGTTTATAGTGAGCGTGTTGCTTTGCTGAACAACATCGCGTTGGTAAGAGGCGGTTTCGTTGCCCAGTTTTGCCACGGAGGCCGGTGTGGTCATTTGGTAACCCTCGGGCAATTCGAAACTTTCGGTTATTTCTATCAACCGGCTGCAGCGGTCGCGGAAATCGAATTGTCTGTTCTCAACATTCGTGTTCATGTAAAGATGTGACTGGGCTCTGCTGAAGAATCCCCCGGCAGCAAAAGGCTTGAAAACAATAGCATCGTTTGAAACCAACGCGTAGGCAGGAGCTGCAAATCGCACTGTGATTGAAACAGGTTGTTTTTGATATTCATCCGGATTGGTATAATCCATCGAGGTGATGTGGGCGGTAGGAGCCAAACGCAAGATCTCTTTTTCGAGGTTTGAGTTCCATGCATCGGGAGCCGATCGCGAAAAAATACTTCTGACCGATGCATCTGTCTGTCCTTCAGCTGTAAGTGTGATCTCCCCTTCGAGAGTTCCATCTTGTGAAATTTTCCAAACTGCGGCCATCCTCAGGTAATGGTTTTCAGGGGCCGAAACGGGGGTTTCCATTAAATCGGCTCCTTTAGGAAGTCCCATCAGATAATTTTGTTGCTGCTCGGCACTCGACCACAGTTCTCTCACAAAGGGCACCCAGGTGGGGTCGAGCAGCATATACTCTCCTGAACGACGCTGCACCACAGTTACCGAATGGTTAAACTGATCGGCAGGAATCCGGTCGATGCGTTCGCCCGCCATGGTCATGGCAGCATACGATTTGAAACCGGCTGCCCTAAGCATGGTGATGAGCATGCCGGCTTTATCTTTGCATACACCGCAGCGATCAGTGAAATTCATCGCGCCGCTGTGTAATGTGTAGCCTTCTCCTTTCCCCATCGAAATACCCGAGTAGCGAATTTCGTCGGCCACCCAGTGAGTTAACAAACTGATAGAGTCAAGCTCTGTGCGGGCTCCTTTTAGCACTTCGTTTACTTTTGCATCAATCTCCTTGTTGCTTTTAAAGCTTCCATAATCTTCATTAACTCCATAGAACCACATGGATTTAGCTTCCCAGTCGGGACTGGTGCTCAAAAGCAGTTTGGGTGCTACATCCGACATTGCCACCATCGAGGGCTCAGTTTTTAGCGGGCGGATGTTTTTAAGGCTGAAGGTGTAAACCATTTTATCGCCTTTAAACAAGAGTGATGACGCCAGGTTTCCGTTGTAAACCGAATACTGAACAGGCTTATCTTTCGGGAGACAAACACGGTAAACCTTTTCAATCACCGGATCAGAACTCCAGAAAGGGACAATGTCGTAGTAATGACCACGCATGGGGGGTATGTACTGCTCATCGGGATCGGAGCCTGTTTGCAAAAGGGCATAGGTAAAGCCTTTTCGATAGAACCTAACCTCCACGGCATCGCCGGGTTCAAGGCGACCCAGATCGGCCATCAACTCGCGGGCACCCCAATAGATCATCCGGGCAGGTGCCGCGTAATCTTTCACTTGTTTCAAATCGAATACATCAACATCTCCGCTTTTCCGAATGATCCGCACACTCTGGATTTCTGCCCACGCCGACAAAGGGTCGTAGCCAAAAATCAGAGTTCGGTTGTCGAGTCCCCCTTGTTCGGTAAGTATTTTTACCAGTTTGTGTTGATACATGTGGCTCAAACCAGTAGGCATCACCTTAACCAAGGTGCTGTCGAATACCACAACAACACCGGCGCCATCATAATCAGACGATTGGCCGGCATTGGCAATTATTTGCTTTAAATCATCAGCGACAACTTGGGTGGAAGCAAAAACAAACGCCACCAGAAAGGTTAGGATATTTTTTAGTTTCATGGTTTATACAACTAATTATTAATAATTTTCTAATCCGTTAATATTTTGGCAGGTGCGGCAACATCGGACAGACACAAACCTGCAGCTTTTTCGGCAGCTTCAAGCATGGTAATGGCTGCGGCAAGTTTCTTGTGAGCCACATACACGCCATGTCTCTCCCAAAGCACTACCCCCGGAAAGAAACCGGCCATCCGATATCCGGAAGGATCTTCGTTATAGATTTGACAAAGTTGGTTGCTTTCTGAAAGATCAAGCAGACTGGTGACAGGTGGCCAGGCCGCCAGCAACTGCTGAAGCGGCGAAAAGGCATTTTGATAATTAAGAACCGACCCCAATCGAAGCAGGTTATCGGGTTCGGCAAACACAACAGCGCTGTGCTTCATCGTGTCGGCTACTGTTTCATGAAAGATTAAATGTTGGATGAGCGAATCAGAAACATCGAAACCTGATACGCGGGTTGACCCCAACAGTTGAAGAAGAGTGCCGTTCTCGGCGCATTTCATCAGCAGGATGTTTTCCTGTGGTTTTTTTACAATCGAATCAACAGAGCTGCCGGGCGAGGTTATCAGAAACGAATCGCCGGCCAGTTTTGGGAAGGCCCGGGGCAAAGGAAAAGCCTGCAGAGTCTGGTCGGTCAGATAATCAGCCAGTGTTGGTAAGCCTGTGACTTTAATGCTGATACGAACCCATGGGAGGAAACTCCATCCACGGCTATCGATCTTTTTAAGCGATTGGACAATGGTTTTCCTCAGCGCTTTAAGTTTGTTTTTTTCAGTCTTCGGTGCCATCGTAAATCTGATCGGCAAGTTGTTGGGAAATATAATTATCGTAGCTTAAACATACGGAGGCCGACATCCGAAGGGCTCTTTTTACAATGGAATCCCAAACGGGGCAGGCCGGATTGTGAACGGCATCAAAAGTAAGGTTTTCAAACCAAATACCATAGGCAAGGGCAGCGTTAAAAGTATCGCCGGCTCCAATAGTGCTCACCGGAACAATTGGAAGGGCTTCCCAATAATGGGTGTGCCCTTCGGGGGTTATCATGAAGCATCCTTTCTTTCCCATGGTATAAAACAGGATCGCGTTGGGGCAGCGATTGTGAGCTTCGTCAGCATCACGATCGCCAAACAGGGCAAAAAAATCCTCATCAGAGCCCCGCACAACCTTGGCCATCATAAGGTTCTCTTCAACAGCAGGAAGCAACAAGGGCAATTCATCCTGGTGCGACTGTCTGAAATTGGGATCGTAAAACAAGGCAGCCCCAGCTTTGACAGCATCTCTCAAAACATTTTGCACAGCAGGACGAAGAGGGGGGCTGATGCTGAAATAAGAGCCAAACATCACCAGATCGTCGGAAGTAAATTTTGGAGCAGCAACTGCCAACCGATCGGTGGGAGAATGCCTGTAAAAGGAATACGACGCATTGCCCGCGGAGTCTAAAAAAGCTAAAGCCAGGGGCGTCTTGCCGTCGGAGTACCTGTAGCTAAAACTGGTATCCACACCATTGGTTTTTAAGAACTCCACGATAACATCGCCCAAAGCATCGTTGGCTATTTCGGTTATGAGATGAGGCATCATCCGAAGCCGACCCAGGGTTACGGCAGTGTTGAGCATAGCTCCGCCGGCCTTACCAGCTTCGGGTTGACCTCCTGAAAAAATCAGATCAAAAACGGTTTCGCCTATCGTAAAAATTCTATTCATCTGCCAGCCAGGGGTATCAATATTATTACCTGCACGAAGGATTAACAATCCAATGAAGGTTTGTTAAACTACAACACCGGTAAATGTCATACTTTTGCAAAATTGATAAAAAACCTCAAACAATGATCTATAAAATTAAAACAGGAATCGTGTTGCTTGTTTTTGCAACTGTATTCCAGTATCTTTCATATGGTAGTGAACCTCCTGTTAAAAATGCAAACCCCAAATATGTGTTTCTTTTTATCGGCGATGGGATGGGCGTTTCGCATGTTGCCCTTACCGAAGCAGTTTTAGCGTCGCGCGAATCTAAAACTGGTGGAAGACAGCTCAACATGACAGGATTCCCTGTGGTGAGCCTCGCGATGACCCATGCAAAAAACAGGTTTGTTACAGGATCGGCAGCGGCCGGCACTGCCCTGGCATCAGGCACCAAAACATCCATCAACACCATAGGGATGGATTCAGCGAGGTTGCGCCCGCTCTACTCTATAGCTGCCAGAGCCAAAGCCAAAGGGATGAAAGTGGGTATCATCACCACGGTAAGCATCGATCATGCTACGCCGTCGGCCTTTTACGCCCATCAACCCGATAGAAACATGTATTATGAAATAGGCGAACAACTTATAAAATCGCGATTCGACTATTTTGGTGGCGGTGGTTTTAAATATCCCAAAGGAAAGAAAAGAAACCAGCCCGATTTGTACGAACAAGCCAAAACGAGCGGGTTTCAAATAATCTCTGCAAAACAGCCCTTTGACACGGTTACCTCGCGCAGCCTCCCCCTCATGGTTGTTAACCCGGTTCTGAGCGATGATGCCGATATGCCCTATCAAATCGACATAACCAACGAGAGCTTCAGCCTCAGCCAAATTGTAAAAAAAGGGATAGAAGTTCTCAACAACCCGGCGGGCTTCTTCATGATGGTTGAAGGGGGAAAAATTGACTGGGCCGCCCATGCCAACGATGCTGGTGCAGTGGTGGGCGAGGTTCTGGAATTGGATAAAGCCATTGGCCATGCCTTGGAATTCTATTCCAAGCACCCCGATGAAACCCTTATAATCGTAACAGCCGACCATGAAACCGGAGGACTAACCCTGGGATATGCTGTTACCAAATACGAAACCAACTTTGCCTTGATCGATCACCAGAAGGCATCTCACGACGCCTTTGAAGGGAAATTAAAAGCCTATAAGAAAAGGACTCCCGTGCACCAAGTTCAGTTTGATTCTGTGATGCGGATGGTTGCTGCCGATTTTGGACTTGGTGCCGAAATAAAGCTCAACGATTGGGAAAAGGAGCAATTGCGCGAAGCATTCATGGCCAGCATGTCGAAAGAAAAGGTAAGCCTCATGAAAGAAGAAAACACCATGTTGTACGACAATTACGATCCGGTAGCCGTTATGGCGCGTAAAATATTGGCGCACAAAGCAGGTGTAGGCTGGACAACATGGGCTCATACAGGCATTCCTGTGCCGGTGATGGCAAAGGGAACAGGCCAGCAGCTTTTCGATGGTTGGATCGACAACACCGACATTCCTCGTAACATTGCCCTTTTGCTCGACCTTCCAGAGATAAAATAAATTTGCATTACCTAACGTTCCCTCAAAAGCCTTCTGTTGAACAGAAGATCTTTCACGGAATCGTTTTCACATTCGAAAAAATACATGCATCCCCATGACCAACTCTGTTAAATCGCTGGATCTGTCGCTTGCAGAAGCACGGATTGTTTATCTGGCTACCCAAAAAATGGCCGATCACCTCGAAAAGGAGATGCTGCGACGTCAGAACAGCGAGAATTTCAACCGAAAAGAAGAGATCGACAAACTTCGAACGCTGCACGAACTCTCCAACAAACTCAAGAAATACCTCAACGAGTTTCTTTTGGAAGGATAAACCGAGCCGGAATCTGATTTTCAGATTGTTTAATGCTGCCTGTTGTCACACTCTTTTCAGATTAACCACCAAGGAATTGCTTATCGGCCGGTGGGAGGTTGTACTATTTTGTTTTGTTCATCAATCAAACCCTGCTGCTCTGCGGCAAACAGATTTTTAACAACATAAACCCAGCTCAGGGCGTTGAAATCGGTAAACAAATCAATCGAAATGCTGTAATAATCGCCCTGGTCGGGTTTGAACTGGCGAATTCGCCCGATTGGGATTCCTTCTGGAAAGATAACAGAAAACCCACTGGTTATCACTGAGTCGCCAATCTTTAGAGGCACATGCACCGGAAGGTTGATAAGGGAGGCTCGCTTGTAGCTGGTTCCATTCCACACAACCGAACCTAACTGATTGGTAGGTTTGTGTTTGGCGCTGATAAGTGCAGCTTCGTGAAGGAGCGACATTACCGATGAAAAATGGGGAGCCACACTCACCACAATCCCAACCACCCCGTCGGGTCCAATCACTCCCATATCCTTTTCAACTCCATCGAGGGCTCCTTTATCAATCATGATAAAATTGTTGCGCCGGTTTACCGAATTTCCAACCACTTTGGCAGGAAGATAAGTGTAACGCTGAAGAGTATTGGTGTCAGCTATCGATACAACGCTGCTGTCGCGGTGCAATTTCGATAAATTCTGCTGCACCAGAAAGCGGGCGTTTTGATCGGCCAACCTGCGGTTCTCACTGATCAAATCAAAGTAGCCGGTAAATGAGCTGGCTGTTTTTTCTACCGAACCCGATACGGCTGTTAAATGCCTGAAAAAGGCCGCCCCGGGATGGTGGTTAAATTGCACAACAACGCCAATCGATACAGTCAGCAAAACCAGAAAAAGGAGGGTATAATGGTACCGTATCAGAAACTTGACAAAATTGCGCATCAGGTAACTATCAGCCTTTAAAATTAATAGGTTGTGGCATCAATCAGACTACTCAAAAGAGGTTATCGTGAATAACTTTGAAGAGAAGCATCAGCGGGCTGCATCACTTAATAAGAAATGTGAATTTCTCGAAATTCTTTAGCGCTATGCCTGTTCCGCGGGCTACTGCACGTAAAGGGTCTTCGGCAACATGAACCGGAAGTTTAGTTTTGTTGTGAAGTCGTTTGTCGAGGCCCCTTAGCAAGCCACCGCCGCCAGCCAGATAAATCCCTGTTCGGTAGATATCGGCCGAAAGCTCAGGTGGAGTCATTTCAAGCGCGTGGATAACAGCAGTTTCAATTTTCGAAATTGATTTGTCAAGACAGTGAGCTATTTCGCTGTAGTTGACTAAAATTTCTTTAGGTATGCCAGTGAGCATATCACGCCCGTGAACGGCATAGTCGGGAGGAGGACTATCGAGTTCGGTAACGGCAGCACCCACTTCAATTTTGATACGCTCAGCTGTGCGCTCACCGATATTGATGTTGTGCTGTTTTTTCATATATTCCTCTATATCAGCATTGAAATCGTCGCCAGCAATTCTAATCGACTCGTTGGTAACGATACCTCCAAGCGCGATAACAGCTATTTCGGAGGTTCCGCCACCGATGTCGATGATCATGTTACCGGTTGGCTCCATCACATCAATGCCAATACCAATGGCGGCGGCCATGGGCTCGTGAATAAGTCTTACATCTTTAGCACCAGCCTGTTCAGCCGAATCTTTCACAGCCCTCTCTTCCACCTCGGTAATTCCGGATGGTATGCAAATGACCATACGTAACGATTGCGGAAGCATTGTTTTGCGTCCGGGGATCATTTTGATCATTTCGCGCATCATGTACTCGGCAGCTTGAAAATCGGCGATAACCCCATCACGCAACGGCCTGATTGTTTTAATATTTTCGTGTGTTTTGCCGTGCATCATCTGCGCCCGTTTCCCAACCGCGATGATTTTTCCCGAACGGCGTTCTATAGCAACAATGGAGGGCTCGTCAACCACAACCTTATCATTATGAATGATAACGGTATTGGCCGTGCCAAGGTCCATAGCAATTTCTTTTGTGAAGAGAGAGAAAAGTCCCATGATATTCTTCGTTTATCGTTTTGATATTTACTGATTAATGACGGAAATGGCGCACACCGGTCATCACCATCGCCATTCCATTTTCGTTGGCAAATGCAATTGAATCGCCATCGCGAACCGATCCTCCCGGCTGAATCACGGCAGTAATTCCGGCCTCATGCGCCAGCTGTACCGAATCGGAAAACGGGAAATAAGCGTCGGAGGCCATGACAGCACCTCGTGGATCGAAACCAAAACTTCTCGCTTTTTCAATGGCCTGTTTAACAGCGTCAACCCTGGAGGTCTGCCCTGCCCCAACCCCGATAAGTTGCATGTTTTTAACAATTACGATGGCGTTTGAACGGGCATGTTTCACCAAACGGTTGGCAAACAACAAGTCGGAAAGCTCCTCAGAACTGGCTGTTCTGTTTGTTGCTGTAGTCAGGTCTTTTTCGCTTTCAGTTTTTAAATCCTTATCCTGCACCAAAACTCCGTTCAGAAGGGAGCGGAACTGCACTGATGCCAGTTCGAAAGGTCGTGAACGCAGAATGATCCGATTCTTTTTGGATGCCAGCAATTCAAAAACACCGGCTTCATAATCGGGTGCCAGAATAATCTCGAAGAACAGCTTGTTGATCTGTTCTGCCGTGACTTTATCAACAGGAACATTGGTAACCAACACTCCGCCAAAGGCCGAAATGGGATCACCTGCCAGAGCTGCTTCCCAGGCCTGAACGGCTGTGGGTCGTTGGGCAACACCACAGGCATTGTTGTGCTTCAGGATGGCAAAAGCCGCTTGGTCAAGATCGTGCACGAGCGAGATACCAGCCTCCAGATCAAGAAGGTTGTTGTAAGAGATTTCTTTGCCATGAAGTTTCTCAAAAACAGCGCTTTGATCGCCATAAAAAGTTCCCTTTTGATGCGGGTTTTCACCATAACGCAACGAAACAGCTTGTGATGAGGCTATGCGAATTGCCGGCAATTGCTCAACTCTGTTGAAGTAGTTAAAAATGGCCGTGTCATACTCCGAAGAAACAGCAAAAGAACGAGCAGCCATACCTCTGCGTTGTGCTAATGTGCTGATTCCCTGATGCTGCTCGAGTATGTCAAGAAGCACGGGGTAATCGTCAACCGATGGCACAACCAATACATCGGAATAGTTCTTGGCAGCGGCTCTGATAAGGCTTATGCCCCCGATATCGATTTTTTCGATGATGTCGGCTTCCAGGTTGGTGGTGGCAACTGTTTTTGAAAAGGGATAGAGGTCAACAATCACCAAATCAACAGGTTCAATATGAAATTGTTTCTGTTCACTCAAATGTTCAGGGTCGTCGCGGCGAAACAAAATTCCGCCGAACACGGCCGGATGAAGGGTTTTAACTCTTCCCCCAAAAACTGCAGGATATCCGGTAAGCGATTCAACCGCAGTGGATTCAATGCCCAGCGATTGAATATACTCCTGTGTACCGCCGGTGCTGATCAATTTGACACCCAAAACGTGCAATTTTCTGATGATTGGCTCCAGTCCGGTTTTATCCCAAACCGACACCAGAGCTGACCGTATTTTTCTGTTTTCGTCCATGTTGATATTTCAAAATAGGGTTGGTAATGGCGTTGCAAATGTACGAAAAAGGGCGTCAGGCTTTTTGATACCCTCTGAATTATTTCGGTAATTGGTTGATTCTTCTTTCATGCATAAAGGCATAGAAAGCAATTGAAACTCATCATGTATGAATTTCAACAAACAGCAGAAAGGCAAAATGTGCCTCTTGCGTTGTGCCAATTATTATTTGATGTATCTTTGAAATACTATTTGGCGGATTATTGATTCTCCTTAATGCAATCGTAGCATGAAGACCCACCCTATCAGGAAAAATACCGGTGTGAAACCGACTGCTGATATTAATCTATTGTTTTTAAGTTATTTAACAACCAGGATTTTCGTTATTCTGGTGTTGGTTGCCCTCTTTTCTTCTGTGTCGAAGGGGGTGCAGGCTCTCGATACAGCAGCTTCCCGCCCAAAGCACATTACCGTTGTGACCGATGACAATTACCCCCCGTTTGTTTTTCGCAACCATGAAGGTAAACTAATTGGTTACCTGGTGGATGAATGGATGTTGTGGTCGAAAAAGACTGGAATCCAAATCACACTGGAAGCTGTTGATTGGAGCAAAGCTCAAAGCTATCTCCAATCGGGGAAGGCAGATGTGATAGAGACTATTTTTAAAACACCTGAGAGGGAAAGGCTCTACAGCTTCACCCCTCCCTATGAGGCTATCGAAGTCCCGGTTTTTTACCACCACACCTTGAGTGGCATAACCGATCCGACCAATTTGCAAGGTTTCACCATTGGTGTGAAGGCTGGTGATGCCTGTATTGAAATTCTGAAGAATAAGGGAATCAGTTCCTTTGCCGAGTATCCCAGCTATCAAAAAGTTATAGAAGCTGCTGGCAATGGTGAAATTAAAGTTTTTTGTGTTGATCGTGAACCTGCCGTTTACTTTCTTACAAAGCAAAAATTGGAGAGCCAGTTCAAGCAAGCTTTCGTTCTCTATACAGGCCATTTTCACAGAGCAGTTTTGAAGAATAACAGAAAAATGCTTGAAATGGTCAACAATGGGTTCAACAAAATTACGCGTCATGAGAAAGAGGCTCTTCGCCTAAAATGGATCGGGCAGGAGATTATCAATCCTCTCTACACCAGAGAATTGGGTATAGTAGCCTTAATTATCGGGATTCTTGGTATTTTCTTAGGCGTCAACATAATTATCCTCCGAACTAAAGTCAGGCAACGTACTGCACAGTTGACTTTGGCCAACAACCAGTTGCAGAAAAGTGAAGAGAAGTACCGCGAACTGGTTAACCATGCTCACGAAAGCATTTATGTGATTCAAAACATGAGGGTAGTTTTTGTGAATCCTGCCTCATGCGCTGCTACAGGTTATACTGAAGAGCAGTTGATGGGTCGGTCGGTATTTGATTTTGTAGTTCCTGACGAGCAAGCCGAGGCGGTGAACATCCTTAACGACTTGTTGGCCGGAACCATTCCCGCAAGCCTGAAAGAATGGGAAATAATGACCTCAACCGGTGAAACCAGACTTCATCTAATCAATTCAGTGAGAATTGACTGGGATGGCTTGCCCGCGGTGCTGAATTTTGCTACCGATATTACAACACTCCGTCAGACCGATCAGACACTGAAAAGCGAGCGAAAGCTCCTGCGAACCCTAATCGATCACCTTCCCGATGCCATCTACGTGAAAGATAAGGATGGAAGAAAAATAGTGACAAACCATGCCGACGTCAGAAATACCGGACTGACCGCAGAGCAAATTCTTGGTAAAACCGATCAGGAAATCTTCCCGCCTGAAACAGCTAAAACCTTCATGGCTGACGATTTCAAGGTGTTGAGAGGCGAATCAGTCGTTGTAAACCGTGAGGAATTTCTTACCAATCAACGCAACGAGTCAAAATGGTTGCTCACATCGAAACTTCCATTGACTGATATTCAGGGCAAAATTACAGGCCTGATTGGCATCGGGCGCGACATCACCAAACAAAAGGAATACGAGACCTCTTTGCTTAAGCAAAACGAAGAATACCAGGCACTTAACGAGGAATACCTGGCCAGCAATGAGGAATTGAACAGATCGTTGACCGAAATTCAGAAGATCAACAACGAGCTTAGGGATGCAAAACTTAAAGCAGAGGAGAGCGATAAACTAAAAATGGCCTTTTTGTCGAACATTTCCCACGAAATCAGAACGCCTCTTAATGGACTTATTGGCTTTAGCGAACAAATTACCGACCCCAATCTACCTTCCGATCAACGGCTTGTTTTTGCAAAGCTGATTGAAGAAAGCAGCCACCGGCTAACGGCTGTTATCAACGATATTGTTGATATATCATTGCTCCAGACCCGGCAGGCAAGTCTTAACCTTCAGCCGGTTTCGTTAACTGAATTGATGTCGAATATCTTCACACAATTCACCGAATCGGCCCGCCAGCGCCGACTCTCTTTCACCGCCGAACTTCCTGAAGACCCCATTCTTACCTTTGCCGATGGAAAAAGAGTGGGTCAGATGGTTAGCAAGTTGATTGATAATGCCCTCAAATTCACCACTTCGGGAGGAGTAAAGATTGGAATCCGGCGCGACAATTTCAATGCCATTATTTATGTAAGAGATACTGGCATCGGGATATCGCAGGCAATGCAGGAAGCTGTTTTCAATCCGTTCAGACAAGCTGATAGCAACCAATGGAAGAGCTATGGGGGACAGGGATTAGGACTCAGTCTGGTGAGGGGCTTCACCGAGCTTATGGGCGGTAGAATTTGGCTGACGAGCAAAGAACGTGAAGGTTCAACCTTCTGGATATCGTTGCCCATCAAAGAGGCGTTTATCCCTCAGTTAGAGCCCGCGATTACTTTGGTAAAGAAAAAAGATGCCGGCTCGATAACGATATTAGCTGCCGAAGATGAGTTGAGTAATTTTATCTTTTTGGAGACCATTCTTCTTAAAGCATCCTACAACCTTCTGCATGCTCACAATGGACAAGAAGCACTTGATATGGTTAAAGAAAACTCCAACATCGATCTAATCCTCATGGATATCAAGATGCCGGTGATGGATGGTTATGAGGCGTTCCGACAAATCAGAGCTGTCAACACCAGTGTTCCGGTGATAGCTCTTACCGCCTTTGCAATGGCCGATGAAGCCGCTAAGATTAAAAATGCTGGATTCAACGACTACCTTACCAAACCCTATAAAAGAGCCGAACTGCTCAACATCATCAATCGCTGGTCGTAATATTTCACCTTTATAACTGCTATGCACCCCTTTCATTCTGCCGAGTTGCTTTTGGCTGATGCTGCTCTTTTCGACCAAACAGCCTTAAAGGTTTTCCATTATCAGGCTAAGCACTCTGTTATCTACAGCAAATTTTTGCATCACCTCTCCATCAATCCCGACACTATTCACCAAATCCATCAAATACCTTTTCTCCCGATCGAGTTCTATAAAAAACACAGAATTTATTCCAGCGATGGTTCGCCCGATGTGGTTTTTACCAGCAGTGGAACAACCGGAGTTACTACTTCCAGTCATTACGTTGCTTTCGCCTCACTTTACGTTGAATCGTTTCTGAAAAGTTTCAATCTTTTTTATGGCCCTGTGCATGACTATGTTATAATGGCGTTGCTCCCGGGCTATCTTGAGCGCCAGGGGTCATCGCTGGTGTATATGGTACAGCATCTGATTGAAGCCACCCAACATCCTCTCAGTGGCTTCTTTCTGAACAATCATCAAACCTTGCTGTCTAACATCGAGAAAGCCAAGAGTCAAAACCGGAAGATATTGCTGATAGGGGTGACCCATGCCCTTCTGAAGCTGGCTGAAGAATATAAGCCCGATCTTTCGGGCGTTGTGGTAATGGAAACAGGTGGTATGAAAGGAAAAGGGCAGGAATTGATTCGCGAGGATTTGCATAAGTTGCTCAACAGCAGCTTTCAAACAAAGGAAATTCACTCGGAGTATGGTATGACGGAACTGCTTTCGCAGGCCTACTCTACGGGCAATGGCAACTTTAGGTGTCCACCCTGGATGCGTGTTTTAACGCGCGATCCGGATGACCCGCTGACTATAAGGGCAGATCAACGTACAGGTGGGATCAACGTGATCGACCTGGCCAATGCCTATTCTTGCTCCTTTATTGCCACACAAGACCTTGGGAGGGTGTATGAGGATGGATCTTTCGAGGTGCTGGGACGATTCGACAACAGTGATGTTCGCGGATGCAATCTTCTGGTTCTATAAAAAAAGGGTTGCCAAATGGCAACCCTTTTTTTTATAGAACCAAGTGAATTATTGGCATTTCAACACTTGTTTTATCTGGTATTCTGCTCCTTTGACATTGGGTCCGGTGGTTACTTTTTTAAAAGCATCGCAAGCACCGGCATTATCGCCTTTTCCTTGCAAAGCAGTCCCCAATTGAAAATAGAGTTCGCTTTTATCTTTTGTTTCCAAAGCAATTGCTTTGTTCAGCGCATCGATGGCCTCGTCCCAGCGCTTAAGATTGTTACAGGCAATTCCTAAGTAATTGAATGCCTTGACATCTTCGCTCAAAGCGACCGACTTGGTCAGAAATTCGGCAGCACCGGCATTGTCTTTCCCTTTAAGAGCCTTGGCTCCGGCGATGTAATAACGCTTGGCAACAAATTCTTTTCCTTTGGTTACCAGTTCGTTGGTAGAATCAACAGCGGTCATTGCCTGCAGGGTTTCACCCATTTTCTCGAAATTTTCAGTAACCCCATAAACCTTTAAAAGGAAATCCATGGTTTTGATATTGCCCGGATCTTTCTCAAGCGATTTGGTGAAACTTATTTCCGCATTAGCATAGTCTTTAGCTTTGAATTGGTCGAGTCCCAAGGCTAAATAAAGTTGAGGTAACAGCTTTTCGACAGAAGCTGCTGTGGTTTCATCGTTATAGGTTTTGGAAGCTTCAAGAGCCGGGGTACAGGCATCAATAGCGCCCTGAAAATTTTTCTCGTCATTGGCCTTCAGCACCAGTCGGTAATACAATCCGGGAATCTGGGCCATCGATTGTTTTTTTAGTTCATCAGCATCGGTACCAACCTTTTCACAAATTGAAATGGTTGATTTAAAGCCTTCAATGGCTCCATTCAGATCGGTATCGATCAATTTTACTGCGTTGTTGAAGGAGGCTCCGGCATCGTCCATGGTCTGAGCTGATGCAACCCATGAGATCGCGGCAACAGCGAGGGTGAGCAGTGAGCGTTTCACAAAATTCATAAAGCAAATTAGTTAAGTTAAAAATATTTTTTCGTTATCTCACAAAAGTAAGCAATTCTTTCGGATGACAAAACGAAAAACAGGCGTGTCAATTGTGCTGTACCAGACAGATACCTAAAACAACCACTGCTTAAGCTTTTGTGGCAATTAATCCAACTAACACTAAATCTGAGTGTTTGCCAAAGCCACAAACAAAACCGCCACCTTACCTCACCCTGGTAGATGCACAACCAGAAGACTACTTCAGTGACTATGTCAACAAGAGCAATGCGACTTTTCAGGGTACTACCGCCAAGGTTGCCCGTTGCGATGCCGATGTCGGCGCTGCCCTTTCCCTTCTCCGCCCCTGACCCCGTTTCCATACCCCCTGGCGCGGTTGTTTTCGTTAATCATGTTTTTGTAAAGGTTGCCCAGAACGGCCGTTTGTTGGGGTGTGCAAATAGTTTTTACCCTGAGGATGTGCTGACCTGTTAACTTTCTGATTTGAAGATAAACTGAAGCCATACTGTCGTTTAGACGACCGATCAACACAGTGTCAGGGTTTTGTTTTATAAGTTCATCGGCAACACTGTGTTGCAGGTTGCTTAGGATTAAATATTGGGGAGTCACATCTTCTCTGAATTCTTCTACCATAAGGTCGAATTTCTGTTTTTGCTGATCATCAAATCCTAATTGCTGACTTACCGGCGAAGATTCTTGAGAAGGCGAAGCATTCAAATCAACCTTTTCTGATGGTGGAGCTTCCTTAAGCCATAGGGTGGTTAAGGCAGCTACCGCAACGATGAGTATTGCCAGGGTTGACAGAAACAGATTTCTATAAGTTTTCATAAATCATGTATTTATTATTCGGGAACAACAAGCAGGGCTTCATAAGGATTTGCTTCAAAATCGCTAATCTCAAGGTCGTTGATTACCATTTCATTGGCCGGGTCTGAGGTAGAGGTTGTGAGAGGATCGTGCTGCATCAAACGCCCAAGTTCTATTCCGGCAACAACCAGCAACACAGCAGCTGCTGAAATCCAGGCCGTGGCAATTGCGCCTCTGAATTTGTAGGAGACAGGGCTAACGATGCGTGCCTGAACTTTTTGCATAAACTCAGGATCGACAGGAACATCAACGGGCTCCTTCCACATTTCAACCAATTGATCGAAGGTTGGCTTAATCTGCCGATCATCATTCAGGGTTGACTGTTTCTTTTTTTGTGTCATGATTGAATTGTTATGCTTGATAATAGTAGTCTTTTAATCTCTTACGCAGGTTGGTGCGGGCCCTGTGAAGAAGCGATTCCAACGACGATTCGGTGATGTTCATTACTTCTGCGGCTTCCCGCTGCGACAACCCCTCGGCTTGTGTGAGGATGAAAGCTGTGCGCTGTGAATCGGGAAGTCGGGCCAATGCGGCATCAATCAGTCTTGCTCCTTCACTGCGCAGCAATCCGCGAAAAGGTTCATCGCCCCCCGAGGCTTGTTCCAAGCCTCCTGCTTCGGATGAAAAAAGCGAAGTGAACACGAATCTTTTTCGTTTTTTCACAAGGTTTAAAGCCTTGTTGACGGTGATCCTGTAAATCCAGGTACTTAAAGCAGCATCGCCCCTGTAGTGGGGTATCGATCTCCAAATTTCTACAAACACATCCTGAGTAAGGTCGTCGCAATCGTCATGGCTTTGAAAAAAACGAGCTGCAACCCGATAAACCAAAGGGCGGAATTCTGTTACCAGATCTCGGAACACCTTTTGGTCGCCTGCTTTAATTGCTTCCCGTATTTCGGTGGGTGTCATTATAATGCAGAAAAACAACCACCCGGGCGAAAGGGTCGCAGGGGTGGTTGTTACAAATTACTTGTTGGGTGTTGTGTTTTCTTTAACAGGTTGGTTTTGAGGACCGCGCCAGCCACGTCCACCTCTTAATCCCGACCCTTTACGACCTTGCTGGCAACGTCCAAATCCCTTGCCTTTGCCCCGTCCTGAGCGGTTGCTATCAACATTTCTGTCGCAAATGCCATCGTTGTTGTTGTCAACAAAATTGCGGCCACGACCATTGGCAGGTCGGGTAGCAAAATTATCGCAAACGCCATCGTTGTCAGCATCAACAAAAGTTCTCTGTTGGACCGGCTGACCGGCTTGTACGGTTTGTTCTGATCCATTGCTGCTTTTGCCGGTTTGTTGTCCTTTACTATCTGTGGCTAAAAGCAAACCTGCCACAACTACTGCTGAAAAAAGATAAGTTTTCATTTGAAAATAATTTTAGTGTGAATGTAATGAATTATTGATTGTGAATAACCATTAGTAAACTGAGAAACCGAAATCCTTCGGTTGCAATGCAAAAATTATCAAAATTGTGAGTTAAGAATGAAATCCTTTGTATCAAAAAGGCCAACCACCTCACAGTCAATTAGCACCTGCAGGGTATAGTTTGTATGCGTGCGAATCCGGAGGCATAGGTTTTTGATAACCAGATGTAAGGGTGGTAACCATTTTGAAAATATACGGTATAATGAAATGCCTTTTGCCAAAATTATTACTAACCACAATGGAATGCTGATGCAATGATTCTACTTCCCAACTTATTGATCGTAACGGGGAATGCCCGCAATGTGGGGAAAACCACGTTGGCCAATGCCATCATCAGACACTTTTCAGAAGACTTCCCAATTATCGGGCTCAAAGTTAGTGCTATGCGAACTGACGATGAGGATTACCATGGAGAGCATCCCGATCCAGCCCCAGTCTCCTACCGCATTGATGCCGAAACCGACAGGAGCGGATCTACCGATACCTCGCGTATGTTGTTGGCAGGAGCCCGGCAAGCCTGGTTTATAAGAGCTCATGAAATGTGTATTGAAAAAGCCGTTTCAGAATTTCTTACCATGATACCGTCAAAGGCTCTGATTGTCGCCGAATCGAGAGCGTTGCGGCTGGTGGCCGAACCATCGGCTTTGATTCTGATTGAAAGGAGGCCGCCATGGCCCGGATTGAAACCAATCGACAGTCTTATACCATTGTCATCCATGCACTTATTGACTGGTCCCGGCTATGCTCCATTGCCCGAAATCATATCAAAAATTACCACAAACGGCAAAAACTGGGTCATTAATCCTTAATGGTCTGCTTTTGATCATCACTTCCTGTCGGATAATTCATTACCTTTACAGTCGTGTAACCCGGCCCCGGCTGAGGGGTCAAAAAGTGTTTCCCATCCGCGAAGTATGGACAGAATCAGAACTGCTGCTAAGAAAAAAATCCGCCAGGTGATTCCCAGGGTTTACGGACTCAGGGTCTATTTTACCTCCATTATCATCTATTACCTTTTGGTACTCCCGTTCCTGCTGCTCCTTTATGTGAAGAATGCGCCAAAAATGGAAGAGTACAAACAATTGCTCAACCCGGTAGAGATACGCAAGGACTCGGTAAGTTCATTGCTTTCAGACACCATCGAACGAGTTGGCGGTTTTGCTGATGGTTTTAAAGAGGGAGTGGCAACAGGGAAAAGGCTCGGACAAGAGAACACGCAGCCCGAAGATACTACAGGGCAGTCAGAAGCAGCAATTGACCCCTCAACCGCCAACGATCAAAAGGAATCGACAAGCGAGAACGGCGAAAACATGGGGTTTCAGGTTAAACTGCTTTTGATGGCAACCCTGGCCGGAATGTTCATCAACTACCCTTTTAAACGTTATTTCAGGTTACGTCGCAACCGCAAAAACATCCCCTTCAAACTGCACGTTTTCTGCAAGAAATGGATTTTAAAATTGCCAGCTATCCATGCAATATTGCTGTTGCTTGCATTTGGAATAGGCCATACCCAGGTTTTCGCATCCCTGCAAGATCCTGCCGCCTACTCCAACGAGGCGGTGAGGGCATTTGGCCGACAGTTTTTTTACATCTCGCTCATTGCATCGCTGTTGGTTGTTATGTTTGTGTTTTACTGGTTGCGACACAGAGTGCATATCAAGTATCTGGAAGTAGTGTACAGCGAAGAGGAGATGCGGTCGAGGGTCTTCAAGTCGGCTACAAGCCGTATCAGGAGCCGGCTTTGGATCACCAGCAGCACAACCACGTTGCTCCCGTTGTTGGTGGTCATTATCTACCTGTTGCAAAGTTTTACAAGGGTTTCGGAATTGGGAATCGACCCAAGGGAAGCCAGCGAAGATGTACGGAAAGTGCTGTTTGGTGATTTGGCAGCTTTTAACGGCGTTTTGCATTTCGACGAGCAGTCATCAAGTTCGCTCTTCTACGTGAACGCCATCAACAGCCTGCTCATGATGATAGGTATTTACAGCGGCATTTTTGTTTCGCTGCTCTACATCTTTTTCTTCATAAAGTGGAACACCGAAGATCTGGTGTTTCCGGTAAAGGAGCTGCTAGCCAGTATGAAACGAACAGGTGAGGGCGAACTGAACAGCTTTGCCCTGGTTAGAACCAACGACGAATTGGGCGAACTTACCGAGGGATATAACGAGATGACCACCCGGCTGGCAGATTACATCGGGAGCATTAACAAACTCAACGAGTCGTATTTCAGATTTGTTCCGCGTCAATTCCTCGACATGCTTGGCAAAGAAGCCATCACCGACATTCAACTGGGCGATCAGGTACAAAAAGAAATGTCGGTTCTTTTTACCGATATCCGCGACTTCACTTCCCTGTCAGAGTCGATGACCCTTCAGGAGAATTTTGATTTCATCAACAATTACCTTGGGTTGATGGAACCCATTATCAGTCGCAACAATGGATTCATCGACAAATACATGGGCGACAGCATTATGGCCCTTTTCAGCGGCAAAGTTGAAAATGCTTTGAATGCAGCCATCGAGATGCGCAAAACCCTGAACGACTATAACCAGATTCGCGAATCGGAAGGCAAGCCCGCCATCAACATGGGGGTAGGCATTCACACCGGCGACCTGATGCTGGGAGTAGTTGGTGGTCACGGACGAATGGAGGGCACAGTAATCTCTGATGCAGTTAACCTCGCCAGCAGGCTCGAAGGACTCACCAAACTCTACAACTCAGCCATCATCATCTCGCAGGATACACTCATCAAACTTGACGATCCCTTCCTTTTCTCCTACCGCTTTCTTGATATCGTGAAGGTGAAAGGGAAAAAGGAATCGGTCTATATTTTCGAAATACTCGATGGTGAATCAAGTCATGAAAAAGAGACCCGGCTTAAGACCAAAGCAGCGTTCAATCAGGCTCTTGAACTTTACAGATCCAGGAAGTTTGAAGCAGCCTCTGATTTGTTCAGAAATGTAGCAGAAATGAACCCCTCTGATGGTGCTGCAAAACTTTACTTGCAACGATGCCATAACATTTTACAACAAGGGGTTCCGGAAGACTGGGACGGTGTGGAGATTATCAATACCAAATAAGCCAACCCCCCGCCGATGACCTTCCGGAAACACGTGGTGCTTCAAAAAGCAGTTGTATTTATTTTTACATTGTTGTTGTGTGTTTTTGCCACGGCGCAGTCTTCTTCCGATTCCACATCGTGGATCGTTCCATCATTCTTTGTTCACAGCGGGCAAATCATCAAAAATTATCCCGAATTCCCCGAGAGAAAAGCTGCCGTTTTGGGTGAGGTGGCCCTTGGCTTCCGATACCGCGAAAACAAGTATTGGCATCAGGCTATGCGCTTTCCAGAGGCTGGCCTCTCCGTCACAGGTGGCTTGCTGGGCAACGCGTCGGTATTGGGTTCGGTGATTGCGCTCAACCCTTATCTGAAATGGAAACTCAACAGAAGTCGTTCCTGGCACCTTCATTTAAAGACGGGGCTTGGTTTTGCATGGTTTTTCAATCCTTACAACGAAGTGAAGAACCCCGGAAATACTCTGGCAGGATCGTCGTTGGCCAACATTACCCAGGCTTCTGTCGGTGCCACGGTTCCCATAGCTTCCCGATGGAATTTCACTGCCGGCGTTTCGGTGTTTCATTTTAGCAACGGGCATACACGGCTTCCAAACCTCGGAATCAACTTGCCATGCTTTTTCGCTGGATTGTCGGGTCGAAATCCATCAAACGAGCACCCGTACCCACGAAAATCTGAACCCGATTCCGCCAAAAGCAGATTTCAAATGATGGTTGAATGGGTTGGCGGCTTGCACGAATTTGGCGAATCAACTGAACCAACGGGGGGAGCTAGTTACCCTGTTTATGGATTGGCCATAGGATTCAGATGGCTGCCCGACAAGCTGCATGCATTCACTGCATCAGCAGAGTGGAATTACTATTCGAGCTTTCGCGATTTCGCTGTCCTCAACCACATGGCCACCGGACAACTCTGGCTATACAGTTCCACCGCAGTAGTTTATGCAGGGCATGAATATTTGTTGGGCCATCTGGCCATTGATACAAGAATTGGCTTTTATGTTTACAATCCCTTTCGTAGCGACTACGACCAAAAAATTCTCAAACAATCATCCGGAGCCAAATTGTACAATACCAACAAACTAGGTTTAAACTGGTACTTCAGAGACCCTGGTGCAAAAGATTTTAACATCAGGTTGGGGCTTTACATCAAAGCCAACCTTGGACAGGCCGATTACGCTTCGGCCTCTTTGGCTCTGATTTTTTAGAATCGACTCTGGATAAATTTTGCGGTGCGATGGCTGCCCGGGCGTTTCAGAATCTGACTTGCCTTGTATATCCTCTATCGGGTGGGCCGAAGTTTTTTTTCGTAAATTTACCGGTTCAAAAAATAGCATGGAAAAAAACTGGATATTAAAGCCTCAGGGTGATCCGCATATAACCGCACGACTCTCAAAGGAACTCAACATCAACGAGATTCTTGCCTCACTGCTTGTTCAGCGAGGAATAACCACCTTTGAGGAAGCCAGACTTTTTTTCCGGCCTCAACTCGATCAGCTGCACGACCCATTTTTGATGAAAGACATGGACAAGGCAGTGAAACGAATAGAACAAGCTATTGAAAATGAAGAAAAAATTCTGGTTTACGGCGACTACGATGTTGACGGTACTACAGCTGTTGCACTGGTTTATACCTGGCTGCGACAATACGTTGAAAAACTGGATTTTTACATTCCCGACCGTTACAACGAAGGGTATGGAATCAGCTATCAGGGAATTGATTTTGCAGCCAAAAACGGCTTCAGCCTCGTAATCGCGCTTGACTGTGGCATCAAAGCAGTCGAAAAAGTAGCTTATGCCAGCTCAAAAGGGATCGATTTTATAATCTGCGACCACCACCGACCTGGTGATGACTTGCCAGCTGCTGTGGCGGTGTTAGATCCAAAACGTTCTGATTGTCAATATCCATTCGACGAGCTGAGCGGTTGTGGAGTTGGGTTCAAACTCATACAAGCCTTGTCGTCGCATAAGGGGCTCCCCTTTGAATCGCTTGTGCAATATCTTGATTTGGTTGTAGTAAGTATAGCAAGCGACATAGTTCCCATCACTGGCGAAAACCGAATTTTGGCTTACTATGGACTGAAGCTCATCAATACCCAACCGCGCCCCGGATTCGAGGCACTCATTCTGGTAACAGGCGTTAGCCGGATGCAAACGGGATCCAACTATTTCAACAAGGAACTCACCATCAGTGATTTGGTTTTTGGCGTTGGGCCCCGTATCAATGCTGCAGGCCGCATTGAAACTGGACGCAATTCCGTTGATCTGTTGGTGACCCAATCGTTGGAAGAAGCACGAATCATGGCTGATCAGATCAACAATTGCAACAACGAACGCAGAAACCTCGATACCCAAACAACACAGGAGGCTCTTGACAGCATCGTAAACGACCCCGCTCTGAAGAACAACCTGACAACTGTTTTGTACCGCCCCGACTGGCACAAAGGGGTGATTGGCATTGTTGCTTCACGGCTTACCGAGGTCTATTACCGACCCACCATCATCTTTTGTCAAAGCAACGGTATGGTAACAGGTTCAGCCAGATCAATCAAAGATTTTGACATCTACGATGCTGTTGACCATTGCTCAGACTTGCTGGAACATTTCGGTGGACACAAATACGCTGCAGGGCTTTCGCTCAGACCAGAAAATCTGGATGCATTCAGACATCGCTTCGAAGAATACGCCAGAAAAACCTTCGACGACAAACCACCCATTCCCGAAGTTGAGATCGATGCCAAAATTACCCTTGGTGATGTAACCCCCAAGTTTTTCTCAATCCTGAAGCAATTTGCCCCGTTCGGACCAGGCAACATGGCCCCGGTCTTTCTTACCGAGCGGGTGATGGATACCGGATACTCTCGTATTGTTGGAAAAAATCACATCAAACTATCTGTTGTGCATCCTCACATCAGTGGTTTCCCTCTAAACGGAATAGCTTTTCAGTTAGGGGATGCCTTTGCTGAAATTCATCAGGGAACTCCCTTTAGCATTTGCTACCAGATTGAAGAGAATGAATGGAACGGGAAAACCACCATTCAGCTTAATGTAAAGGATCTTAAAATTGGTCAAACCGGCTAAGGTTAATGAACTTATCGCCAGTCGCAACGTTAGAATCAAGTCGTCGGTTTGGTGGTTTTATCCCATTGTTATATTGAAACCATTTATACCCAATCTCGTATCGGGATGTTTGGCAATGTAAGCATATCCAAACGGATGACCCTCATCTCATGGTGAAAACGGAAAAAACATACCCCCCAAGCGATCCAGGTGTAGCAAACAACTATACCATCAGGCACGACCCTGCCTCTTTTTTTGATCTGATCCGTTTCCTCGAGATTCTGGTTATCCATCGGATTTCGTTTATCAGCATCTTTTTAGTCACTTTCATGCTTACCGTGCTGTACCTGATCAGTCGGCCAAGCGAGTATTCTGCTACTGTAGAGGTATTTTACAATGAGTCCATCAAAGAATTTGTTGTTGAGTCGAATGTGCCTGCCCTGAAACCAGAGTTCGACAAAACTTACTGGCTCAGCGTTATGCGTTCCGACGAAATTTGTCGCCTGATTGTAAAAAATTCAGGGCTTGAATACACCCCGGCAGGAATTAAAAGGTTGATTGCAGTTGATCTAAAAGACAAAAAGGAGAAGCGATCGACCGTATTTCTGCTTAAAATCACATCAGAAGAAAACAGCGTTATCCCTACCATAATTAAGGCTTTCGTTAAATCGCTCAACGACATACTGCTCAGGAATCAGATTCAAAATTCTGAGAAACTTGTCAGCTATTTGGTTGATCAACTGAAAGAGAGCAACGCAAAAATTGCCGAAATTGATCGTGAGTTATTTGGAAACGGGGCTGTGGGTAAAGGAGCCAAACGCGATTTGGTGCAAATCACCACCGATATCGAAAAGTTCAGAACAGAATTGCTTAACAACCAGATAGAAATGGCTTCAACCATTGCTGCTAAAGAGGGAGCACGCAACGAACTTCGAAATCTGGATGGTACCATTGTTGAAGATTTAGGTTATGGCGACCCCCTCAAACAACAACTGGTGAAACTTCAGCTTGAACTTGCCAAAGCCCTCACCCGGAACCGGGAAGATCACCCTACCGTAAAGGCCCTTCGAAGCAATATCCAAACCCTCGATCGAATGTTACGCGATAGCTTATCGCGAAATGTGTCGCTTAACGGAACATTGCAAAACCCTGTCAAAAGCCAACTTCTGACCAATATCATCGAGTATCAGGTAAGAGAAATTTCGTTGAATGCCCGCATAGCCTCCCTTAACCAGGTAATCAGCGAAATGGAGATTACCTTGATTCCCGATAGCACCGACGACCGTCGACAACAATTGATGCGCAACAGGGAGCTTGTTTACATAACCATCAACCTGCTAAATTCCAAGCTTATTGAAGCTCAATCATCGTCACAGTCGTTGTTGAGCCGGTTTGTGATTATCGACAACCCTGAGATTCCGGCTACTGCTTCGAACAAGGGGATATTAAAACTCCTTTCCCTGGGAATTCTCATCGGTTTTTTGCTGGCAGCAATAGTTATCTATTTTTACGATCGCCTCGACAACCGCCTGATGACCATTTCCGATTACGTTAAATCGTTTGACATACCCATGCTGGGAACCGTCAGGCACAAGAAGAATCCATACGAGTTTTGCCAGGGCGATTTGCCTATCGACGGTTTTGGCAGCGAACTGGGCGATGTTATGATTCAGCTTCGGCATACAGCACGCCATCTCGATAAGAAATTGCTTTCGGTGAGCAGTCCGCTTCGCGGTGAAGGCAAATCGCTTATAAGTGCCATGACCGCTTTCATGATGGCAGGGAAAGGGATGAAAGTGCTTTTGGTTGACGTGGATACCTTCGTTCCCAAGCTTACTAAAATATTGAAATCAACTGATAAACCCGGAATATTCAATTTCCTGGAGTCGAATAGTCCGATTTCTGAAATTGTTCAGCCCACCGCCTTGCCCTTGCTCGATTTCATGGGTGTCGGCCGGTCGGAGAATCCCCATCCTGTTTTGTTTGATCATCCCCGGTTTGCAGAGTTTCTGAAATATGCCCGCGAAAACTACGATTTGGTTCTGTTCGATACCCCCGCTCTTTTGTATATTCCTGAGACAACCTCGTTGATGGAAAAAATCGATGGAATTGTGCTGGTGGTGAGAATGGAGAGTACCCCAAAACAGGCACTCGAGAAACTGCTGAAAATTATCTACATGCACGATCATAAAATCATTGGAACCATTCTTAACAACGTGCGACTGAACAGCCTCGGACGCTATTCAGACAGTTATTACTATGGCAAGTATGGCTATGGATACGGCTATGGTTACCAATACACCTCGGGGAGAAAAGAGCAGGACGACACCGAACGCGATAGCTGATTAGCAGCAACCTGCTGTAATCAAACCAATTTCTACAACAGCTATCCTCTTCTTATTTCTTAACAGTCAGCTTCATGCATCGGGGAAATCGATTCCGTTGTAAATCCAATCAGCATTGATTGCCAGGAAGTGTCGTGTCGGTTTGCTCGCGGTATCGAAGGCGTGTTACTACGGGTATCGAAGACGAGTTACTACGGGTATCGAAGACGAGTTACTTAGGATGCCGAGGCAATCTTATGTTGATTTAAGCTTATTAATCTTTGCAGTGATTTCCCGTCGCCAGTGCAGCGACCGGGTGCCTTGTTAAAGCCGGTGCTGGGTTTCGGCATTGGCGATTGTTCCAGTTTGTAAGCTGTTTTTAGTGAGTATTTACAGGAGGTGAAAGTTATGAGTACACAAAAAAAGCGGCCACCCCGTGGGTGACCGCTTTAGTTTTATAAAACAGTTGAGCTACAACTATTTTTTGTTGAATTTCATGTTAGCAGTGCCATTGTCGGTAGTTACCTGAATGAGGTAAGTTCCGGCTGGCAGTTCAGTAACATTGATCTGAGAAGCAGCGGTGCGGAGCATCACCTGGCCGGCGAGGTTCATCACGCGTACTTCCTGAATGTTGCTGGCGGCCACATTCAACACGTTGGTGGCGGGGTTGGGATAAACGGCAACCTGATTAACTGAGCCCTCTTCGATACCGGTATAAAGGCCGAGGGTAACAGGTACATCAAGCGAAGGAGTTACGGGGTCGTTGGAAACTATCCGGATAATTCCTTCATAAATTCCAATTTCAAGCGAAGTAGCATTCAAAGTTACGTTCAAATCGGTTGATTCACCAGGAGCCACTGTGGCAGTGGTTGGAGCAACTGTCAGCCAATGGTCAACAGGAGTGCCTGTCAGGTTGGCGCGAATATTCCAGTTATATGGCAGAGCGGGGTTGTTCGACAGATGCGACCAAGCGATACCGGTTTTAATCCAGTCACCGTTAGGATCGTTCGGACCTGCGTCGGTTCCGGGAATGTAGATACCAGCATCGTGTTGAGTGAAGGTATATCCAATCCATAGTTCTTCACCGGTAACAGGAACAGGGGTATTCAGAACAATGTGTTCCCAGCTGTTGCCAAACGGGGTGAAGGTTTGGGTGTAAAGAAGAGTACCTGGCTCATAACTTGTTCCCATTCCATAAATAACAACCGACATTTCGTTGCTGCCAGTGGTGTTGAGGTCGTTAACAAACAGATCGATAGAGGAGATAACCATACCAGCGTGAGGAAGTACCATAGGATTCAGGAAGCGGGCAGCTACAGTAGCAGTAACAGGAGGAGTGTTCCAACCCACAGCGCTGGCCATGTCACCATCATAATGCAACACGAAGTCGTCAGTAACAGGATTCCATGTCGATACCGAAGGATTGGGATCAGCTACCGTGTTGCCGTTGGCAAGTGCACGGGTATTCATTGTTTGCTCGGGCATAATGGCATTAGCATGTTTTCCGCCTAAAACGTAAATTACATTGGTAGAGAACTCAAGGTCAGAAGCACCGTTGTTGCTTACGGTCAGAGGCACAACGCTTGTCAGTCCGGGAGCAGAAGTTGTATTGATCATCTCAGGAGAAACCGCAATGATGGGATCAGATGAGGCACCTGCTTGAGTATAGAGCACATCATCAAAGTAGTATTTGGGTGTTTCACCTGTAGCTGCTCCGGCGAAGAAATCAACGCCACCAAGTTGTAAAGTTCCGCCTGCAGCACTGGCCTGACTGCTGAAAGGCCACTCTTTCACCATTGAGCCATCAATGTAAAGCTTGATGTTGTCGTTATCGAGGTCGATGATGTGTTTAGCTTCAAACCAAACTGATTTGGGATAGTAGAATGTGAAATCAGAACCTTCAACTTTCAGTGTGCCGCTGCCATTTTCGTTAAAATAAATTTCAAAGGCAAATTCAACACCAGGAGATTCGAAGTGCTGGAAATTGTAGTAACCGGCTTTATTGGCTTCTACATACATCCACCAGGTAACTTCATATAAACCAGAGGTTTTATTGCCAAGTTTCAGCAGCAGGTCGGTGCTTCCTTCCACAACAGCTGATTTGGTAGGGCTGTGCGAATAGGCATCTTTTACTTTTGCATCTTCTGAACCACCCGGGGCATTGCTCCATGTGGTGAACCAAGTAGGATTCGAAACGGCAACATAAGCATCAACGGCATAGGCTTCAAAATCTTCAAGAAGGAGTGTGGTAGGCATGAATGAATAGCTCATGTCGTCGAAGAAATACTTAGGAGTTTCACCTGTAGCTGCACCTGCGTAGAAGTTAACACCGCCCAACTGTTTGGTTCCTGTTGTGCTACCCGACTGGTATGAAAATGGCCATTCGTGAACCATAGTACCATTTACGTACAATTTGATTAGGTCAGCATCAAGGTCAATGTCGTGTTTAGCTTCAAACCAGGTATCTTTAGGATACGAGAATGTGTAGTCAACATCACCGGCTGTGAGTTTTCCACTGCCATCGGCGTTGAAGTAAATCTCGAAAGCCCACTCAACACCTGGCGACTCAAAATGCTGAATGTTGTAGTAACCAGCTTTGCCAGTTTCAACATACATCCACCATTTCAATTCATAATGGCCGGCAGTTTTGTTGCCAAGTTTTAAAACCTGGTCGTTAGATCCCTCAATAACAACGGCTTTAACGGGGCTGTGAGCAAAAGCTTCGCTAATTTTACCATCTTCGGTGCCCCCGGGAGCGTTGCTCCAAGTGGTCCACCAGGTGCCACTTTGTTGTGCAAGTGAACCACCGGTTGTGTAGCTTTCAAAATCATCGTTGTAAGGAAGAGTCTGCGAAAAAGCACCCATCCAAACAAACAGGGAAACAAAAAGTAAGAGTTTTCTCATCTTTTGAATTTTTAGGTTAGTATTTAGGAAAAAATGTAAACGATACACAAAACTAAACAATTTTTTATGAATTGTTGACTCTGGCTAAGAAAAAAAACGTTTTTTGGCAAAATCGAGATTTAATGAATGCGTTATAAGCAGATTAGCAGTTGCCTATATGGAGTAGCCTGAGGTCTTAAAATAACCTCCCCTGCCAGGTTTCTCTCTCTTCCATTCTTTTTTCAATCCTTCGGCTCGTTTCATCAGCCCTTAGAAGGCCCCAATCGGGAGCTACAACATACCTTGGAGGCGCTTCCCCCGAGAAACGCTCCACTACAAAAGAGGGGTTGAGCCTTTCAATAAAACTGACAACCAGCTCGATGTAGTTTGAGGGTTCAAAAAGGTTGTAGCTGCCAGGGTCAGACAGGAAATGACGCTCCATTGCAGTGCCACGGATGATTTGCAATTGATGGAATTTAATGGTTGTCAGGGGTAAACGCGATACAATTGCAGCTGCATCCAGAATCATCTGGGTAGTTTCGCCGGGCAGACCGAAAATGAGGTGTGCTCCGGTTTTTATACCTCTTGATGCTGTGGCTGTTAAAGCCTTTTCGGCTGCCTCAAAAGTGTGGCCGCGGTTGATGAGGTCGAGCGTTTTATCGTAAACCGATTCGATGCCATACTCTACCATAATATAATGGTGTTGAGCTAAAGTGGCCAGATAGTCCAGTTTCTGATCGTCAACACAATCGGGTCGTGTGCCAATTACCAACCCGATAACCCCTTCCACGGCCAGAGCTTCTTCGTAAAGCCTTTTCAAGGTCTCCTGAGGGGCGTGTGTGTTGCTGAATGCCTGAAAGTAGGCCAGATAGCTTGTGGCCCGACGGTAGCGCCACGCGTGAAACTGTTTCCCCTCGGTTAACTGTTGACTGACGCTTTTGGTCGGCATACAGTAAGATGGGTTGAAAGCGTCGTTGTTGCAGTAAGTACAACCACCACGGCCCACAGTACCATCGCGGTTCGGACACGAAAAACCTGCATCCACCGAGAGTTTCTGCACTCTTGCGCCAAAAGTTTCCTTGAAATACTCGTTGTAGGAGTTGTAGCGTTTGCCTCCTCTGAATCCAAAACTGTTCATGGTACAAAGCTACATGAAAAAAGGCTGCCCTGTTGAGCAGCCTTTTGGGATATTGTTTGTCATCAACTTATTTAGCGATGCGCTCAAGCCACTTCAGCATGAAAATCATGGTCATCATTGAAAGAATACAGGCTACAACAAATACAGTCCATGTCAGCCAGATGGGGATCGATTGATAAAGGATGGCTCCAATAACCAGCAGTTGGTTGCCCAGCGCAGTAGCACCAAGCCAACCGCCTTGCATGATCCCCTGGTATTTTGGTGGGGCTACCTTCGAAACAAACGAGATTCCGAGTGGCGAAATAAACAGTTCAGCTACGGTAAGAATAAAGTAGGTTCCGATAAGCAGGAAGGGGGTCACTTTTTCCGACACATCCATCACGCGAATAGTGTTTACTACTGTTTTTCCCGATACAGGGTCAACAACCTTTTCGAAGAGCGATGACCACAACGGGAGGTCAGAAACATACGAACCTACAGCCATTACTACGAAACCAAGAGCAGCGATACCCATACCGATGGCAATCTTTTTCGGGGTGGAAGGTTCTATCCCTTTGGCCCTTAGGAACCCGAAAAGGGCCATGATGACCGGGGTAAGGAATACCACGAAGAATGGGTTGATAGACTGGAACAGTTCGGCGCCTTGCAAGGTGGTGAAGCCCAGATCAAGCTTTAACAGGGTCAGGTCGGTGTATTCCTTGGCGAAATAGGTGAGAGTCAGTCCGTTCTGGTGGAAGGAGAACCAGAAGAAAATCACGATTCCGAATACTGCAAACAGAGCGTACATACGTTGGCGAACCTCCTTGATATCCATATCAAAATTTTCGAGGTTCTTTGAATCAACTTTGGCGGTTTTTGCTTTGGGATCGGGGAAGAAACGTTTGTTGACCAAATAGATAACCAACGAGATAGCCATTGCAATGATAGCTACCCCAAAAGCGTAGTGAAAACCTTCAACAAAAGTATTGACATATTGATGAGCAAAAGCAGTGAGATCGGTAACCGGCTGACCACTAACTTCAGCAGCTAATTTTGCAAATTTCTCAGTTGCTTCGGGTTGAAGGGTGCCACCTATCTGACTGTGACACAAAGCGGGCAAATCGGCATTGTAAGCCAGTCCACGGCTACCAAGCCACCAGTTACGCACACCAACAGCAGTTAGAGGAGCGAAAATTGCTCCAACATTGATAAACATGTAGAACCATTGGAAACCTGCATCGCGCATTTTGCTGTACTCGTTGTTGTCATACATCTGTCCAACCAGAGCCTGCAAATTGCCTTTAAACAATCCGTTTCCAAAAGCTATAACCAACAAACCCAGACAGGTAAGGACAAGCATAAGGGTATAGGTAGCATCGGGGACAGGGGTTTGTGATGGAATAGCAATCAGAAAATAACCGGTAGCCATCACGATCAATCCGGTGAGGATAGTCCCTTTGTAATTTCGGGTTTTGTCGGCTATCAATCCTCCGACTAGCGAAAGAATGTAGATAAGGGCATAGAAAACAGAATAAATTATTCCGGCATTGGTTCCATCAAGGCCAAATTTGGCCTGAAGAAACAAAACCAGAATGGCCATCATGGTGTAGAAACCAAACCGCTCGCCCATGTTGGCGAGGGCAGCCGCGAGCAATCCTTTTGGATGTCCTTTAAACATAATCAAGGTTTTACGTTAATGAATTGACTGAAAAATTTGCGATCATTTTGTGTGAATGGCAAAAATATGAAAATTTACAGGATTTTGATGTTTTATCGCCACTTTAAATGCTAAAACCGACAAACCCGGTAAGCGTGTGTTGTAATATGTCAAATGTTAATTCGTCAATGTTTCAATAACAAGCCTTATGACCATCGAAGAATATACCCACCGGTTGCTCCCTATTCGCGACAAACTTTTCAGGTTGGCCTGTCGGTTTTTGCCCGACGCCGACGATGCCCGCGACATGGTTCAGGATGCTTATTTAAAACTTTGGACATCGAAAACACAACTCGACGATGTCAAGAATATGGAAGCCATGGCCATGGCTGTTACCCGAAACCTTTGTCTCGACAAACTGAAGTCGCATGCCAGCAAATACCGCTCAGAGGCTCCTGCCGATTATCAAAATCCTGATTACCAAACACCCGATCGACACTTTGAGCATCAGGAGGTAAAACAATGGATTAAGCGTCTGGTAATTACCCTTCCCGAACAACAACGTACTGTGATGCACCTGCGCGATGTTGAAGGAATGGAGATGGATCAAATTGCTTTGGTTACTGGACAAACCCCCAATGCTGCCAGAGTAAACCTGTCGAGAGCCAGAAAACGCGTAAAAGAAGAACTTGAAAAAATCTATTCCTATGAAACCATTTCTTAATCCAGCCGAGGTAGAACAATTGCTCAACCGTTATCTCGAAGCGGAGACAACCCTTGAAGAAGAGAAGCAACTTCGCTTGTGGTTCTCAACCAATGAGATTCCATCCCATTGGGCCCCTTATCATTCGCTTTTTTCCTTCCTGTCAGAGGAACATTCGATAACCTACCCGAACCAATCGCAAAAACCAACAATGGAGGCACACCTGGCACAACATAAAAATGAAAGGCCACGCCGCAGGATCTACCTCTGGACGTCGGTAGCTGCTGCCACAGTTTTGGTGGCGTTGGGACTCAATTACATGCACCAACAGCAATTAGCTGCCGAGAAGGAGGCCCTTCTGGCTCAACAGAACGAACTTAATATCAAGTCGTTCGAGCAAATAGCCAGCGCTCTTATGTTGGTTTCAGAAACCTTGAACAAAGGGATGGCTCCTGTTGAAGAAACTGCTCAGGCAGCAGGGATTTCCCAATCCGATAACGCCATGAGTGCCCTGGGCTCAGCCCTTATGGCTCTCAACAAAGTGACAAACATTCTTATACCCTCTGATCCAGAAATGGAAGAAGAATCTCAATCAGAAAATTCCGGAATCTAGTTATATCAATTCACTCATTAGTTAAACATTACATTTAAAACGCATTACCATGAATAAATTAAAAATGGCAATAATTGCCACCCTACTGCTTACCGTTTCTGCCCTGAATGCACAAAACATTATGGACAAACTATTCGACAAATACAACGGGAAAGATGGTTACGCCACCGTGAACATCTCGCCTGAAATGTTCAAGATGTTTGCAAACATGGAGATTAAAGACGAAAAGAAAAACGAAGCCACCGAGCTTATCAATGCTGCCTCTAAGCTTACAGGCCTGAAAGTGATAACCGTAAGCAGGGATTCGGCCAGCCCTGCAGCCTCCGACAAACGTGCAAACGATTTGTTCAACGAAGTAAAACCAATGATTGGTACCGCCTACACCATGTTAATGGAGGTAAACGACAACAAGGAAAAGGTTTTGGTTTATACCCGCAGGAGTGGAAAAATTGTTTCAGAGGTGATTGTTTTGGTCAGGGACACACACTCAACAGTTTTTATGAGCATCACCGGCGATGTTGATCTGGAGCAAATTGGCAGGCTCACCAGTAAGATGAACATCCACGGAGCAGAAAAAATCAAAAAAGGAAAGTCAGAGAAAAAGAAATAAGCACTTCTGATTTAACACCTTAAACTTTAAAAGATGCCCTGTTGCTTTGCAGCAGGGCATCTTTTTGTGTTGGCAAAGTGGTTTCACCCCCGCACAGCTCTCCGCCCCGTTGTTGTACATAAAAAAAGGCAACTCTTCAGACACAACCTCTGTCAATCATAAATAGTTGATATACCGATTATTAATTCGACTCAGACCCATCGCTGAGAATTTAGAGGTTATGTATTTCAGGCGCTTAGCTTTTGGCTTTAAAAAGAGTCAAAAAGCCAGTTGGTTTTCCGGAAAATGAATCAAAGACGAGCCATTTGGTCAAAAAATGAGTACAAATTAGTGCGAAAACAAGCCTGTTAACCAATTGGTCAAGTGCAATAACTAGCTGAAATTAACGGCTATACGGTTGTTTTTAGGCTTTTTTAACAGAAAAATTTTGCATATTTTTTTTAAAGTCTGTTTCTTTGCACCCTGTTAAACCAAAAATGTAAAACTATGTCTGACATTGCAAAACGTGTTAAAGCTATCATAGTTGATAAGCTTGGAGTGGACGAAAACGAAGTGACCGCAGAAGCCAGCTTCACCAACGACCTTGGTGCAGATTCACTGGACACTGTTGAGCTGATCATGGAATTCGAGAAAGAATTCGGCATTGCTATTCCTGATGATCAGGCTGAAAAGATCGGCACCGTTGGTGATGCTATCGCTTATATCGAGAACAATACGAAATAAGTTATTCACCAGTCAGATTTTCGATGAAATTAAAACGAGTAGTCGTAACCGGCTTAGGCGCACTTACTCCATTGGGCATTGATGTACCATCAACGTGGGAGTCGATGATCAACGGAGTGAGTGGCGCAGGAGCCATTACCCGTTTTGACAGCAGCAAGTTCAAAACACAGTTTGCTTGCGAAGTAAAAGGCTTTGATCCTTTGAAATACTTCGATCGCAAGGAGGCACGCAAATACGATTTGTTTGCCCAGTTTGGACTGGCTTCAGCTGAAGAGGCAGTAAAAGACAGTGGTCTTGATTTGGAGAAGATAAACCTTGACAGAGCCGGAGTTATTTGGGCTTCCGGAATTGGCGGTCTGGTAACTTTTATCGATGAGGTAAGCAGTTATGCAAAAGGAGACGGCACGCCAAGGTTTAGCCCTTTCTTTATTCCAAAAATGATTGCCGACATTACCGCCGGGCATATCTCCATTAAATATGGATTCAGAGGCCCCAACTTTGCCACGGTATCTGCATGTGCATCATCAGCCAATGCATTGGCTGATGCGTTTAACTACATCAGACTGGGCAAGGCAGATGTCTTCATTTCAGGAGGTTCGGAAGCTGCTGTTAATGAAGCTGGCGTGGGTGGTTTTAATGCCCTGCACGCTATTTCTACCCGCAATGATGACCCGGCCACCGCTTCACGTCCATTTGACAAAGACCGCGACGGTTTCGTGTTGGGCGAAGGTGGAAGTGCTTTGGTTTTCGAAGAATTGGAACATGCTTTGGCACGTGGTGCCAAAATATATTGTGAAGTTGTGGGCGCAGGCCTTTCGGCTGATGCCTACCACATGACCTCGCCGCATCCCGAAGGAATAGGTGCTGCCTCAGCAATGAGACTTGCATTGGAAGATGCAGGAGCTGATTTCTCGGAGGTTGATCACATCAACACCCACGGCACCTCAACACCCCTTGGCGATACAGCCGAAGTAAAAGCTATCCTTAGTCTGTTTGGAGATCACGCTTTTAACATCAACATCAATGCAACCAAATCGATGACGGGTCACCTGCTGGGTGCTGCCGGTGCCATCGAGGCCATTGCTACTGTGTTGGCTATCAAAAACGATATCGTACCTCCAACCATCAACCAGTTCAATCTCGATCCGGAAATTGATACCAGACTAAATTTCACTTTTGACAAAGCTCAAAAAAGGGTGGTGAATTTTGCGATCAGCAACACCTTTGGATTTGGTGGACATAACACGTCATTGGCTTTTAAAAAGTTTAAGGACTGACCATTTGAAATGTACAACCTGCTGAAAGAAATACGAATACGTTTTTCGTCGGACAGGCAAATGTATAGGACACTAAAAAATATTTTCGGGTTCTATCCCGAAAATATTTTTTTGTACAAACTGGCATTTCGTCACCGTTCGGCTGCAACTGAAATGATTGGTGGGAATCGCATCAACAACGAGAGACTTGAGTTTCTGGGCGATGCCATTCTTGATGCCGTAGTGGCAGATTACATGTTCAAGAAATTTCCCCTGCGTGATGAAGGTTTTCTGACCGAAATGAGATCAAAAGTAGTCAGTCGCAATCAACTCAATAAGTTGTGCCTTAAACTGGGCCTCAACAGTTTTATCACTGCCGGTTCTGACCAACATTCTAACTGGCGCTCCATCAATGGCGACGCTTTTGAAGCTTTTATAGGGGCTCTGTATCTTGATAAAGGCTATAGCTTTACCCGAAAATTGATTATCAACCGGATCATCCAGGTTTACTTTGATATGGACGAGCTGGCTCACACCGATTTTAACTTTAAAAGTCGGCTCATAGAGTGGAGCCAGAAAGAGAAAAAAACCGTGGTGTTTCATCTTGCAGGTGAATCGGGAACCAACCACAACAAGCTTTACCATGTTGAAGCCCTGATTGATGGCGATGTTTTTGGCAAGGGTCAGGATTTTTCAATCAAAGGTGCCGAACAACAAGCAGCCGAAAAGGCAATCAACCGGTTGAAAGAGGAAAACCTCCTACCCACCTCCGAGTAACCACCCGGAGTTGTTTCCATTAGAATCTATTGAATCAGAAAGGATTGTTCATGTTACTTTTTGAACATCTTTGCAGAGCGTGAAAGGTATTGCTATCTTTGACCATTCGTTTTAGTGTCGGAAATCGAAAATAGGCCATTGATATTTAACATCTTCGCACGTTGATACAAAAAAAGATACGGCTAAGCTTTGATCCGTCAGACGACTACCGTCTGACCGGAATTACCACAGCTATGGCCGATTATCAACTTGCCTTTCAACTCAACAAAGCCCTCGCCTGGGATCTTTGCCGATTGGGAACCTTTACTGTTCAACACACAACCCCGCCAACCTGGTTCTATGTTTATCACTACCAACACGATGATTTTAGCGACTTTTTTTTGATCGGCAACGCGCGCCCGCTGCAGAAAATGTCGGAACCTCAATTTCTTTTAGCCAAGGGGGGAATACGACCAGAAATCTATCAGCAAATAACAGAAGCCTGTTCTGCTTTGCCACAAGTGCTTCACACCGACGACATTTCGCTCTTGCTCAACTCCGATTCGGAAAAACTATCGTCGAGGCAGAAGAAGGCTTCAGCCAGGATTACAGGAATCATTTACGACCTCGAAATATTTTTGATGGAACACTTCAAAAAGAAAAAAATGAACCAGGCTTTGCAAACGCCAACACGTTACCATACGGTTGAACCCAAAAAAATGTACACATTATGAAAACTAAAATTATTGCCACTCTTGGCCCGGCCAGCGATACCCTGGAAGTGATGATTGAATTGCTGCACGCCGGAGTTGACGTGTTCCGAATCAATCTGTCGCATCAAGGGCCAGCCGAATGGAGGCAAAGAGTTGCCACTGCGCGACTTGCCGGAAGAAGAACCGGCCGGATGCCGGCTTTGCTTTTCGATTTGCAAGGGCCTAAAATCAGAACAGGAGAAACGCCACCCGAAGGCATACAATTACGTAAAGGTGAAGAAATTGTGCTGACGAATAGCTTCAGTCAATGTGCAGAAGGGTTGATATTCATCAATTTCGAGGGGCTTGTTACCGATACCCGTGTGGGTGAAAAAATCCTGATTGATGATGGCAAAATTTCTTTGATCGTTAAAAAGGCAGATGCCGCTGATCGCCTCATCGCTACAGTAGAGTCGGGCGGGTTGCTGACCTCAAGAAAAGGGGTAAACTTCCCTGAAACCCGACTCCAGGTCCCAGCATTGACCGAAGCCGACAAGGAGAATATCAAACTGGCTGTAGAGATGGAAGCTGATTGGCTTGCCCTGTCGTTTGTAAGGCAGCCTGCTGATATTGTTGAGTTAAGGAAGTTGCTGGCAGAAACCGGAGCCATACACCAACCTGCTGTTATCGCCAAAATTGAAAAACCGGAAGCCGTTGAAAACTTCAGCGCGATACTCGATGTAACAGATGCTGTGATGATTGCGCGCGGCGACCTTGGCGTGGAAGTTCCGTTTGAAAGGCTCCCCATCATTCAAAAAGAGATCATTAAAAAATGTATCGCCTCGGCCAAGCCAGTTATTGTGGCAACCCAGATGCTCGAAGCCATGATGACGAATCTTCAACCAACCAGAGCCGAAATCAACGACATCGCAAATTCGGTACTCGACGGGGCCGACGCGCTGATGCTTAGCGGCGAAACTGCTGCAGGACAACATCCGGTTGAAGCTGTTAAAACCATGCAACGGGTGATTGATCGCATCGAGCTGCAAGGCGAAATATACAACCGCGGAACAGTTCCAACCCCAAGCACCACGGGACGATTCATTACCGATACACTCATTCTCAACGCTTCGCAACTAGCCGATGAAACCGGCGCGAAAGCTATAACGGCCTATACCAATACAGGTTACACAGCCTTTAAGCTGGCAGGCCACCGACCTCGCGCGAAGATATTTATCTTTACCGACAACCCCTGGCTGCCGGTTCGTTTGAAACTGGTATGGGGAATTGAGGCCCTTTTTCTTCCTAAACCGTCGAAAACTGTTGATTATACCGAGCTCATGCGTCAGGCTTTGGCCCGAAACCGTTGGTTGGATTCTGGCGACCTGGTCATCCATCTGGCAAGCTTTCCCTTAAGCGCTAAAGGAAAAACAAACATGTTGCATCTTGCATCCATATAACTTTCAGCTAACGGCGTTTGATGTGAACCAACCCGACCTTGTTTTGTTGGAAGAGCAGTCGAATGCAATGGATGCTTCAAAAAAAATGGGGTAGCACGTTTTACGGATTGCGCAAAAATTAGTAATCTTGCATACGATTATCAGCCCCAAAACTGAGATTCAAAGTCATGAACAAATACACCCCAAAGGTTATAAGCTGTTTGCTTTTCGTGTGCCTTGGCCTGCTGTCGGCAATCCCTGTGCTGGCCGAGTCGCATGAAGAAAATACTGAAAAACAAAGCCATGCCGTTGTCGTGGAAGAGCCCTTCAACGCCGGCCGGATGATTGTTGAACACGTCATTGATGCACATGAATGGCACATTGCCACCATGGGACACACCCACGTCACCATCCCGTTGCCTGTTATTTTGTACCACCAGGGAGCGTGGCACCTTTTCAGCAGTGCAAAATTTCATCACGGACACGATGCGTACGAAGGTTTCCGACTGATGTCGGAAGGCGTTTACAAAGGAAAGATCGTCGCCATTCAATCCAACCCCGACGGTACAGAAACCATTCTGGACGACCTGCCTCTGGATCTTAGCATTACCAAAAATGCTTTCTCGTTGATGCTTAGCACAATTCTGATCTCATTGCTGTTCCTCTCCATCGCGCGTTCGTATAAAAAGAACCGGGGACACGCACCTCGAGGAATTCAATCGTTACTAGAACCTTTAATTTTGTTTGTGCGCGACGACATTGCCAAAGCATCTATAGGGCATCATTATGAGCGATTTACACCTTTTTTGCTTACCATCTTTTTCTTCATATTTCTTAACAATCTTTTAGGATTGGTTCCCTTCTTTCCTGGTGGAGCCAACGTGACCGGCAACATCAGCGTAACCGCTGTTCTGGCGCTGTTCACTTTTGTGATAACCACTTTTGTCGGGAACAAAGCTTATTGGACTCACATCTTCAATGCACCAGGCGTTCCATGGTGGTTAAAACTACCCGTGCCACTGATGCCCGTAGTTGAACTGGTGGGTGTTTTTACCAAACCATTTGTGTTGATGGTCCGTTTGTTTGCCAACATAACAGCAGGGCACATTATCATATTGGGTTTCATGAGCCTGATCTTCATTTTTGGCAATATGCACTTTGCAATGGGCTATGGCGTTTCGATAGTTTCGGTAGCTTTTGCTGTATTCATGGGTTTGCTAGAATGTTTGGTGGCGCTCATTCAGGCTTATGTGTTTACGTTATTGTCTGCTATTTATTTTGGAATGGCCACCGAAGAGCACCATCATTAAAATCGTACACCTTTAAATTCTCGTTATATGTCATTACTTTCAGTTTTATTACAAGCTGTTGCCGATCTGGCTCCCTATGCAAAAATGGGAGCTGCATTAGGTGCCGGAATCGCTGTATTAGGTGCCGGTCTGGGAATTGGAAACATTGGCGCCCGCGCCCTTGAATCGATCGCCCGTCAACCGGAAGCAACCGGTGATATCAGGTCAAACATGATTGTAGCCGCCGCGCTTATCGAAGGTGTCGCCTTCTTTGCCATCGTGGTGTGTCTGCTGATTTTGTTCATCTAATCAAATCGACGAAGAATCCTGCCGGTAACGGTTGGTTATCGGCAGGAATTCTTTAAAAAACAGTTGGAATCACTACAAAAAATTAAGATATGGAATTAGTAACCCCTGGAATTGGATTGATATTCTGGATGACCTTGTCATTTGGTCTGCTGCTTTTCGTATTGACCAAATTTGCATGGAAACCTATCATGCAGATGCTCAAGGAGCGGGAGAACTCGATTGAAGAAGCGCTTCACGAGGCCGACAAAGCGCGTGAAGAGATGAAGCAATTGAAAGCCACCAACGAGGAATTGCTTAACCAGGCAAAAGAAGAGCGCGATGCCATCTTGAAAGATGCCCGTCAGATCAGGGAAAAGTTGATTGAAGAAGCACGTGAAAAAGCTTCCCGCGAATACAACAGGATGCTGGAATCGGCGAAGGAGGCCATCAAGAATGAAAAGATGGCAGCCATCACCGAGTTAAAGAACGAAATAGCCACACTGAGTATTGATATTGCAGAGAGGCTGATGCGCGAAAAGCTTTCGGCAGCCGATAAACAGGACGGCTTGATTCAGAAGCTGATCGGTGAGATCAAGATCAATTAATTGCAGAAGAAAGCCAGATGAAAGAGATACAATTAGCCCGACGGTATGCATTGGCCCTATTCACGGTAGCACGCGAGACAAACCTGACGAGCGAAGTTGCAGCCGATTTCGAGCAATTGCTGAAAGTAATTGCTGAAAATCGCGATTTCAGGGTAATGCTCCAGAGCCCGGTGATACCCTCCCACAAGAAAAAGGCGATCATGACGGCCTTGTTTGGCAGTCATATTCACGACATCAGTCTTCGTTTTATGAACCTGTTGGCCCATAACGGAAGAGAGAAGTACCTTAATGTGGTTGCCGGTCAGGTTGTCGAGCTATACAGGGAATTCATGGGCATCGTACGAATAACTGTGGTATCAGCTCAACCCCTGAACCCCTCTAACCGTCAGGAGCTGGTTGCAAAACTGCGACAGGTTTTTGGCGACAGGACTGAACTGCTTGAGAAAACTGAACCTTCGCTTTTAGGCGGGTTCGTTCTCGAATGGGGCGACCAGCGCTACGATGCCTCACTCTTAAAAGAGGTGAAAGAATTGCGCAAAGAATTTGAAGAAAACCTATACGTCAGACAATTTTAAAATTGATATACAATGGCAGAAATTAAACCTGCAGAAGTATCGGCCATTTTGCGGCAGCAGTTAGCCGGCCATAAAAGCCAGTCGGAACTGGAAGAAGTGGGTGTGGTGTTGCAAATAGGCGACGGTATTGCGCGTATTTACGGCCTTACCAATGCCCAATCGGGCGAACTTATTGAGTTTGAAAAAGACAATTTGATGGCCATCGTGCTCAACCTCGAAGAAGACAACGTGGGTGCTGTTCTTTTGGGCGAGTCAACCCAGATTAAAGAGGGTGACACGGTGAAACGTACCGGGCGGATTGCTTCTCTTAAAGTGGGAGAAGGACTGCTGGGCAGGGTAGTTGACACTTTGGGCAACCCTGTTGATGGCAAAGGTGCAGTAGAGGGTTCGCTTTACGAAATGCCTTTGGAGCGAAAAGCACCTGGAGTGATATTCCGTCGGCCGGTGAACGAACCCCTTCAAACGGGCATCAAGGCCATCGACGCCATGATTCCCATTGGGCGCGGACAGCGTGAGTTGATCATCGGCGACCGCCAGACAGGTAAATCGGCCATTGCTATCGACACCATTATCAACCAACGCGAGTTTTACGAGAAAGGGGAACCTGTATATTGCATTTACGTGGCTGTTGGACAAAAGGGGTCAACTGTTGCCAACGTGATGAAAACCCTTGAAGATAACGGGGCGCTTCCCTACACCATAATCGTGATGGCTACAGCCTCCGATCCGGCTGCTATGCAGTTCTATGCGCCCTTTGCTGGTGCTGCCATTGGCGAGTATTTTCGCGATACCGGACGTCCGGCATTGGTTATCTACGACGATCTTTCGAAACAGGCAGTGGCCTACCGCGAAGTTTCGTTGCTTCTTCGCCGCCCTCCTGGACGCGAGGCCTATCCCGGCGACGTTTTTTATCTCCACAGCCGGTTGCTCGAGCGCGCTGCTAAAATCATCGATTCCGATGAGATTGCCCGAAACATGAACGACCTTCCCGATTCGCTCAAGCCTGTTGTAAAAGGGGGCGGATCGCTCACCGCTCTGCCTATTATCGAGACACAGGCTGGCGACGTATCGGCCTACATTCCCACAAACGTTATTTCCATTACCGACGGTCAGATCTTCCTGGAGTCGAACTTGTTCAATTCTGGCGTTCGACCTGCCATCAACGTTGGTATTTCGGTATCGCGGGTAGGGGGAAATGCCCAGATTAAATCGATGAAAAAAGTTGCCGGAACTTTGAAGATTGACCAGGCACAATACCGTGAACTGGAAGCTTTTGCCAAGTTTGGTTCCGACCTCGACGCGGCAACAATGGCTGTGCTTGATAAAGGAAAACGGAATGTTGAAATACTGAAACAAGGACAATTCAGCCCGATGACCGTTGAACACCAGATTGCTATTCTTTTCTGTGGTACACGCGGTTTGCTCCAGAAAGTACCGGTAAACCGGATACACGATTTCGAGTTGGAGTTTCTTCACCAATTGGATGTGAGGTACAGCGAATTACTTGTCAAACTCAAAGCTGGTCAACTCACCGATGAAATCACCAGCACACTTGAAACCCTGGCTCAAGAAGTTTCACGCAAATACGAAAAATAAATCCCGATAAGCTATGCCCAATCTTAAAGAGGTTCGACTGCGCATCGAGTCGGTGAAATCGACTCAACAGATTACCAGTGCCATGAAAATGGTGTCGGCATCGAAGCTGCGTCGTGCCCAGCAGGCAATTGTCACCCTTCGCCCTTATGCCCAGAAGATGACCGGCATTTTGCAAAACCTTAGGCAAAGCCTGGGCGATCAGGCCGAAAATCCATTCATTGCAACACGTACTGTAAAAAAAGTTCTGGTTGTAGTGCTGGCCTCCAACAGGGGTTTGTGTGGAGCGTTTAACTCCAATGTAATCAAAGCTGTACGGAATTTGGTTGACAACGAGCATGCCCATCTACGCTCGGAGGGAAACATCCATTTGCTATGCGCCGGAAAGCACGCATCCGATTTCTTTATCCGCAAGGGATATCCGGTGATTGCCAGAAAAGATGAACTCTTCGACAGGATGTCGTACGAAAAAATTGCATCGCTGGCAAAAACCCTGATGGAGCAATATGTTAAAGGTGAATACGACCAGATACTGCTGGTTTACAATCAATTTAGAAATGCAGCAGTACAGCGACTTGTAACCGAAACCTATCTTCCGCTTCCAGCACCTCAAACCTCAGATAGACAGCCTGTGCAGGCCGACTACCTTTTCGAGCCGGGAAAGAAAGCCATTCTCGACGAAATTGTGCCCAAAGCCTTAACTCTGCAGGTTTACAAGGCGTTTCTGGATTCTTTTGCCTCCGAACAGGGAGCCCGTATGACCGCTATGCACCAGGCTACTGATAACGCCGGGGAGTTGCTCAAGCAACTCAGGTTGTCGTATAACAAGGCCCGACAAAGTGCCATTACCAACGAAATCATCGAAATTGTAGGTGGTGCAGAAGCTTTAAAGGGATAACATTGTTAATAATAATAAATTAAATATCAGAAAATTATGATCAACAAACGAGTAGAAGCTGCCGTTAACGAGCAGATCAAACGCGAAGAGCACAGTTCAAGGCTCTATCTGGCAATGGCTTCGTGGTGCGAGGTAAGCGGGTTTCCCGGTGCCGCAGCATTTCTTTATGCCCAAGCCGATGAGGAACGGATGCACATGCTCAAGTTTGTGCATTATCTCAACGACCGCAACGGGCATGCCCTAATGGCCGCCCTCGACATGCCGGCTCCCGAATACAAGTCGTTGCACGATGTTTTTGAGCAGGTGATGAAACATGAAGAGTACATTACGGCATCTATCAACGAGCTTTACGGAATAAGTTTCGAAGAAAAGGATTTCACTACGGCTAATTTCCTCCAATGGTTTATCAACGAACAGATTGAAGAGGAGAGCACCATGCGCGGAATTCTCGACAAACTAAACCTGGCTGGTGAAGGAAAATCGGGTGGATTGTTTCATATTGACAAAGACCTCGCCGGCATGGCTGCTGCGCGTGCAACAACCACCGGTACAACTGCTGAGTAATAACACTCTTGATAAAAAAATGCCTGGCAAAACAATTGCCAGGCATTTTTTTTATCAACTGACCAGGCAAGCCAGGCCAGCGAATCAGATGCAATTCAATCCCTGTATTTTTCCCATCAACCCAAAAAAACTGGGTAGAGATGCAACTTCCTCCTTTTCGTGTGTTTCTTTGCATGAAGAACCGATGCGATGACGAACGAGCAGGAGATATTAAAACGTTGCATCAAAGGCGACAACCGCGCACTTACGGCTTTGTATGACCGTTATGCCCCTAAACTTCTGGGGGTGTGCCTGAGGTATGTCCCTGCCAAATCTGATGCTGAAGACATTCTTCAGGATGCTTTCATCAAGATTCTCAGAAATCTGGAACGCTTTGAATACAGGGGCGAAGGATCGGTGGAAGGCTGGATGAGGCGCATTGTGGTGAACAGTTCGTTGAATTTTCTTCGTGATCGCGAAAAAAACATGGTTCTTGTTGAAAACATGATGCCTGCTGATGTTGAGGCTGGGGACGAAGACGATGTCAGCCCCAGAGTGAGTCCCGAAGAAATCATCCGACTTATTCAACAGCTACCGGCAGGTTATCGCACCGTTTTGAACCTGTTCGTGTTTGAGCATTACTCCCATAAGGAGATTTCCGTGCTGCTCAACTGCTCTGAAAGTAACTCGAAAAGCCAGTTACTCAGAGCCAGGATGCTGTTAAAAAAGAATATGATGCAATTTATTGCTAACAAAGAATTTGTACCGGTATATGAAAAACAATGATCCTTTTCTTGATTTTCTGGAGAGCACTGCCGGAACCTATGAGGCTGCACCTCCTGCCGATGTAAGGCGTCGCCACCTGGCAGCTCTTGCCGAAGAGACTGCAGCTATCCGCAGAAAAAGATTGAGGCGGACAGGTCTTCTGCTTTCTGCTGTCCTGATGGTTGTTTCCACAACTCTTTTCTGGTGGTTGAACCAAACACCTTCTATGGAAGATTGCTTCAGCAATCAGATTGTTAGTTACCAGCCTGTTGAGAAAGCGGCGCAGGGCGCACGGGAGGTGCTCGCATCGCCTACCACAACTGCCTTGGAAACCAGTCGAGAGGCAACACCACTTCAGAAAGAAAACCGAACATTCGATCAACAGCTTCCAGCTATAGAGTTTGAGGTGAAAGAACACCCTCTTACCTTGCTGCCTGTTCGGAAGCTTCTGCCAGTGGTAGCGAAACCACATGCCTCACTTTCCGGATTCAGAAAAATACCGGCAAAAGTTATCCTCTTACCCATGCCCGATAGCACCGCACCCACGAAGCCATCACAACGGAAGGTAATGCCATGGATTGAAAATTTTTCAGCAGGAGTTCATTACACACCGGAATGGATGTTCAACACCCTGGATCAAACCGACAGACTGGTTCACAATTTTGGGGCAGAGCTAAGTTGGTCGAAAAAACCATTCTCAGTTCGTAGCGGAGTAAGCGTTTCGCTTGCCACCGGAGTTACCGACCTGGCCTATACGTATAACGAAAATCTGGGGGTGAAACAAAAACTTGATTCGGTTTCATTTGCCTGGGATGAAGAGGGGAGGAAGATTGTACCCACATGGTATTTCAGCGAAAAAACGGTGTTTGATACAGCCACCGACTTCACGGTTACCTCTGTCAGAAAAAGATACCTCTATCTGCAAATTCCACTGATTCTGGGTTTCGATTTTCACCAAACCCAACGAGTGTCGATGGGTTTGCGTGCAGGTCCTGTGATGCAAATACTGCTTAACACCAGTCAGTTAGATGCCAATCCATCTTTAGGAAACAACAGGGTTATCAGCATCAACCAGCTTACTCCCGAAAGGCTTTCGCTCCACTGGCAAGCCCTGTTTGGTTTCAACACCACCTTTGTTCTCAGCAAGAGGTTCAACCTCGAAATAGAACCCCATGTGAAATACTATTTCAATTCCGTTTACGAGAAGGCGGCCACCCGACAGAAACCATGGTCGCTGGAGGTTCGCAGCGCGCTTATCATCAAATTGTAAAATCAGGGTTATGAAAAAAATAATTTGCTTTGTTTTAATACTCTTATCAGGTCTCCTGAGCAGGGCTCAAACCATAACGATTGACGGAATGGTGGTCACCACCTCCCTGCAACCCGTTAGCAATTGGCCTGTTAACATTGAAGTATATCAGGGGAATTGGCCCTTCCTCACCGAAACTGTTTTCACACAACCCAATGGCCAGTTTCAATTCACAACGACGGTAAGCGATACGGCGATATACCATTTCATAATCACTACATCTGATTGCAATCAACTTCCTGTTGATACGAGTGTTTCACTTTATGGGGGTCAATCGGCACAGGTAACGCTTACTATATGCGATCCATTTGCAGAACCCTGCACAGCCATGTTTTCCCCTATTCCAAGAGGCGACACAACCAACGCCTTCTACTTTCTGAACCTGTCCACAGGGCCTTTTACTGCTGCATGGTGGGATTTTGGAGACGGGACTACCTCCAGCGAATTGACTCCAACACACACTTTTGCCCCTGGAACATGGGATGTTTGCCTTACCATTGGCAATTCCGATACACTGATAATGTGTTCTGACACCTTTTGTTTGCCGGTAACAGTAATAAACGAACCTTGTTACAATGGATTCGGCTACACAACCAACAACCTCACGGTATCGCTTACAGGCTGGAATTCAGCAGGGATTTTGGGGCAATTCTTGTGGGATTTAGGCGATGGAACCACCACTTCAGGAATAGCTGTCGAACATGCCTTCTCTGAGGCCGGTGTTTACACGGTAAGACTTACCACGATCGATACCAATGGATGCATGGCTGTGAGTGAACAATTGATACAGGTACACGACACCGGCTGTTCGGCTTTCTTTATATGGAATTCAATCCCTGGTAATCCAGGCCAAATCCAGTTTCTCGATCAATCATCGGGCCCTGTCACACAATGGCATTGGAATTTTGGGGATGGCAATTCATCTGGCGAACAGTCGCCAGAGCATGCATTCCTTGCAGGAAACTGGGAGGTGTGCCTTACAATTGCTACCGATAATGGCTGCACCCATCAGTATTGTGAGGTGCTGACTGTTGGCGATACCACTGGCTGTGAATCACGTTTCAATTGGGAGGAAGACCCCGTCAATCCTCAGTTGATCCACTTCACCGATCAATCAACCGGCGACCCTGTTGGTTGGGTATGGAATTTTGGTGATGGCGGCACGAGCACCGAAGCCCATCCTGATCACCTGTATGCTCTTGCAGGCAATTATGAAGTATGCCTGACCATTGTAACGGGTAATGGTGTTTGTCAATCAACTCAATGCCTGGTGGTTAGCGTTGGTGTTGTTCCTGCTTTCCCCATTTATGGGCAGGTGTTGGTCAACCAGTTTCCTGCCGATTCGGTGAAGGTGACCCTGTTTTCAATGATCGACAACCATCCGGTGTTGTTCGATTCAGCATTTGTGACTCAATGGGGAGCCTATTCCTTCTATGCGGTTCCGCAAGGAACTTACCTGATTAAAGCTGAACTCAACCAGAGTTCGTCGGTTTTTGGCCAACATCTTCCAACCTACTACGGGAATACCCTGCTTTGGGAAGAGGCTGTAAGGTTGCAGGTAAATGCTCTTGTGTCTGAAGCTGATGTGTATCTGGTGCCTGCGCCAATGGCCACTTCGGGTCCCAAGGGACTGTCGGGGGTTGTAGTTAACGGGAGCAAGGCTTCATCAACCGGTGAATCAGGAACAGCCGGAGTACCTCTTTATCTTTTCAACAACAGCCAACTGTTGATAGCATCAACGTTAACTGATGTTGATGGGGGGTTTTCCTTTACAGATCTTCCCGAAGGTTCGTTCATGCTTATCCCTGATGTGACCGGCATTCCGGCTCAACCTTTTCATGTGTCGTTAAACCAGGCTTCAACAGCAACCAACAATTTGGTGATTACGCTTTATCCTGATGGGATACAATATGGAGTGAGCGATGGGGTGGGTGAACTGGCCTTGTTGGAGGGTCCATGGCCCAACCCTGCTTCCGAAAGGATTTTCGTTGAGGTGGTTTTACGTAAGCCAACTGTTCTTGGATTGGAAATATTAGATATAAGTGGTTCGTTGGCAGCCTCTGAAGTCATGCAACTCGATGCAGAGACCCATCGGCTTGAATTGCAGGTTTCACAATTGAAATCGGGTTTTTATCTGCTGAAAATCAACACATCAGCAGGTGCTGTCCTAACGCGTAAGTTCATTGTAAAATAAATTTTTGAGTCTCACGCAACTTCTTGTTTTGGTCGTGTTTTATTAACAGATTCCATTGAAAGAATCGAATGTCAGAAAAAACGTATAATTTATTAAAAACCTATTGCTATGAGAAACCGCTTATCTATTTTAGCTCTGTTGATGCTGTTTGTTGCAGGCATCAATGCGCAGACCCTGATGGTTTCGGGTACCGTTACCAACCAATTGACGGGAACCCCCATGCCAAACCACGAAGTATTCATACAAACCGATTCCATTGCGGGCGGAGTAATCTATTACAACACCGTTGCCACCGACCCCAACGGTAGTTATGAGGATGTTATCCCCCTCAATTCTCCTGCTCAAGGATTGCTTTATGTGTCAACTACCGATTGTAATGGATCGTGGCTCACGCAGCAATTGGCCTATGGACCCAATAATTACAACCTGACTGCCAATTTCTCCATTTGTGGCGATACGATTCCTGTGGGGTGTCAGTCTGATTTCTATTATTATTCAGATTCTTCCTCTGCTGCCATCCATTTTGTTGACGCCTCTGTTGGTGATCCGTCATCCTGGCTTTGGGAGTTTGGCGACGGAGCTACCTCTGTAGAGCAAAACCCTACCCATACCTATGCTCTGCCAGGAGAATACCTGGCAACGCTCACCATTTCAACAACCATGGGTTGTTCGAGCACTTCCACGCAGATGGTTTGGGTTGGAGTTCCCCCAGTTGGCTGTCAGGCCATGTTTGCCTGGCAACCAGCCGATACTTTGCCAGGGTTTGTTCCCAACCAGATTTCGTTCTTCGACCTTTCGACCGGCACACCTGCCACCTGGTTTTGGGATTTTGGTGACGGGACAACCTCGTCAGAGCAAAACCCTGTGCATGTGTATCTGCAACCTGGCGACTACATGGTTTGCCTTACTATTAGCAGCAACGACAGTTCGTGTAACGATATGATTTGTCAACCGGTGTTTGTTGGGATGCCCCCCTTCGGATGTCAGGCTAATTTCTATTATTTCCCAGGCGACACCAGCAACATCAACACCCTGAATACCTTTCAGTTTGTTGATGCATCGCAGGGAGACCCCACCAGCTGGCTCTGGAATTTTGGCGATGGAACTACCTCGACAGAGCAAAACCCGACCCATACCTATGCTGTTCCTGGCATTTATCATGTTTGCCTAACCATACAAAACGCCGACTCCAATTGCTTCGACACATTCTGCGAAGAGGTGTGGACCGGCAATCCGATCCCTGGATGCCAGGCCATGTATTTCTATTATCCGGCCGACAGCCTTGGGCAATCCAATACCATTCAATTTGTTGATCAATCGATAGGCGACCCCGCCGCATGGTTCTGGAACTTTGGTGATGGCTCAACTTCCGGCGAGCAACATCCCATCCATCAATACAGCCAGCCTGGCATCTACAATGTTTGTCTCACCATTGTTAATTCTGCCGAACAATGCACCGACACCATTTGTCTGGAAGTATGGGTTAACAACCTGGTAGTTAATTGCGAAAATGCATTCTATTACGAGCCTGTCTCACTTACCGTTACCTTCAACGGGTATATGATTGATGGTGATACAGCAACCTACACCTGGGAGTTTGGTGATGGAGCCACAAGCACCGGACAAACTGCCACACACACCTATGCTGCCCCTGGCATCTATCCTGTAATGCTTACTACCCTTACCAACGGGGGGTGTGAATTCACCTCGAGTCAGTTGGTTTTTGTTGGCGATACAATGTCCATGCAAACCATCCAGGGACAAGTGATGGCAGGAAGTGCCAACTCGGTTGAAGGTATCGTTTTGCTGATGCCGCTCACAGGCATATGGAACTGGGGTGCCCAGGTTGCTATGATCGACTCATCAGGATATTACCATTTCGATGGAGTAATGCCCGGAAGCT
>JAQVCV010000065.1 GCA_028689615.1 Bacteroidales bacterium | reverse complement strand
ATGCCGACTTCGATGTTTGTTCTTACTTGCAGTTGTGTCAAAACCATCGCACCGATCTGACCCTTATCCCGATTGGGAATATTGATCGCCCCTGGTATGTGCATTTTTTTTTAAAGGATGGATTACCCGGTGCAGTACGCAACATCCATTTTTCCTTAACTAACGATCAGATTGACGATATCCACCCGTTTAAATGGGATACAACGCTGGTTACACTGCCAGTTGATGCCACTGTGCTGCAATATTATGGACTACAACCTAACCATCAATTCAACCTGATGGTTGCACCCGATCTTACCTCTGAAAGACTCCATTCAAAAATGGGCGGCGAGAAACCCAAAAAACGAACCTACCTCAGCCCACAGCGTGCAATTTTGATCCAAATTGTTGAAGACAATTTTTCACGACGCCCCATCTATTTCTCAAACTTTGCTTCTCCCGATTTTTTTGGAGGCCTCGACCGATACTTTCAAGACTGTGGCCTGGTATCGAAATTATTACCCTTCAAAACTACCGAAACCTCATTTGCCTTTGATTTCGACAAGATGAAACAACTTACAGATGCGCAGAATCTGGCTCATTACCAATCGTTGTTAACCCACAACATGCCCCGTATCTCAGGTATTGCCACCCAAGGCTATATTCGAATCTTCAATGCCTTAATGAACCATTATTATTTAACAAACAACTCCGAAGCAGCTCATGAACTCATTCGATGCTTCGATTCACATATTAATATAGGGCTCGACAAAGAGACCGAGAACCAGGCAAGGCTCCTATTACAAGCTATCGAAAACCGAATCAAGTAAACATCATGGCCTATTATCCCGATTTCGAAAAAATTGATTTGAAAACTTTCGGACAGAAACTGACCAAGGTCTGGATGCCTCCCAGTCGCCGAATACTGAAGGAACGCATTGACGAACGAATGGAAACACTGGTGAAGGCCGACATTCACAACCTGAAACAATTGATTACAACACTCAAAAAACCAGATAAAATAAAACAACTGGCGAAACAGGAGTGTCTGGATCTGGCCTGGCTCACCCTGTTGCTAAGGGAACTGAAAAGCATGAGTCCAAAACCCAACCTGTTGACCGATTTTGAAGAGATGGTTCCCGATGCACCTCGCCTGCTGAGCTCAGCCGGGATAACAAACACAGCGAAACTCTATGACAGGGTAACAACAAAGGCCAAAAGAGAGAAACTAGCCGATGAAACCGGTATTGATATTCTGATAATTGAACAACTGACACACCTCACCGACGTATCGAGGATAAAGTGGGCAGGGGCAAAGTTTTCGATGATGCTGTGCCAACTGCACTACGACACCCCGTTAAAAATTTCCTGTGCAAATCCCGAACAGCTACACCGTTGTATTAATGCTTTGAATAAAGAGAAAATGTATTACAAAGGTCAGATTGGCTTGAACGATATCAGGGTTTTTATTGATGCTGCCAGTGACGTACCGGCCGATATCGAGTATTAATTATCAAAATCAAACCGAATAATGGCTGTATTGAAATCAAAAAAAATATACTAAGAACTAATTGTTTTACTATGGAAAACAATTAGTTCTTAGTATAAATACTGCTATCTTTGCAATTGAGAAACCCCTATTTCACAAAACATGAAAAAAATTTTTACTTATTTGTTTTTTGTGCTGGCGGGTTATTCCACGTTTGCCCAACTTGAGCCAGTTTCTAATCTGATTTGGCACCATACCTATTCATTCCCATACAATTACCTCGACCTCTCTTGGGGTGCACCGCAACCTACCAAAGCAACCCTCACTGGCTACAATGTTTACTGTCAAAACGAGTTGTATCGTTTCCAGGTAGGTCGGGCTTTGTTTTCTTTACCTGACACCAACAACTGCAATGACGATTTCCTATGCTTCAACATCGCCCCTTTTTATATTCAAGTCACCGCCGTTTACAACAACGGGCTGGATGAATCGGGATACTTTGATTCGGCTTATTGCCAGGGGGTAGCCATTGGTGAAAATGACCCAAAGCTCAACACAAAAGCTCTTTACCCCAACCCAACCACCGGATTGTTGAAAATCATGAAAAGCCCGACCGAAGTGCAACAAGCTGTGGCAATGGATCTATCGGGAAAAGTGTTGTTTGAAACAACCCATGATCAACTTATCGAATTAGCTGACCGCCCGGCGGCTTGTATTTCATCAGGCTATACACCCAGGCTGGAGAAAGCACTCAGGTAGTAATCAAGCAATAAACGGATCTATAAACAAAATAACTATTAAAAAAATGAAAAAGCTATTTAACCTTGTTGCCATCGCAACACTTCTTTTTGGCGGACAACTTTCAGCCCAACTCACCGCCGATGCAGGCCCCGACATCGTGGCGTGTGTAGGCCTGAATGGTGTGTTCGACAGCACCTTCATCGGAGGGTCACCATCGGCCATAGGCGGCGTGCCTCCCTACACCTACACATGGGAAGCCTGCTATGTGTACCAGGGGCAATTCCTTACTTTCACTCATTTTGCCTCCGATTTCCTGAACGACACCACCTTACCCAACCCTACAGTAGAAAATCATTATGGCCAAAACATCCGCTTTTACCTCACCGTGACCGATGCAATGGGTGCCACCAGTACCGACTCGATGCGGGTGAGGTTCTCTGCGTTTTTCTTCAATTTGGGATATTATGGCTACACCCTGACAGAGGGCGACTCCGTGTTTCTTTGGGGCGGGCAAAACATTGGCGGCGGACTTCCCCCGCAGCAATACCTCTGGCGTCCAAACCACGGCCTTACCGACTCCACCAGCCTTGCTTTCTGGGCAAAACCCACCCATTCGGTGGGGTATTACCTCACCATTTCCGATTCAGCCGGGTGCAAGGTAACCGGTTCACCTTCATACTACGTGACTGTGCTGCCTTTGAGCGTAGAACAACCCGTCACCATGACCAAACTCATCGAAGTCACACCCAATCCGGCCAGCGGTTTTGTGGTTGTAAAAATAGCACCCGAATTGCATGGCGAATTTACCTTCAGGCTCTTCGATGCAGATGGACGCCAGGCAATAGAGACCCGTTTTGCCGGGAACCAGGCCACCATCAGCACCGCCTCCTGTAGCCACGGGCTCTATACCTACACCGTACAAAAGGTTGACGGGCTGGTTGGCACCGGAAAGATTGTCATCAACGAATAATTTAAATTTAAACTAATCAATATGTTTTCAGCCATTCACCCTTACAGCCATACCGATCACTTCTTCTACCGACTCGGCGACAGCCTCGAGACACATGTAGAAAAACTGCCAGATTTACCAGGTGTTTTCATAATATTTACATTGGCTCATGGCCGGATAAATATGGTATATGTGGGAGCAACCCATGTGGAAAACCGGAAAAAGGGGATCAAAGCCATTGGATTGAAGTCGCACCTGAATACCATAGGCATCCGGCGCAGTTATGAAGATGAATGGAACGCAAGAATAGCAACTTACGACATGGACGCATTGGATGTATATTGGTATGTAACCATGGACAACAAGGGTAAGAACGACCTGCCGGGGTTTGTTAAGGCCAATGTGCTCCATGAATTTTTCGATGTCCATGGCTGTCTGCCCGCGTGGCAGGAGAGTTTCTGATTGCGTCATGGACAAACAGTCGGCTGACCAATAGCTCAACTAACTTTATCACTACGCCCGCCACCATGGATAAACACGTCGTTCTGATGCAGCGAGTTGCATACCATCAGGGAAGGATTACGCGAATTGCGGCCAGCATCATAAGGTTCAGAGTTAAAGAGAATAATCGGAAAAAAAATATCGAAATGAGAAATACTTTCTTTACCGCAATCCTTATTGGAACTGTCTTCACATGCACCGGACAATCTGTTCCGTCTGGTTTCCTGAAAAGCAGTGTTGATGAAGAATTCGAAATGAAATCGAGCAGCATCACAAGCTACCGCCCCGACAGCGTGTTGTGTTTTGATTGGGATGAGGCTACTTATAATTGGAAGACAATTCCCGACCGGAAAGAAATTTTTCAATACCATGACTGGAATAGCAATCAGATGCAGAATAATAGCACAGGAGCAGGATTGCAGATAATAACACATAGTTGAATAAATGCCCTTGATCAGGACAAATGGTTTGAATTTCAAATTGACACAATAAACTATTATGGAAATGGCGGCATAGCTATCGCTGAGAGTTATGAGAGGCACAATGACAGTGCTTTTCACTTAATATCGGAAACGCAATTCACCGAAGAGGGTAACAATACAAAAATGCTGTATGCAATTTGGGATTTTCGTGCCAATAAATACTGGCGTGGTTACGATCAGCGGTGGAGCTACAACCCATGCCAGTTAATTACGGTATCATCATTTGCCGAGCTCGATACGGCTTTACAGGTCTGGAAAATTTCCCGCATAGATTCCACTCAATATCTGTACGATACAATACCGGTGAAAAGCATAAGTCGGGAATATGAAGCCGATACAACCAAAACCATAGCTGTATCAGTTTTTTCGCCAATTGATGATACAACAACTGAAATAACCACCACCTTATGGGAAGGTGAGTATCAACAACAGAGCGGTATAAGAAAAGAGCACATTGTTAAGTCACCGGCTACGGCAACATCCTACCATATTTTTCTGCGGGAAAAATATTCGGGAAGTTGGGAACCCTATAAGCAATTGGTTACCGCCCCGATTACCCTCAACATCAATGGAATTGAACTGGAAGGTTCAAACGAGACAGAGCAGTTTTTTGATCCAATTCTTGAAGAATGGATCAACATAAGCAGAAATTTGATTCTTCACAATCCCCAAGCCACCTGTTACATGTTTGAAGATTGGATTGCAGATGAATGGCGTCCGAAAAGCAGAGCGCTGTTCTATTACAATTTAGCAGGTTCGGATTCTTTATGGGTTTTTTCATCATTTGACCCAACCAATTCAAACTATAATTTAACTGATGTTACGGAGTATTGTTACCAGAATGATAAGCTCCACTATAAAACTTTAAGGAGAATCGAAAATGGAAATTCCTCATGGATTTCAATTTGGCGTTATTATTACCCAGAGGGGTATGGTATTATCAATCAATCAAACAACCGGGCGGGTTTAGTTTGTTATCCAAATCCAACTACTGGTTCATTTCATTTTATTGTTGACGATCCATATACCGAAGTATTTATATATGATTCGGAAGGAAAGTTATGCCAGAAAGAAACGCTGGAATCAGGAATCCAACAGATGGATTTCAGCCATTTAAGACCAGGTTTCTATGTAATGGTAGTCGCGGGTCAAAGTCAGAAATCGTGGCAAAGGATCATCAGATTGTAAAATCATAAAATTCCAACATTTCAATCTACGATATCCATTTTTTCTACCAAGCCAACCTCCTCGAATCTTTCCAACCCCGCCTCACTGGTATTACTAATTGTTGAACCGCCTTCATCTGTAAACATGGCAGAGTCGGGCAGTGTAAACTGCGGCTTTCCAAAATTGAACGCTATGCCTGCGCGATTGCCAAAATACCAATTTTCGGCTTGCCTATGGGCAAAGGCCACATACACGGCCACCATCAACAGCCAAAATAAAGCGAACCTTGCCGCTGCCTTGCTACCTGCTATAATGGGTTTAAGTCGGGGCTTGGCCATGATTAATTGTGTTTAATGATTACGGGCCCCGGCACCTCATGAAACTCCACATGAATGCCATCGCTCCCCTGGCAGCCATTGCCGTCGGTTACGGTTACGGTGTAGGTGCCATTGGCGGTAACTATCAGGTTTTTGCCGGTGGTGCCGTCGTTCCAGAGGTAGGCGGTGTAGCCTTCGCCGGCATTTAATATGAGGGCATTGCCGCCGCACAGGGTGGTATCGTTGCCAAGAAAAGGCTGGGGAACGGGATGAATCTGGATGTCGTTAGTGGATGTTGTGCTGAATCCTCCCGACCACACCGTAAGGCTCACGGTATAGATTCCGGTATCGGTGAATACGTGAGCGGTGTTGATCATACCTGAAGTATCAAAGGGAACTGAAGCCGGATCACCAAATGACCAGGTTAGGGAATCGGGAACAGTTGTCAGATCTGCAAAAAAAGCGGTAGTATCGCCATAGCATGTATTCTGAAAGGTAAAAGGCTGAGGGAGCAGATAACTCTGTATAAAAGTGGGCAGCCCCAAATTTGAGATATTTCCCCCAAGATGCACGGCGTTGAGCACGAAACCATTGGCACCCGGAAGGTCGGGAAAGGGAATCTGATGCAAATAATAACTTGCCTGCGTTACTGCATAAATCTTCTCATCAGGCCCCAGTTGCAGTGCACCGAGATTGGTGCCCAGGCTGGCTACCTCCGTTGAACTGGCAATGATGGCTGACGAATCGCCTGCCATGAGGTTTAATTGGAAAACCAGTCCATTGGTGTAATTTCCCATATAAACCAACTCGCTGTTTGGTGAAAACTCTACCCCGTAGGGTCTTAAAATGTTTTCTGTCACCTTTATAAAGTGGGCTATGCCTCCTGTAGCAGCATCGAAATGGAAAATTTCCACAAAAAACACCGGATCAAAAACCGCGCAGGCCAGAAACAATCCATCGGGCGAGGCCTTCAGGTATCCCAGCCAGGAGTTGGTACCGGTATGATCAGTGCCCGCCGTACTCGTCACCGGAATAGGGTTGATGCCGGCTGCCGATACCCTGAAAGCGTCAAATTCAGCGTTGTTACGTTCGTGCGTGATAACCCAAAAATCGGTGCCATTGGCATGTTTTACAGCCGTCAGTTTTTCCGTAACCAGCGTTTGCAGCAGGATATTCTTTTCGCTGGCAATTACTCCACCCAACCCTCCGTCGAGCTGCATGTCAATTTTGGAATAACAAAGCCCCCCTGTGAGGGTAAAGCAATGGGGAACTGTGAATAAATAATAAAACCGCGAAGAACCTGGCTGGGGAATGGCAACCGAACTCTGCGTAGAGGAATAGTGTCCGAGTAGCCCTGTACCATTGAGCATCACCTCATGGTTTCTATTCCATACAGTAACCCCGTCGCTGTAAAAGAGCAGGTTACCATAAAAGTCGCTGATGGTACAACAACCTTCCTGCGTAAGCATCTCGCTTCCGCTGAGTGCAACCGGACTGCCCGAATTGAAGCATACACCTGCATAATTGCCGAAATACCAGTTGTTGGCCTGGTTTTGTGAACGTAACGGGCCAATGCTGCAAAACACACATGCAATCAGCAGAAGCCGCCAGAACCCTGTGTTTTTACAGGTAGTGCCGGATGTTCGCATCGATGACTGAGGATAGGCGATCATTCTGAATGAACATGAAGTGTATTTGTCAGGATATGAAAATAAACATGGTGATGGCGGAATATTTTTACAAATATAGCGATAATTGTGAGGTTGTTGAAAAATTCCAGAAGGCAACATCCGGAAAAGAGAAAACATAATATCGCAGCCATCAGGTAGCTAAGGCATTTACAGAATTGGTTATTTACGACTTTGCTAAAACAATGAAGTATATTTTTATAAGATGATTAGAACATTTCAAAAGCATAGTTATCTTCCAGAATCAGAACAACTTTTTTTTAAACAGCCGGCAACCTAATCGTTTGTCTTTTCGTCATAAGTTTACCAAGGCACCAAATGATCTGTCCAAAATGGGAAACAAGGAACCTTTGATCGCACTTCAATGCTTGTTGAAAGGCAAAACGCGGAAAAAAAAGCTATACCATTGTTGGCTCGATGGTAATCGCTTCAGGTCTGAAAGAGAATTCATCGCCTCCGTCAATAGAGGATTGAAAGTTTTATGGTTGTGGTTAACCTTCGGCAGTCATACCAACTTAAGCCCACATTAAACTGGTAAAATAATAATTCACCCAAATATAAAAAGCAATGAAAAAATCTATTACTTTATTCTTACTTTTATCTTCGGTCTGGCTGATGGCTCAGCCTGTAGCCGTTGACGATGCCGTTGAAACCACACAGGGAGATTACTTTACAACCTTGTCAGTGGGCGTTCTGAACAACGACATGTCACCTGTTGGAGAAGCCATTCGAATTCATTCAATTACGCGGCCTGAAGCCGGCTCAGCCACCTTTACTTCCGATACTATCTACTATAGTACCGCGAAATTTTCAGGCTTTTTCGGTGCTGATTCACTGAAATACCGTGTTTGCCTGGTGTCTGACTCAAACATCATTTCCAATTGGGCAACGGTCAGGATCAATATTTTACCCGACAGCCTGCACCCAATCACCTATCCCGACTATGGGGAAGCCGACCTGGGTTTGTGGAAAACGTTCGACGTGCTGGCAAACGACATCAGTCTGAACGGGGAGCCAATCCGCCTGAACAGTTTCAAAAAAGATAATATGTTGGTAGAAGTCAAATTAAATACCACCGACCCAAATCATCTCAAGTTAGACGTAAAACCACTATATCCCGATACAATCGTAAAAATTGCGTACTATGCAAGTGTTTACCCGCTGACAGTTTACAGGGTAGTGGACACGCTTTTTGTTACTGTAAGAAAAGGTCATGCGGTAGAAAAAATGAACATTAACAACATAAGCACCTATGTCAATGCTGATGCCATACTTTTTGGCAGCCCCTATGTGTCGGCTGCGTATGAGTCAACGTTGGCTTCACATTGTTACGAGGTGCCAGCCGGCAGCGGTAAGGGAACATTTTTTTCTGTGAGTCCCTGGATGGGCGGATTAGCTCAGGATGGCACAATTCATCTGGCAGCAGAGCGATACAGGCAGCTTGGACAGGATTTCCATGCAGGTGCGATTTCAAATCCCGAATCTTACGCACAACAACCCGACTCGATTACCCAGCGTGTATATTATGCGACCAAAGAGGATATACTATTTCACCTCAGCCATTACAATACGCCCGGCTATAACCCGGCCTGGTGTATTCAAAACTGGCCCGGCAACGGTGATCCCGCCCTGGGTCAAAATAATATTCTGGCACCTTTTCAGGATGTTAACGAAAACGGATTGTATGAACCCCTGTTGGGAGATTATCCAAAAATCAGAGGTGATGCTTCAGCCTTTTACATCTTTAATGATGGCCGCAGCGAACATACCGAATCGGGTGGAATTCCAATGAAAGCAGAATTCCATTGCATGGTTTATGCTTTCAACCGACCCGACGATAGTTTGTTAAATAACACGTTATTTATCCATTACGACATCTACAACCGGTCGGTCTACCAATACCACAGCACCATGTTTGGCTTTTGGGCCGATATGGATCTGGGATATGGAGGTGATGATTACACAGGTACCGATGTTTCGAATGGTTTCTTTTATACCTACAATGCCCAACCTATTGATGGCTCCGGCGAATCATCTGCTTATGGCCCGAATCCACCCATACAGTCAGTTGCCTTTCTGGGTGGGGCATTGATGGATTTTGACGGTGAGGATAATCCTAAATCCGATGAAACAGGAGAGCCTGTTTGCGGAGAGGCAATCAATGGGTTGGGATTTGGCGATGGAATAGCTGACAACGAAAGGATGGGGATGACCAATTCTATTTTTTCAGCTTCACCATCCAACATCGGGGTACCGTTGAGCCCGTTGTGGTACTATAGTGCTTTAAGAAGCTACAATGAAGATGGAACACCCATGTTGTTTGGAGGCCAAGGGACATTAGCCACCGGTGCATCGGGACCGGCTGCGAGATTTATGTTTCCGGGTGAAACCGACCCGCTGAACTGGGGTACAGGTTGCCAGCCCCCGAATACAACCGAGAAATGGACAGAGACAACAGCCGGAAGCAGCACGAACCAGGATAAGAGATGTGGGGCATCCACCGGCCCATTCACCTTTAAGCCCGGCGACTGCCAACAAATTGATCTGGCTCTCGTAACCACCTGGAACACCGCAAACCCCGCCCCATTGGCCTCGTTGGGCAAGATGCAGCAATATGTGGCCACCCTGCGCACCTGCTTCGAAGCCGATTCGGTACCCGGTGGCGGAACCTTCAGCGGCAACGACGTGGGAATTGCCACGCCACAACAAAAACCGACGATGAACCTTGTGATTTATCCCAACCCTGCCGGCGATTACATCAACGTGAAGGGGCTGCAAGGTCAACACCCGGTGGAGTATCGCATCAGCGATTTATCGGGGAAAACCGTCATCAGCGGACGAACAACCACCCAACCCTTGACCATCAACACAAGAAGCCTGAATTCGGGCCTCTACATCTTGTCAGTTTCAGAAAAACACACCACCCGCTTTGCCAAATTTGTGAAAGAATAGCGTATATTTGCCCCCGAAAACGGGAAGAAACCTCCCTACAGACCGGAAATCAACACGTTTCCGGTCTGTTTGTTTAGCAATCGGATCGAACTTATACAAAGAAAAATGAAGTGTTGTAACGCCCGCCTGATTTGGCTTTTGATGATTCTAACAGCCTTGGGTCAGCCCCTTTTAGGTCAGACCATCAAGCCTCGCACAGCAAAGGGACGGGTTACCGACCAGCGCACCGGCCAGCCAATCCCCTTTGCTTCAGTAGCCGCCTACAGCCTGCCCGATACGACCCTCGTTACCGGAACCATCACCAACACCAAAGGTGATTATGAACTACCCCGGTTGCCGGGTAATACGCTCCTTTTAAAGGCCGGCTTCGTGGGCTATCGCACCTCGGTGGTAACACTTATGCAGAGCGACAATCAGGGGAAAGATCTGGTGCTAATCCCCACGCCCACCACGCTCGAAGGGGTAGAAATCAACGCCACCGCAACCGGGAAACAAACAAACATCGAGAAAACCAGAATCAGCATGGAAGGCAACCTGTCGGCCTCAACGGGCAGCATCGCGCAGGTGCTGATGAATCAGCCCAACATCACCCTCGACAACGACCAAAACGTTTCGATCAGGGGCAACAAGAATGTATTGTTGCTGGTTGACGGGGTTCCCACCACGGTCGGATCGTTGCAAAACATTCCGGCATCGCTGGTTGAGTCCATCGAAATCATCACCAATCCCGATTTGCGCTACGACGCGGAAGGAACCGGCGGAATCATTCACCTCACAACCCGGAAAGCCACCGGCAACGGATTGAACGGGGCCCTGACCCTCAACATGAGCAATGGCGGTCGGGTGAATGGTGGTTTGAATTTGCGGAAGCCCGGAAAACGGCTGAATTTTTCGTTTGGATACAACGGCAGCTACGAAGAAGACGACATCAGAAGTTCGTTGGAAAGGGTGGTTACTGCCGTGTCAACGAGGTTCGACCAGACAATAGAAACTGCCCGCGTACAACGACTGCACACCTTCAGCCTGGGCACGATTTACAAAACCGGCAAAAAGAGTCAACTCTCTGCCGATGTACGGCTAAGCCTGCCCGAACTCAACAACAGGCAAACCATCACAGGGTTCGTGCAGCGCGACTCGACGACAGAACCTCTCACGAAACGCTTCAACGATTTCGTGTATGCCCGAACCGCCTTCGAGGCCAAAATGTCGTTTTCTGCTCCATTCAGCACGGGGAGATCGGGGATGAAGGCCGATGCCGGATTTTCGCGCACACGGGGCAGGCGTCCCGCCAATTACTATTACAACCAACAGCTTCAGCAAAAAGGATTGGGTGGCGGATACCCCACCAATGCCACCCTTCAGGCCGACACTTGGCACCTGCTGGGAGATGACGGGCGTTTGGAAACCGGGCTTAAATACTTCTCGCGATGGAACAGCTTCAGCTACAGTTTCTACGATCGCGACACCCTGTCGCAATCAGAGGCCTGGATACTCAACCCGCTGTACAGCAACGATCTTACCCACTCCGAACACATTGCCTCGGCCTACGCAATGTACTCCGATACGTTGGTGAGAAGCATTTTTTACAAAGTGGGCTTTCGGCTCGAATACAATTCCGGCAAATTAATACAGAACACGTTACACGACACCATCAACAAACACTACTTTTTCCCTTTTCCTTTCGTGCTGGTCAATTATGCCTTCAACAGCTCCAATCAGATTTCTATTGCACTCAACCGAAGGATCACCCGCCCGGGCTATCCCCAGTTGAATCCTTTTATCAACTTTATAGATGAGATAACCTTCGAGACAGGAAATAAAAATTTAAACCCCGAAATTTTAGATAAACTTGAAATCAATTACGCCTTAAACAAAAAGAGGGTTCAGTTTAAAACCAATTTCTATTTTGAACTCCTCTCTGATTATCTCACCCAAGTTTCATTCATGCCATCGCCCGATCAACTGATACTGACCTGGGTCAATGGCGATCAGCAAACCAAAGTTGGAAACGAAACCGACATCAGCCTGCCCATTCACCCGATCAGCACCATCAATCTGGGATTTGGAGGCTATTTCGCCCATTCAAAAGGGTTATCCAACGGAATAGATCTGTCGTCGGACGGATTCAACTGGAGTGCAACAGCCCGGATCAGCCTTTATCCGGCCAAAAACACCAGTGTTCAACTTTCAGGGACCTTCCGGTCGCCCGAAAACCTGCCCCAGTTCCGGGTTGAGAGCATATCCGGGGTTGATGTGGCAGTGAAACAAACCCTGCTGAAACAAAAACTAACCCTGACGGCCACCCTCACCGATGTTTTCGACACCCGCGACTGGCAGGTTAAAACCGATAAAGGACTCTACACCATAGCCAATTACAGCAAATCGGTTTCAAGGCTGCTCTGGCTTGGGCTCACGTACAACTTCAATGCCTATAAACCATCCAAACCACTGCCGGAAAACAACAACGATCAAAACCAGGGGTTGATTCGCATCGGGCAATAACCCTTCGGGATGAAACCAGACACTGCCATCCCTGTTATACCGCTGTTAATAAAAATGTGAAGCACTGAATTTAAGGTGGTTATCCCCATGCCCATGCCAGATAAAATATTCACACCCAAGGTAACCATTAAAGTCTCAAGACGAACTAACGTAACCCAGGGGAAAACATACCGAGAGGCAAGGCTGGCATTAAGAGGAAGTGATCTAAAAGCGAATAAAGGTTGACATGGCAAGGGTTATTGAGGGAGATAAATAAGGAGGAAACAGATATGAATAAACGAAGGGCTTCTGAAGGTAGCTTAAAAGAACCTCCGGTGGGAAAGTTGATGGAGATATTTTAGGTCAACATAGGGCTTACCAGGTGAGAGAAAGTGTAGATGTATAAAACCAAACTAACCAAACGAACAAGGGCGTCACGGACTGTAATCGGAAGGCGAGATAGAGTGATGACAGATGGGTGAACTAAACGAACAAATCGAACCAACAAATACTCATTAAACCACGTTACGTACAGACAAATAAAAACCGAAACAGCAGATTATCAATTAGTCTAAAACTTGGTTGGAAAGGATTTATAAGAGAAACAAAACATGGGATGAGCGGGCGAGGGATAAGGGACAAGGGGCGTCCATGATGGTGATCGGGAGCTTAGGGAGTAGAGTGGGAAAGAGGGAGAGGGGGAAAGAGATAGACTGCCTGGCGGATAGAACTTTATAAACAAACAAATCAAACTAAACAAACAAATCAAATATTCATGAAACCTCGTTACCCACAAACAAAAAAAATCGAAACAGCGGATTATCAATTAGTTTATAATTTGATTGGAAGGGATTTATAGGAGAAACTAAACAAATATTCATGAAACCTCGTTACCCACAGCGAACCGGCGGATTATCTGTTAGTTTACAACTTGCTTAGAAAGGATTTATAGGAGAAAAAAAATCAAATCGAACAAAACAAGCAAAACAAACCAAACCTGCCGTTGCTATACAACCCCATCGCTGCCATGACGGCCAAAATCTGTACCTTTGCGGTCTGAAATTAAATTTTGAATCGAACATGGCACTCACCTGTGGAATTGTTGGCCTAACCAACTCCGGAAAAACCACCATATTCAATTGCATCTCCAACTCCAAGGCTCAGGCTTCCAGCTTTGCTGTGGCTCAAAAATCGAACATCGGCATGATCAGCGTTCCCGACGAGCGACTGTACAAAATTGATGCACTGGTGAAATCGGCTCGTGTAGTTCATACAACGGTAGATATTGTTGACATTCCCGGACTGACCAAAGGTGGATCGAAAGGTGAAGGGAATAAATTCCTGTCCGACATTCGCAATGTTGATGCCCTGATTTATGTTTTGCGTTGTTTCGACGATCCGCAGCTTCCCCATGCCGAAGGATCGGTCAACCCGCTACGCGACAAAGAGCTGGTTGATTTTGAGTTGCAGGTTAAAGACATCGAATCGGTAGAGAAGAAAATTGTGCGCCTTGAGAAGGCAGCCAAATCGGGCGACAAAGACGCCAAGCGAGGCCTGGAGGTGCTGGCAGTTTACAAAGAACACCTTGAAAACCTGCAACCCGCACGCACAGCGTCGGTTTCGGCAGACGACCAAAGGTTTGTTGACGACATTTTTCTACTCACCATGAAACCCGTGATGTATGTCTGCAACGTTGACGACAACAGCGCCGTTAACGGCAATCGCTATTCAGAAACCATCAGAGAAGCCCTGTCGGGCGAAGGGAGCGAAATTCTGACCATAGCCGGCAAGCTGGAGGCTGAAATTGCCGAGCTGGAAGATGCCGACGATCGGAAAGTATTTCTGGAAGATGTGGGGTTGGCCGAGCCTGGCGTAAACAAGATGATCAGGGCCGCCTATTCGCTTCTCGACCTTCAAACCTTTTTCACTGCAGGCCCTAAAGAGGTGCGTGCCTGGACTATCCACAGAGGCATGACAGCACCACAAGCTGCCGGCGTAATCCACTCCGATCTGGAACGGGGATTCATCAGAGCAGAAGTGATCAAATACGACGACTTCATGAAGTATGGCACCGAACACGCCTGCAAAGAGGCCGGGAAACTCTCGGTGGAAGGCAAAAACTACGTGGTTGGCGATGGCGATCTGCTGCACATCCGCTTCAACGTGTAAAGCTTCAGGGCTGAATTTATTGAACCAAATCCTTCACCACCAACTCATCGCCCTATGAAAATCGCGCGGTTCTCCTTGCTGAAGACACCCAAAGCGATGAACACGGGCGAATCGAAAACTTTAAAACTGCACCTGGCCTACTCGTTCATCGAGGGGATCATTCTGGGCGTGCTTGCCCTCAACGAATTTGTGTTTCTGAAAAGCATGAACGGCAGCAACTACCTCATGGGGATGCTGTTTCAGTCGAGCATGGTGGTGTTCCTCTTTCTTATTTTTTTCAACGAGTTCATCAACCGCACCACCAACCGCGGGCGGCTTTTGCGGATAACGGGAATCGTAACACGCGGACCGTTGGCGTTGATGCTCCTGTTTCCGGCCAATGCCGCCCTGCTCACCGGCGAGTTCTACCACATGGCGTTCCTGTCGCTTTTCTTCATTTACTATGCCGGCAACCCCGTGATCTATCCAACCATCAACCAACTGCTTAAAAACAACTACACCCACACCAATTTCGGGCGGTTCTACAGTCTGGCACAATCGGTTAATAAGGCCGTGATGATGGTGGTAACCCTCCTCTACGGCTTGTGGCTCGATGTGAACCCCATGGCATTCCGATGGATTTTCCCCCTGATTTCGTTGCTTGGTATAAGCTCGTTGTGGTTGCTTGCCGCTATGGATCAAACGCCACAGACTGCAATACCTCCCACAACCACCTCATTCTGGAAAGGCGTCGGGGCATCGGCCCGCCGGATGAAAACCATTTTAACGACCAACAAACCCTTCCGGCATTTCCAGATAGGGATGATGTTTTACGGCTTCTCGTTCATGGTATCGGTTACCATCATCAACATCTTTTTTCGCGAAGGCCTTAACCTCAACTACACCAGCGTTGCCTTTTACAAAAACTTCTACAACATCGAAGCCATCCTCCTGCTCCCGTTTTTTGGTCGTTTAATCGGGAAGATTGACCCGCGCTTGTTTGCCGCCATCACGTTCTCAGCGCTGTTGGGATACATTGCCCTGCTGTGGGTAACCGAAATTCGCCCATACCAAACCACCCTGGGCAACATCCATATCTATTATTTTTTGATGGCTGCCTTTCTGGTTTATGGATTCTTTGCAGCAACCATGGCCCTCTTGTGGAACATCGGATCGGCCTATTTTTGCAAACCGGAAGAATCGGGCGATTACCAGAGCGTTCACCTGTTCCTCACAGCAGTCAGGGCACTGTTTGCACCCCTGTTCGGCGTTTGGATTTACGAAATGTGGGGATTTTCAACCACCTTTGCTGTTGCTATTGCGTCGCTCGCGGCAGCCATTGCCATCCTGCTGATTTCGTGGTACCGAAACCGGTGAATTCAATCCGTTTTCACCCTTAACATCTCCCCGTTACCACAAACCCCGATTCCTGATTCTGGTTATTCTACAATGCCCAAACGGCTACACAAGCCACACGCAGGGTGTTAATAACTTTTCAACGCGAAACAATTCACAATAAAATCGCCCTAAAAACAAAAGTTATCAACAATTCACCGCAATGTTATTAACAATCCCGCAGATCGAGGACTGACAGACACTACCTTTACGTCGAATTTATGGAAAACTACACCAGACGGGTCATATGGATGTTATTCGTGGTGGTATTGTCGGTAACGGCCAGGGCTCAAAAGAGCGATCGCACAACCGACAATCTGCCAGTAGTTGGCGATGTGATGTCGGCCATCAGGAGTGCTACCGGCTGGACCCTTCAGGACAACGGCATATGGTTCAGTGCCCAAAACTGCCTGCCCAATGCCGACGCCGACAACAACCGCACATCAGAACCTTCCAACAAACTGGGGCGGCACAACTTCGAGATCATCGAGTTGCGCGAGATTATGGTACACGGGAGGCAATATGTGGTGATGCTGATAAAGTCGGATAAAGGGGAATACGAATTTTCAACCCTCCGCTACAACTGGGTTAAGTACAAGCAAATAGATTATTATGTATTTAAAGCCGAGATGCTCCGGGCATTGAGACCAGATACCATGACAGCAGGACGCACCTACCTCGTGAATCTCGATTTGCTAACAGGTGGAACCATTCCGCGCTACGACGAGCACACCTATCTGGTCAAGATTTCGGGCGATATTCAGCACGCGTGGGCTTCAAAAACCAAAAGCACCAAAACCCTGTTGTGGGCAGTGATGCAAACTCAGATCAACGGAAACAAGGTGATGCGCTTCAGGCCCATTGAAGTATTCAATAAGAAAAACATCTATTTCAAATACTTCGACCCCGATAACCAGCAAAAACTGCTAAAAAATTTCTATTACGAAGTCCCGCTCGAAACTTACAGTTCGTTTGTTAAAGGGCTGCCGGTATTTGATGCATTGATTGTTCAACCCAATACCTTTCTCGAGTATTTCAAACGAGGCATAGCCCAGTTCGACAGAGAGGATTACAACGGAGCCCTGCAGGATTTCGACCGGGCGGTAAAAGCCGACCCCCTGCAACGAACCTTTCTCATATATGCCTACATGGGATCGGCCTGGCATCAATTAAAAAACTACCAAAAGGCAGAAGAGATGTACAACATCTCCTACGATTTAAAACCTGATGACCCAAACCTCATCAAAGATTGGTATCGAATGCTCTACAACCGTGGTCTGACTCGTCTGGCACGGAAAGACCGCGACGGGGCTTGCGCCGATTTTCACCAAACATCGGTTTATGGGATCGAGGAAAGCGATAAACTGGTTGAAAAATATTGCAAGTAATTGCTCATGAAGAATACCGGATTAACATATAAAACCCTAATAATAACGCTACTTGCACTGGCTCAGTTCCAAACCATCCATGGGCAAAAGAAAAGCAAAGAGCTTGGATGGTGGCAGAAAGACTGGATGGTGAACGCGAGTGTTGGTGCTACTTTGGCTATGGGCGACATGAAATTCGCGTGGGATGGAAATGCCGATGTTAAACCAGGCTACAGCATTTGGTTCGGCAAACAACTCACACCCTCGTTCAGCCTGAGGTTTCAGGCAATCAATTCGAGACTTAGTGGCACCGGTATGTTGTTTCAAACATCAGAAAACAAAGAAGTGCCGGCAGAATTTCAGGCATCGATGTTTGAGTACAACCTTTCGGCTCAATACTATTTTTTCAAGAAAGAACCCGAAAACACCCGCCCCCGCTCGTGGAATCTTTATGCCACGGCAGGTGCCGGTTACACCCACTGGATTACCGATGCCTACAGCCTTGTAGATGGCTCGCTGATTACGCGCAACGGATACAAACCTTTCGGCAAAGGCATCAACGGCAGAACCCTGGAAGGGGTATTTCCTGTTGGATTGGGAGCCGATATTTTATTGATTCCCAATCTCAATCTCAATTTAGAAAGCAACCTCCACACCGTGACCTCTGATAAGCTCGACAACAAAATCAGCGGGTTTGCTTACGACCAATACCTCTACACCTCAGCTGGTCTCACCTATAAATTCAATGCGAACATTAAATTGTTTGAGCCCAAAAAAACAGAACTGGCCCGCTACAGGTCTGATCCCGATTTTCTGCCGCTACGCTACACCCATTTCTTTTCAACAACCGGAGGCGCTGTTGATCCGCTTATGGCTCTTAAGCAACCATCCATGACAGTGAAGATACCACAAAAAATTTACGCTGAACCAGAGGTAAACATTACCATACAATTCAAGAATGCCGGTCGCGAGGGTGTTTTGGATCTCGACTTTGCTTTTCCACCCGATTTTCAAATGGAAGTTGCCAATAAAAAGAAATTCAAAATAACCACCAATGGGCAGGGAGCCAACGTTCAGTATAAAGTAGATGCTATCGACACCAACCGTGTGAACACCTTCAGGCTGTTAACCGCCAGCGTTCCCAATGGTTCCTATCCCTTCCTCCTAACGGCCAGATTCGTAGCCTACAGTGGCGAAGTATTCCATTTCAAAGAGATGGAATACATCGATAAGGATGCAAAGGGGCGGAATTATGCCACAGGTTTGGATTCGCTGCCAGAGGGTCTCCTCTCAGGAATAAAATTCAGGGTTCAGATTTTGAGCAGCAAAGGGCAACCCATACCGCAAAACAAAATCACCCAAATGTTTCCAGAAGAAAAAGACGTGATGGAAGAACACGATAAAGGTTGGTACTATTACACCACAGGGCTGTTTGCAACACGCGAGGAGGCTGATGCCTATAAGGAAAAGCTGGAGAATGAAACCGGGCACAAAGGGATGTTTAGCGTGATGTATCAAAACGACAAAAGATCGCACAACATGCAAAACATCTACGAGGGCTACCAATCAGAAATGGGGCAGTTTGATGCCTTGGGGAAAAGCAACCGCAAGGGTATTGCACAAGGTAACAGCAACCGTGTGGATGAGTACCGGGTAAGATTCTATACTGTTCAAGAGTTCAGGGCATCTATTGCCGAGCTGGAAACCAGAATGGGAACTGAAGAGGTGATTACTGAGGTGATCAACGGCGAGACTTACTATTATTTTGCCGGCAGTTTCAGAAAAAGAAATGTTGCCAAAGCCTATGCCGAGTATCTGCGCGACAAGATAGGCTTTTCAGAAGCTACGGTGGTGGCATTCAGCAAAGGACAACCCGTTGAGGGCAATTAACACACCGGCTAGGGATTTCCTGTCCAACTATCGGTTGACCCCTTCACCAAAAAGCGCCAGATCGAAACGTACAGGATCTATCGAGTCAACAAGGCGAAGGTTGTTGGTAAGTTCAATCACGGCAATCAAATCGTTCACGTGGCGTTTGAGCAGTCCTGCCTCACGGGCTATGGCGGCAGAGTGCAGATCGAGCGGACAGAGAAGCGACGATGGAGGAATAGCCTTCCAGATCCCGAAATCAATCCCCTCCGCGGAGGGTCTGACCATCCACCTAAGAAACATGTTAATCCGCTTGGCGGCCGATCCTTGCAAAACATCAGGTACGTGCTTCACAGTGCGCTGCGGGAGCCATGAAGAGCTGAAGAATACCTTTCTGAAGAAAGCAATAGAATCGATAATACCGTATGAAGAAGCTGCATTAAAACCATCGGTAAACACTTTCTCCAGCCCGCCCTGAAAAGAATAAATATTTTTTAGTGCGTTGGAAAAAAAGAGAAGATCAGTGAATTGAAAAGTGCGGTAAACAAATCCATCGAGTTTTTTCCAATCTTCATCAGAGCCCTTCAATAAAAAATCGGCAGGAGCACCATCCATTCGTTCCATCAATTGGCTGGCAGCTTTCAGAATGGCTTTCCGATTACCCCAACTGATAGTTGCTGTAAAAAAAGCCGCGATTTCGATGTCGTCCTTTTTTGAAAACTGATGCGGGATGCTGACAGGATCATTGGCGACGAATCCTGGCACGGCGTAAACGGCGTAGCGCGCTTCAAGAAATGAGCGCCATCTTTCTATTGTTTCAGCGGGGATCATTCAATGGGGTAAAAGTAGCAACAACAGGATAATGGTCTGAAAATTTTCGCTTAATAACATAATAACTTCCAACCTCGAAATAATCATCGCAAGCCAGGTAATCGATCCTGATAGGAGGAAGGTTGCCGGCAAAGGTGTTTCCATAACCTTCGCCTGCATATTCGAAAGCGTCGTTCATACCACCCAGGAGCGTATGAACGGTATAAGAGGCAGGGGTATCGTTGAAATCGCCTGCAACTATAACCGGATGCGGCGACTTATCCAGAGCCCGCTTCACGAGGTCGGCATGACGCGATCTGTCGATAAAAGCTCTGCGAAGCTTCCAGTAAATATTTCTGGAATCCTTTTTTAATCTTTCCTGATCAGGAAAACCTTCCTGTTCGGGATCAATCAGGCTAAGCTCTTTGGAATTAAGATGATTGCTTCTAAAATGGACGTTTACCAACCTGAAGGTATCGCCCGGAACAGCAATATCAGTAATCAGGGCTACCCTGCGACGCTGGAAACTCACATCGCTGTGCGATACAATTGGAAACCGGCTCAGAGTCAGTATGCAATAGTAACCGCCATCTTTTTTGCGCGTAGGGAAATAAGTTCGGTAAGTATAGTATTTCAAACCAATCTTCTCCTTTAAGAATTCAATTTTCTGGTCAAAAGTCTTTTTTTTACTGAAAAATTCTTGCATAAACACCACGTCGGCCTGCGTGTTTCCAATAAGTTCGGCAATGGCTTCTAACTGATCTACCCTTTTTTGATCATCGAGCCCGCTCAAATGCTTCACATTGTAGGTAAGCACCTTTATAGTGCGGGGATTGGTAAGATCGTCAACCTTGCCAGTAAACCTGAAATGCGACCACAACAAATTCCATCCCAACAGAATAGCAACAAAAGAGTAAAGAGCAAAAGGCCGGCGGCGAAAAGTCCAAAAGACCAGAAATGCCATATTAACAATTAAAAACACCGGGTACATCAGTCCGAAAAAAGCGAGGAGCCAGAAAGTTTGCGGACTCACATAAGGAGCCACGTAACTTGTCAGAAGCAACAACACAAAAACAACATTCACCAGGCGAAGCACTCCCCCCAGAGTACCTGATAAACTCCAGCCTTTCATGGCTTTATCTTTTCGTCGGCTACCCATCTTCTATTTCTTATTACTTGCCCTAAAAAGCAACTCTTTCTCTTTAGCTGTAAGACTGTTGTAACCAGACAGCTTAATTTTGTCGAGTATGTTGTCAATTTGTTCCTGTTCTTCGATTTTACGACGCCGATACTCTTCGTCTGAAACAGGCCGGCCCGAGGAATAGGTCTTGTTCATTTTGGGTTTTGAAAACCCGAGGTTCATACGTCTGATTCTGAACCTGTAACCCTTGGTATAAAGCCTGACAAACAAATACCCCCACAATGCCCCCCCGATGTGAGCCAAATGCCCGCCAGCGTTGTTGCCCGTGATCATAAAAAAATCTATAATAAAAAGTGCCAGGGCAATATAAAACACTTTAATCCTGCCAAAAAGAAAAAGCTGAACGGAATAGTCGGGTACATAAAAAGCCACGGCAGCCACTACAGCCATCACAGCGGCCGACGCGCCCAACAGGCGACTGTCGGCTACCATAGGATCGAACAAGGGGAAGGTATTGTAAAAAAACAGGTACATCACCACCCCTGCTGCTCCGCCCGCCAGGTAGTTGATCATCAGAAAGCGCTGATCAAAATATTCGAGAAAAATCTTCCCAAACCAATAGAACCAAAGCATGTTGAACAGGATGTGGAAGAAATCGACGTGCAGAAACATATAGGTGACCACAGTCCAAACGCGCCAGGGCAAGAAATGGATGTCGGCAGGAACGGCGAGGTATTCCATGACATACCCGTCGAGTATCAGGGCATCAGGAATCTGATACAGAGCTGCCACCAGCCTGACAAACGACACCACCAGCATTACTGCCAGATTGATTATCAACAATCTGGCAAAGGCGTCCTTCCGGCGGAAGAAAGCTCTGAGCTCGGCACCGGGCTGCGGCCGGTAGCCTGATCCATAGTTACCTCCATAAATATTGTTCATCGGTATTGCTTGTTTTTCCAGAATTTAATCAGAATGAATCCGAAAATCATCCCACCCAGATGGGCAAAATGAGCCACATTGTCGCCGGGGTTGTTGGCTATGCCGGAATAGAGTTCGAACGCGCCGTAGAGAATCACGAACCACTTGGCCTTTATCGGAATTGCAAAGTAAAGGTATATCAACGAATTGGGAAACAACATACCAAAAGCCAATAAAATGCCAAACACAGACCCCGAAGCACCAACAGTGCTGATATCCATCTGCCCTGCCAGCAACGATTTTAAGGCCGCCGAGGCCTCCGAAATCATCTTAGGATCGGATGGCGACAGGCTCCACTGGTAAACGAGCTGTGCCAAGGCCTCGGGATTGAACCTACCCTCGAAGCGGGTTTTGACCAAAGCATCAAAATCGACAGGGTTGGGTTGCAGCATAAATTGGTTGATAGCTTCCTGAATGCCTGCAAATTGATACCACATCACCAGCATGTGCAACACGCCGGCACCTATTCCTGTAACAAGATAATAAAACAGGAAACGCTTTGGCCCCCAAACCTGTTCTAATACATTTCCAAACATCCAAACGGCAAACATGTTGAACAGAATGTGGGTGAACCCGCCATGCATAAACATATAGGTTACAAACTGGTAGGGCTCATATTTATCAGAACCCCAATAGTGAAGGCCTAAAATATCGTTCAGGTCGGTGGCCCCGCGGGTCAGATTGCCAATTCCCATCATGGCCAGAAAACACAAGGCATTGATGATCAACAGATTTTTAACCACAGGGGTAAGTCCCAGAAAACCGGAAGGTCGGTATTGATTGAAGCTCATTTAACGCTAGAATTATTCATATAACAACATAAAACCATTTCATACGGGAGTAGGTTCAAGACTATCGCAGCAGTTTTGCCAGGTCGTCGGGTGTAAGAACTTTAAGAGTGGGGCGTCCATCGGGCGATAAATCGGGAGCCTGACAAGCAAACAGTGAATCGATCATGTTTTTAATTTCATCAGACGAGAGCAGATGTCCTGGCTTTACAGCCTGATTGCGTGCCAGCGACGAAGCAATGGTGGGAAGGTGAGCCTCTGAAGTATTGTCGGGGGCTTGCCTGAACTCATGCAGCAATTGTTCCAGCAAATTACCAGCCTCTGTTTCGTTGAGCCCAACGGGCAACCCATTCAGGATAAACTGATTCTGCCCGGCTGTCTCGATTTCAAAGCCCACTTTTCGCAACTCGTTTTGCAGCGATTTCAGGATTTCGGCATCCGAGGGCTGGAAATAAAACGTCAAAGGGAAGAGCAATTGCTGAGAGGCTGATGCATTTCCCTGCAATTGAGTAAGATAACGTTCATACAAAATCCTCTCGTGGGCTCTTTGCTGGTCAACCAACAAGAGGCCGTTGCGAAGCGTTGTAAGCAAGTATCTGCCCATCAGCTGCATGATAGGTTTGTCGCTCCCTTCCGTCAGAACTACCCTGTTTTCAAAAGGTTCTGTGGTCAATGTTGTTTCGGGCGCAGGTACAGCCTCCTCATGATCAAACCTTTTTGAAGGGAAAAGCTTTTCCCATCCAGCCGGCGAGCTTTGGATTCTGAAAGCCGGTGATAGCGAGGAATTCTGACGCGGATTGGGATTTGTAAAGGGGTTGTAATCAGGGTTGACCGTGATGGTGGGTTGTTGAGGAGGATTCAAAGGATCGGGTTCGGGCACGTTGAAGATGGTCTCCTGATCAAAATCGAGGGTTGGGACCAGGTTAAACTGTCCGAGCGATTTTCTGACAGTGGCCTTCAACATGGCATAAATATGACTTTCGTCGAGAAGTTTCACCTCGGTTTTGGTGGGGTGGATGTTCACGTCGAGCGAAGCCGGGTCAACCACAAGGTAAATGAAATAAGATGGGTACGACTTTTCGGGGATCAATTCCTGATAAGCCGATTCCACAGCATGAGCCAGGTAAGGTATTTTGACATAACGGCCATTCACGAAGAAATACTGTTCACCACGCGTTTTTCGTGCATATTCGGGTTTTCCGATAAACCCGTCGATGGCCACGATGTCGCTCTCCTGCCCCAAAGGCACCAGGCGCGGATGGAGAGCAGCACCAAAAATATTAACGATGCGTTGCCGGAGAGGCGATGAAGGGAGGTGAAACACCGCTTTACCATTGTGAATCATGGCAAACTCGATTTGCGGATGCACCAGCGCTACCCGTTCGAATTCCTCGATGCAATGGCGCATCTCTACAGCTTCTCCTTTCAAAAAATTGCGACGGGCCGGGATGTTGTAAAACAAATTTTTAACCGCGAAAGTAGTTCCTGCCGGCATCGACTCGGGAGTTTGGCTCACCAGCCGGCTCCCTTCAATCAGAATAGCAACCCCGAGTTCATCACCAGCACGACGGGTGCGCAACTCCACCTGCGCCACTGAGGCAATGGAAGCCAAAGCCTCACCTCTGAAGCCCAATG
>JAQVCV010000008.1:5842-94713 GCA_028689615.1 Bacteroidales bacterium | reverse complement strand
TCAAACTCTCCATTGTAGAGTTTTCCTTAATTATTCTTCTGTCCTGACTCTGTACCGTCTTTCACCTTAATGATTGACGTGGTTCGCCTCAAGCTTACTTATTTACTCAATTTCTTCAATGAACTTTTTCTTTCTTTGGCCCCGTTAGTTTCGGGGGTGCAAAGGTAAAGAGTTTTTTCAAACTGACAAACTTTTTTAAAACTTTTTTTTGTTTCGCTTTTCAGCTCTTCAAAACTTAAGTTCGTTTATCTTTCAATCGGTGTAAGAACGTTTGCTCGTTTGAGGCTGCAAAGATACGGGCTTATTTTTGACTAAAACAAACCTTTTAGAAACTTTTTCATAATTAATTCTTAACATACTGATAAAGAACTATCATTTTTTCGCATTTTTTTCATCACTGCCAAACCACTCAAAAGGCCGTTCAAAACGCGATGACTATACTATTATCTGATTATCAATTTCTAACAAAAAAGGACAGAATTTTTCATCATCCTGCCCTTTGTTGTATTTGCTTCAAATGGTCTTAAAAATGCCTTTTCACTTGCATTTTCAACCAACAAGTAACAAATTATTGTTATTCAATTAATTAACTATTAATTATCGGGCAAAGTAGCCAATACCTCCAACAACAAATCGTAAAATTTGACGACTGTACCTATGTGAATTTTCTCATCGGGACTATGAACCCCGCGAAGAGTTGGTCCAAATGAAACCATATCCATGGAGGGATACTTCTCGAGGAATAAACCACACTCCAAACCAGCATGTATAGATCTGACAATCGGCTTGGTATCAAATAATCGCTCATAAGTTGCCGCCATATGTTTCATAATGGGTGATGCAGGGTTGGGTTGCCATCCAGGGTATCCGTCGGAATGGACTACATCGCAACCTGCAAGAGCAAACACACTCTCAACCATGTTGGCAACATCAAACCTCGATGAGTTCCTGTCACTTCTCTGGCTGGTGGTAATCAATATCTTGTTGTCGTCAATAAACTTTACTGAGGCCAGATTTGTACTTGTTTCAACCATACCAGGCATCGAGAAACTCATTGCCAATACACCATGGGGGCATGCATAAAGTGCATTAAGCAGCTTTCTCTGAGATTTGCGATTAATCACAAAATCAGGCATCGATGCCTTTTCAATCTGGAGATTAACGCCAGGGTCGGTGAGGCTCAATTCATTTATTACATGTGATCGGAAAGTTTCAAAGGCCGAAATAAAAGCAGATTCATTTTCATACGGAAATGTAACAATGCAGTATGCTTCCCTGGGAATGGCATTGCGAAGGTTTCCACCATCGAACCAGGCTATTCTCAGGTCCAGCTTGCTTTGGGTGGTCCATAGAAACCTGTTGAGGATTTTATTTGAGTTTCCGCAGCCTTTGTGAATATCATCGCCCGAATGTCCACCTTTTAAGCCCTTTACACTAATCCTATAACTGTGTGAACGCTTTGGAACGGGGCGTTTTTCATAGCTAAGGGTGGCAACGGTATCGATACCTCCGGCACATCCAATGAACAACTCTCCTTCATCTTCAGAATCCAGATTTAAAAGAATATTCCCTTTCAGGAAGCCTGGTTGCAATGCATCGGCACCACTTAAGCCAGTTTCTTCATCAACGGTAAAAAGGCACTCCAATGGACCATGCTTAGCGGTTTTCGAGGCCAGAATGGCCATTTGTGCTGCCATCCCAATGCCATCATCAGCCCCCAGGGTAGTGCCAACAGCCTTTACCCATTCGCCGTCAATTACAGTCTGTATGGGATCTGTGTCGAAGTTGAAAACATGGTCACTATTCTTTTCACATACCATATCCATGTGGCTTTGTAAAACTACAATTGGTTTTCGTTCGTAGCCAGGAGTTGCAGGTTTACATATAACTACATTGCCAATTTCATCACGTTTGGTTTCCAGTTGCAGACTTTTTCCGAAGGCCAGAAGGAATTCGCGAATCTTTTCTTCCTTCTTTGAGGGGCGAGGAATGCGGGTTATTTGTTCAAAATATTTCCATACTTCTTTGGGTTCTAACTGATTGATAGAATTCATGAGATAAAAATTTTGTTGATGTTACTACAATGATAAAAATCTATGCCTCGACATTTTGCAATGAAAAGATGACAAAGAATCGGGCAAATATAATCAACACAATTTGATTAATGCATTTATATTCGATCGAAAAGAGCCTGTTCAGGCAACTTTTAGTACTTTAGTGCATTCTTTTACTGTTACTCATGGAGGTGAGATTTCAGGTTAAATGAACTATAATATACCTGAAAGGTTTATTCCGAAGATACTTGATTATCTGATAAAAACTCCTTTCAGATTTCTTGATATTAACCGCCTTGCTGTTCAAATACTTCGTCTATTCCTCGAGATTTGGTATAGAATAGTTTTCAACTTGACATCGAACTGAAATAGTTTATATTACTGATTTACAATAACCTAATTTCTATGATCAAACAATTTCTTTTTGCAGGCCTCGGATTCTTTTTGGCTGGAGCCTTAACGGCCCAAGATCTACAGGACAGAATCAGGCCTGAATTTACTGCTAAACCAGTTTATGCTGATGTGTCACCTCCATTAAGAGACATGCCGGCGATAACACCAAAAGAGACAGGCCGTCCCTGGAAAGATGGCGTAGTGAAAAACATTTTCAGAACACCAAGTCCTGAGCTTAAGAATGTTCCGGACGCAATAGTTCAAAAAAAAATGGGATGGCTGAAAGCCCCCAATGCCATTGGACCTAATTTCAATGGCGTTGGCAATTTGAATGGAGTTATGCCCCCTGATACTGATGGTGACGTTGGTCTGAATCATTATTTCCAAATGATTAACATGTCGTTCCAAATATGGGATAAATCGGGGACTTCACTTTTAGGCCCAGTTGCTAATAACACTATTTGGCAAGGATTTACGGGGCCTTGGGGAAACAGCAATGATGGCGATCCGATAGTGCTTTACGATGAATATGCCGATAGATGGCTGGCCAGCCAATTTGCACTGCCAAATTATCCCAACGGACCCTTTTACATGATGATTGCTATTAGCGTAACCCCTGACCCAACTGGTCAATGGTATCGTTATGGCTATTCATTTACTGACATGCCCGACTATCCGAAACTGGGAGTGTGGCACAACGCATACACACTAACCGTAAACAGATTTTCATCTGGTTCAACCAATTATGTAGGAACGGCAGCCGTTGCATTTAACCGTACCAAGATGCTGGCCGGAGATCCGAACGCAGAGATGGTATATTTCCCCATGTCAGCCAGTCAGGAACCCTTTGGGATGCTTCCATCAGATGCTGACGGAACAACTCCCCCTCCTTCAGGGTCGCCTGCTTACTTTGGGTACATTAAAAGCCCGTCGAAATTTGTGGTTTACAAGATGACCCTTGATTGGAACAACACCGCCAATTCAGTATTTGAACTGGAAGCCAATATTCCCGTCACATTCTGGAGCACATCTATTAGTGGCATTCCCCAACCTGGCACAACCCGAAAACTCGATGTTATTACAGACCGGCTGATGTTCAGGCTTCAATATCGGAATTTTGGCAGCTACCAAACCATGGTTACCAACCATACGGTTAATGTTAGCGGCGTTGCCGGTGTAAGATGGTATGAGTTTAGAAAGAGCGGCACATCTCCTTGGTCACTTTACCAGGAAGGTACCTACTCACCCGATAACATCAACCGCTGGATGGGAAGCATAGCCATGGATGGCAATGGGAATATAGCTATCGGATATTCGGTAGCAAATTCCACAGTCTATCCAGGAATAAGGTTTGCAGGCAGGATGAAAAACGATCCACTTGGCCAGATGACCATAGCTGAACAGGAAATAGTTGCTGGTGGCGGAAGCCAGACCGGCGGCTTCATCGGTAATGGCAGATGGGGCGATTACAGCGCAATGACAATCGATCCATCAGCACCCAACACTTTCTGGTTTACAACTGAATACATGCAAAACACCAGCAGCCAAGGGTGGAAAACACGGGTAGCCAAGTTCAGTTTCGACCAGGTTTTTGGGCTTAACATTACAGCCTCTAACGATTCAGTTTGCCCTGGCGACAGTACACAACTTGTAGTTTCAGGCGTTGGAGGATCGGGTAATTACACCTATACGTGGAACTCCAATCCTTCAGGTACTACCTCGACGAACGACACTTTATGGGTAAAACCAGAAGCCAATACCTATTATATATGTGAGATAAACGATGGAAGCAACACAGCCATTGATAGTATTCTAATCACAGTGGTAGAACCTGCTCAGGCATCTGCTGGCGATGATCAGGAAATTTGCGATAACACGCCTGTGTCAATTTCAGGAAATGCTTCACTTGCGGCGTCAACGTTATGGACTACAAGCGGCGATGGCGTTTTTGCCAATCCGGCTCTGGCAACCACTACCTATACTCCCGGCCAGACCGACATCAGCAACCATGCTGTAACATTAACATTCCACGCTTATGGTTACTTGGGGTGCAATGAAGCTTCAGACGATCTTAATCTTATAATTCATTCGCAACCAGAAGTTAGCGCCGGTGCTGACAGCGTAATCTGTACCAATTGGTTCCCATTTACGTGTACTCCAACCGTGATTGATGGCAACAATATTCAATGGATCACTCTCGGAGACGGTACTTTTTCCAACCCGGGTGAACTTGCTGCAGTTTATTCTCCAGGACCTACTGATCTGGCGACAGGAAAGGTTCAACTAGTTCTATCGGCCGAAGCCTATACCCCATGCAGTGGATCTGTTTCAGATACTGTTGAATTCAGTTTCGATCCGTGTACAGGCATATCTCCTTGGTTGTCTGGCGCAAAGTTTTCGGTCATGCCCAACCCAGCTTCTGGTTTGTTCAACGTTGTAATTACGGGCTTAAAGCCTGCATCATCAACTCTTTCGGTGAATTCCACAGATGGAACCAGGTGGATGACCATGGCAATTGACCACCAATCGACCCTGGTAACCAAAATCGATCTCAGGAACCTGCCCAAAGGAACCTACATTTTGACGCTTAACAACGAGATGGGTAAGATTTCTCAAAAAATTATTATACAGTAATTTAGACCATGTCAGGGGGATGCGGTATTCTTACCGCATCCCCTTTTTATATGAAATAAAATGGAATCGCATCACATAGAATTCACCACCAACTCTTCAGAGTTTGATCTACAAATGATTGCAGATTACCTCTCAACCAAATCATATTGGGCAAAGGGACGCACTCTCGATACAATCAAACGAAGCATTGAAGGCTCTTTATCATTTGGAATTTTAAAAAATGGCAAGCAAATAGGCTTTGCAAGAGTTATAACCGATACAGCTACATACTATTACCTGTGTGATCTTTTCATAATAGCCGAAGAGTGCGGGAAGGGCTATGGCAAGCAATTAACACATTACATAGTTACACATCCGGATTTAAAGGGTTGCCGGGGTGCCTTGCTCACTGCTGATGCTCACGGTTTATACAGCCAATATGGATTTGAAGCAGATCCGGAAATTGCAACAAAATACATGACCCGCAAAGCCGAAAATATTTGAGGACACCGTTAGCATCTACTATAATAGCAACATACTCTCACCATGATCTGGCACACATGCAAAGTTGAATGCAATCGTCTTATTGCACCTGAAGTTTTCGAATTGACATTCAGCCCCCTACTTCCATTTAAAGCAGGTCAGATGGTTCATATTGCCATTGAACCAAAAAACACTAAACGGCTTTATAGTTTAGCATCAGGTGAAAACGATCCTGCGATGACTGTTATTTTTGACCTGAGGCAATCGGGACAACTTACGCCATTGCTTAGCCGCCTCTCGGCAGGATCAACTATTTACAGTTCCACCCCGCATGGGTCGTTTTTTGCCAAACCAGGACCTGCCTGGTGGATTGCAACCGGAACAGGAATTGCCCCCTTCAGATCGATGCTTAGAAGTGGACTGGGTGAAGACAAAAAGCTTATTCACGGAGGAAGATTCCTCGAGTCGTTCTACTATTCGGAAGAATTCAAAAGCATGGGTAATCAGTATGTTAGGTGCTGCTCTCAACAACAGCATGAGTCAGTTTATGCAGGGAGGCTGACCAAGTATTTGCAAGAAACTCCATTACCTGGGAAAGATTACAGTTACTACCTTTGCGGAAGTGCAGAGATGGTAGTCGATACACGTGATCTGTTGATTAGCAGGGGTGTATCGTTTGAAAAAATTGTATCAGAAATATATTTTTAAGTGGAAAAATTATTCGGAATGACCTTAAGCCAGCTTAGTGACAAAGCATTAGAGGCTGGTTTACCCAAGTTTGCCGGAAAGCAAATTGCTGAATGGCTGTATAAAAAACATGTTGCATCGATCGACGAGATGACCAACATCTCCATCAAAGGGAGAAAAATACTTCAGGAAAGGTTTGAAATTGGTATAAAACCACCGGTGAAGGTTCAAACCTCGGTTGACGGGACAAAAAAATACCTCTTTGTTCAAGGGGAGATGAAGTTTGTAGAGGCGGCCTACATTCCCGATGCAGATAGGGCAACTCTTTGCGTTTCGTCGCAGGTGGGTTGTAAGATGGGGTGCCTGTTTTGCATGACCGGCAAGCAAGGTTTTCAGGCACAGTTAACTGCTGGCGAAATCGTTAACCAAATCAGAAGCCTTCCAGAACGCCAGACTCTGACAAATGTGGTTTACATGGGAATGGGCGAACCACTTGACAATGTGGATGCAGTTCTGCAAAGCCTCGAAATCCTGACTTCGGAATGGGGGTATGCATGGAGCCCGAAAAGGATTACAGTTTCTACGATAGGGATCATCCCGGCAATGAGGCACTTTTTGGAAAAAAGCGACTGCCATCTGGCTATCAGCCTGCACAGCCCTTTTGAAGATGAACGACGCAAATTGATGCCCATTGAGAATGTTTACCACTTGCATCAAATTCTGGAAGCTGTAAAGGAATACGACTGGACGCATCAACGGCGGGTATCGTTTGAATACATCGTTTTTGGAGGATTGAACGACACCCCCAGACACATCAATGAATTGGTTAGAATTCTCAGCGGAATCCGCTGCCGGGTCAATCTTATCAGATTTCACCCCATCCCGGGAACCCCTTTGCAGGGAACCGATGAACAGACCCTGCAGTATTTCAAGAACCGCTTGAACGAAAAAGGGGTATTGGCTACTGTAAGAGCATCGCGCGGACAAGATATTTATGCTGCCTGCGGGCTGTTATCAACCAAAGAAATAACCAGTATTCAAACAAACACAGATTACTAATTCCCTGCTGTAAAGGTCAGTCAATTAACAAACCAATTACAGTTACATCGTCAACCTGCTCAGCAGATCCTTTCCAGCGGGCAAAGTGTTCTTCCATCGAAACTAATTGTTTTTCAAATGGTTCAAACGAAAGATTAACCAGAAGCTCTCTGAAATTACCAATCTTCAGTTTGCCACCTTTGACACCCCCAAACTGATCGCTGTAGCCATCGGAAAACATATACACGGTATCACCACTCTCAACACTGTATCGATGCGAAACGAATGGTTGCATTTTATCATAAAATGCAACAGGCATTTTGTCGCCTTTTAGAACCACCGGATTTCCTTTGTTTATCAAAAGAGCCTGTGCGTTTGCACCAGAAAACACCATAGATTTTGATCCTTTGTAAAAAGTAATAACAGACACATCCATCCCATCGGCTGCCTCGTAAGTTCGTCCCGACTGGTGAAGTGCATCTATCACATTTTTGCGAAGGGCTTCAAGTACGGCTGCAGGGTCAATAACATGGTTTTCGTTTACAATACGATTTAAAAAACTGATACCCAACATACTCATAAATGCCCCAGGCACTCCGTGACCCGTGCAATCGGCAACAGCAACTACCAAAGCATCTTCACGGCAAGAGGCCCAATAAAAATCACCACTAACAATGTTACGTGGCCGGTGAAAAGCAAAGTGGTTTTTCAGCAATCCACTGCAATTGAGTTCATTCAAAGGCAGAGTGGCTTGCTGAATTCGACGAGCATATTCAATACTATCCGTAATAGCCTTGTTTTGAAGAACGATTGTTTCTTTCTGAACCATCACTTCATCGCGTTGCGATTCTATCTGATCGCGTTGTGCTTCAATTTCATCGCGTTGGGCTAAAATCTCCTCATTTTTCACCTGGATCGACTCATATTGTACCTTTAGCTCTTCATTCTTCGCTGCTATCTCAGCGGTTCGCTGTTTTACTGTACGTTCCAAGACTTTCTGATGGAATCGCAAACGAGAGATCCTCCACCGATAAATCACAAACAAGAGAGCAACCAGGCCGAAAAAAACAAAAAGAGCAAACCACCAGGTTAACCAGAAGGGGGGACTAACAGAAAACTCGAGTTTAACATGTGCCTCCGACCAATATCCATCGGCATTTGCGGCCTTTAAGAGCAAACGATAATGCCCTGGCCATAAATTGGAGTACAACACCTTATGTTGTCCATAAGAACTGTGACGCCATTGCTTATCGTAACCTTCAAGCAACCATGAAAATGAAGCACCTTCGGCATTCGCAAATTTCATGGCAGAAAACTCTAATTCATAATCGCACTTTCTGTACGGGAAAACCAAATCGGAATGGGCGCCAGCATTATGAACCAAAACAGTATCCACTCTCATGCGAACCACCAGAGGCGAAGGAGGTAATGTATCTGTAGGCAGTTTATCAGGATTGAAAATATTTATTCCTCTTAAGCCCGAAACAACAATGCGACCATCGTGAAGCAGAGCAGAACCCCTGCCAAATTCGTTGGACTGAGTGCCGTCGTTGATTGAGAAACGCCTTATAACCGCATCGGCAGATGGATCAAACTGAAACAAACCATCTATTGTCCCCAACCACAGCTTTCCATTCAAATCAGGAGTTATGGAGGATACGGGCAACGTTTTATCTTTCCATAATTTAACAACCCTGAAAGAACTATTGGTTTCATCGAGTTGCATAAAAGCTTCCTCGGTACCAACCCAAACTCGCCGCTGTTGATCGACACACACAGACTGAATTGATGAGCCAACAATCTGGTTAGATGCAACTCCCTTCTTCAAATAGTGTTTGAATTGTTTTGTCTTTATATTATAACATGCAATGTAGCCAAACTGGCTGGTGCCAATCCATAAACGGTCAAAAGAGTCAGGAGCCATGGTCGAAATCAGAGTGTTCCATGGGGCGGTAGCACTGGTACGATAGCGGAACTCCTCTGTGGCCCGCGTTAGAGGATCATAAGATACCAGGCCGTTGTTGGTGGTAGCAAATATTTTTCCGGATTCATCAGTCGAAAGATTCAACACATTGAAGGACCGATAAACCAAATCTCTTTTATCAATCTGAATGCTGCCAGGCAACAGCAAGTGATATTCAAGGACAACCAACCCCTGGTTGGTGCCAACTGCTATACGATTGCCCACGAAAGCGATATCGTTCACCTGAAGAAAAGAGGTATTAACCAAATCAGAATCAAGAGTCAGTTGAACAGCAGGTTTATTCTTGCGTTTAAAAAAGAGTTTCCCCTGGCAGGCAACAATGAAATCGCCAGTTTTGTCGATATCGAAACAATTCCCCTCGACATTTTCTGGTAATGAGAACCCGACAGTTTCAAATTTCCCGGCGTTCAAACGTTCTACTCGGTTGCCAAACAGTACAAATACATTATTTCTAAAGACCTTTAACTGTTTAACAGGCCGAGAAGACGACACGAAACCTTCGTTAAACTCCCTTTTCAGGCAGGAATCAAAAACCCGCAAACCGTCGGAGCCGGCCACGTACAACAACCCTTTGCTCGCAACCATTGAAGATGGCTGCGAACCATGCCACGGGATGTAAGCCAGCTTATTTGTAGTGTAATTATATCTGTATAAAAAACCTGAATTGGCGTAACCATATTCTACAAGCGAAGCCGTATCAAACAATTCAGGATAGTGTTCGGTTTCTTTCATGTTTGGGAGAACTGTTGACAAGGGAGTGGAGTAATCCGAGGCGGAAGGGACAAGAAACGCTTTCGAGTTTTGTCCACTCAAGTCATACCTAACCATATTGCCATAAATGAAGCCCTTGTATGAAAAATATTTGCTGGAATAAAACTTAAAATCGAAAAAGGCCTTAGTGAGTTTTCGGGAATCGGGATCCATCAAAAACAACCCTGGCCCCCAACAACCCAAATAGAGTTGACCATCGGGCAATGCCCTGACATCACTATTCCAATAACTTCCTTTAGGTTTATCGATCCAGTCAATTTTCTTCGACTCAGGATCGAGCCTGTTGAAGCCTCCGCCGAATCCATTCCAAAACGAAAGCCACACCGAGCCGTCGGCAGCAGAAGTGATACCGGTAACATTTCCAGATACGATGCCTGAACGGTCTCCCCGCACATATTTAAAGTGCTCAATCTGATTGCCTTGAATCGAAAACAAACCATCGTTTTCGGTTCCAACCCACAAGGTGTTATCAGGCGATTGGTGAATCGCCGAAATCCTGTTGGATGGAATTGACCTTTTCACGCCGCTCAGATGCCTCAAATGCCTGAATTTAAACCGTGTGGAACTCAACATTGACAATCCAGCCGAAGTAGCAATCCAAATATTGTCTTCGCGGTCGGCAAATAATTTTATAATCTGATTGTGGCTCAAAGAATAAGCCTCATCGCCGTTTACCTCATACTGAACAATTGTCTTCTCATTACGATCTATCATGAACAAACCTCCGGAATAGCCTCCCAGCCACAACCTGTCGCGCGAATCCGTTATCGCTGTATAGATATTACCCAAACCAGAAGGCTGCATCGACATTTGTTCAGTTATGCGACAAAGAGTGCCATGGGCACTGCTCATAAATAAAGAACCATCGATTGTTGTAACAAAAGCACAATTAGGGAGAAATTTGCTCATGCCATAGATCGGAGTGACAAGTGGCAACTCGGTGTAGATTTTGGTGGAAAGAGTTTTTTTGTCGATGCTTAACAATTTATCTACAAACATTGCTGAAATCCAAACTTTTCCCTTTTTGTCGTCAACCATACCCTGTTGGGTATAGGAAGATTCGCTTGATTTCAACTGAATAATAAAACGAAATTGATCGGCTTTCTGCTTCTTATGATATACTGCCCCGTTTTGCAAAAGCACCCACAAACCACCATTCTCATCTACGAGGAGACCTCGAACACCAAGTCGCCCTGCGGAGTCCTTCTTCAATGGTTCAACTAATACCTGAACAAATTTGTTGGATGTTACATTGTACCTGGCCAATCCCTGAGAGGATCCAACCCAGACCCTATCATCAGAATCAACAGCAAGAGAATAAATTAGGTCAGAAGGCAACGATGTTGAGTCGCCAGGATTGTGAAAAAAATTATCGAAGGTATAACCATCAAACCTGCTCAAACCCCCTGAAGTGGCGATCCAAATGAAACCACGATCATCCTGGGCAAAATCATTAACTCTGGTATCAGGAATGCCCGCGTTCCGGTCATAATTTATGAACTTCGCATATGAATCGCGCTCAAATGAGTAATCCTGAAAAAGTAAATCCTGCGACAGAACACACCACGGCAAACTGAATATCAGGAATGTAAGAAAAATTTCTTTCAACCATTTTAAGCAACACATAGAAACCCGTTGTAATGAACACCAACCTGCGAACGACTACGCTAATATAAAAGAATTAATTGCAAAACCCATTCTGACATACATATATTGAAATCAAAACACGACGATAAGCTAGAGCAAAACATTCAACTGAACAGGGCTTTCGGAGAATTAAAAAAAGAGAAGTATCTTTGCCTCAACGTCAACAAATTTAAAAGAATAACGCAAAAAGCATTATGTCAGCATTCAAAGCATACGATATACGAGGGAAATTCAACATTGATTTCAATGGCGAAGATGTTTACAGGATGGGAAGGTGCATTCCCACCTTGTTCAATACCACAAAAGTTCTGGTAGGGCGCGACTGCCGACTGTCATCGCCCGAGATTTTTTCACGCCTGACACAAGGACTCACCGAAAGCGGGGCCGACGTTTATGATGCCGGTGAATGCACCACCCCTTCCATCTATTGGGCCACGGCCAAACACGGGTTCGAGCTTTCAGTCATGATCACAGCTTCTCACAATCCCGCTGAATACAACGGAATGAAGGTTTCGGGCAAAGAGGCCATACCAATTGGCTACGATACCGGCCTGTCAAAACTTGAAAAAGCCATCAATCAACAGTTACCACCCATATCGGTAAAGCAAGGCAGAACAATCGATTTCGACATTGAACGTCAATACATTGAATTTCAAAAACAATTTCTTTCCGATCTTTCAGGACTGAAATTAACAGTAGATATTTCGAACGGCATGGCAGGCCTTTATATAAAGAAACTCCTGGGAGAGACACCTGTGTATCTCAACGAAACCCCAGACGGACGGTTTCCTGCGCACGAACCCAACCCACTCGAACCCGAAAACGTGAAACAACTTAGCGAAGCCGTGCAGGCCAATGGATCAGACATCGGGATTATTTTCGATGGTGATGCTGATCGTGTGATGTTTACTGATGAAAACGGAATCTTCATCAGACCAGATTTGATGATTGGGTTGTTGGGACACTATTATCTGGAAGAAAAAAAATTGAAAGGCAGTGTTTTACAAGACATCCGCACCTCGAAAGGGGTAACTGCCTATTTGGAACGCATGGGTGCAAGGGTAGATATCTGGAAAGTGGGCAGGGCATTCGCCGCTTTAAAACTCAGAGAAACAAAAGGCCTTTTCGGAGGTGAATTAGCCGGACATTACTACTTCAGCGATTTTTACTATTCCGACTCAGCCCTTATGGCATGCCTTATTATTCTGCGACTGGTAAAAAGGTTTCGCGATGAGGGGCTGAAAGTATCAGAGATCGTAAAAAAGATCGATATTTATGCCAACTCGGGAGAAATCAACCTAAAGATCGAGAACAAAGATGCTGCTATGGAAGCGCTGAAAAAATTCTTTACCGAGAAAGAAACGCCAACCGTCAGCTACGATTTCGACGGATACAGGATTGAATTCAAAACGTGGTGGTTCAACGTGAGACCATCCAATACCGAACCCTACCTCCGACTGATTGTAGAGGCCGACACAGAGATGATGCTTCAGCAAAAAGTTGAAGAGGCAAAAACCATCCTGAAGCCATTTCTAAGCAACGGATAAAGGATGCTGAAAAACACGTTGCTCGTTTTCCTGCTAACAGGAGGAATGTTTACCGGTGTTGCCAGCTTTTCGCAACGCGACACATTGTTGGTTCCAAAGCCAGAGCCAGTAAATTTTTCTTCTCAGCCAACGGATAGTCTGGAAGCACAATTCAGGAAACGAATGCGGTTGGTTTTAACCGCCGAAGCCGCTGTGTATGCAGGAACAATGGCCGGACTCTATACCATGTGGTACAGCGACTATCCGCAAAGCAATTTCCATTTCTTTGACGACAACCAGGAGTGGCTTCAGATTGACAAGGCCGGTCACTGCGTAACATCCTATTATATAAGCCGCATGACTTCCTATACAGCAAGTTGGGCCGGGATGAGCCGTCGCAATGCTGTAATTTATGGAGGGGTTGCCGGCTTTACTTATATGACAACCATAGAGATACTCGATGGTTTTTCGGCAAATTGGGGAGCGTCGGTTGGCGATTTGATAGCCAACACAAGCGGAGCCTTGTTGTTCGTGGGCCAGGAACTGCTATGGAAAGACCAGCGATTGTCGCTTAAATACTCTTGGCATCCAACCCAATTTGCTGATTACAGGCCAGATCTGTTAGGAGCCAATGCCATTCAGCAAATGGTAAAAGACTACAACGGCACAACACTCTGGATTTCGGGGAATTTGAACAGTTTCGGGATAAAAGACAGTTGGATTCCCAGATGGCTCAACCTGGCTGTAGGCTACGGAGCCGAAGGGATGACCGGATCAGTTGTAAATTCAACCGACTACAACGGCAAGCCCATCCCGCCATTCGATCGATACCGGCAATTTTATTTATCCCTTGACATTGATTTAACTCGTATTCAGGTAAAAAACAGGTGGTTAAAACTGCTTTTTCACACCATTGGATTCATCAAAATCCCCTCCCCCACCCTTGAATTCAACACAAACAACAAGTTAATTTTTCATCCCCTATATTTCTAATAAACCTTTGATTGACATAATTTTGACAAAAAATATTTCCTATAAAACAGAAAAGAAACAGAACGATGTTGGGATTGTAAGAAAAAACTTTGTACATTTGCACTCCTTTTTGAAGAATCGTTAAAAGTTTCAATACCATGAATAAGCCGGAATTAGTAAAATATGTTGAGTCGCAGGTAGAGCGCAGGGAATTCCCTGATTTTAAAGCTGGTGACACCATAACCGTGAATTACAAGATCAAGGAGGGAAACAAGGAGCGTATCCAGAGTTACGCAGGAGTGGTGATTCAGCGCAAAGGAGCCGGCGCCACCGCTACATTCACCGTAAGGAAAATATCGAACAACATTGGAGTAGAGCGTATTTTCCCCATAGTTTCCCCGTTTATTGACAGCATTGAAGTGAACAAACGAGGTGTTGTTCGTCGTGCCAGAATATTCTACCTTCGCGGTCTGCGTGGCAAGAAAGCACGTATCAAAGAAAAACGCGTTTGATTCAGCCTTATCGAGGCATCAAAGCAACAAACCCGGTCTGTTCAGATCGGGTTTGTTGCTTTATAACATGGGAGAACCGGAGCTATGATGCCGTAGGATGAACAACTTTCGTAACTTTGCAAGATCTATGGGAAGAATTTTAGCAATTGATTATGGCCAGAAAAGGGTGGGTCTGGCAGCCACCGATGAATTGAGAATAGTGGCCAACGGAATAGCCACCGTTCACGTTTCTGAGCTTTTTGAATGGCTGCAAGCCTATCTGGCATCTGAATCGGTTGACCTCATAGTAATTGGAGAACCTCGCGATATGCACAACAAGCCATCAGACGCTTCCCGGTTCATCAACCCGTTTGTGAATCGTTTAAAAAAAACATGGCCCCAAATTCCTGTTGCCCGCTACGATGAACGATTTACATCGGTTTTGGCACACCGCACCATGCTTGAAGCAGGGCTGAAGAAAAAAGACCGACAGAACAAAGAGCTGGTTGACAAAATCAGTGCTGTAATTCTCCTCCAATCGTATATGGAATCTATTCAATTTAAGAATTTATAAATCATGATATTACCAATTGTAGCCTACGGCCATCCGGTTTTGCGTAAAAAGGCGATCGACATTACCCCTGAAGAACCAGATATTCAAACATTTATTACCCATTTATGGGAAACCATGTATGCCACAGATGGCATAGGACTGGCAGCACCTCAGGTAAATAAATCCATCAGAGTATTTGTAATTGACGGAGAAGTTCTTGCCGAGAAATACCCGGAAGCCAAAGGGTTTAAAAAGTGTTTTATTAACGCTGAAATGGTTGAGCAGCAAGGCGAACCGTGGGGATACAGCGAAGGATGCCTTAGCATTCCCGATATTCATGAAACAGTTGAACGTCAGCCACGTGTTCACCTGCGCTACCTCGACGAAAACTTTGAGCCTCACGACGAATGGTTCGAGGGGGTAAATGCCAGAGTTATTCAACATGAATACGACCATCTGGAAGGGATCGTATTTACCGATCGCCTGAGTATGCTTCGCAAGACCATGCTCAAAAGAAAATTATCAGACATTAGCCACGGGAACATCAAGGTAGATTACAGGATGATATTCCCAATCAATAAAAAGAGAAAACGTTAAACCTTACCAATTAATAAGATGAAAAACCTATTTCCGTTTTTACTGCTGATTCTGACGGTTGTTGTATCATCATGCGGCGGACGTTCGGCCCTGGTTTCAAAAATTGACAAAGCTGAAGCCGGGTTGAAAGCCGATTCACTAAAAATCCCTGACAACGAAAAAGTTAAGGAAGTGCAAGCCCTGTACTTGTCGTTCAGCAAAGAGTATCCCTCCGATACACTGGCTCCCGAATACTTACTCAAGGCTGCTGATCTGGCTACATTTCTTCACGACTACAAAACCACCATCGGGCTGTATGATCGGATACTGACCGACTACAAACAGTTTTCCAAAACTCCGCAAGCCCTCTTTCTCAAGGCGTTTACTTACGATCAATACATCCAGGACCCAATGAAGGCCGCCGAATTGTACAGGCAATTCATCAGCCTGTATCCCAATCATGATCTTGCCGACGACGCTTCGCAGGCGTTGCTTTTCTGCGGGAAAACAGATGAAGAAATCATGCAAATGCTTCAGGAAAGAGCTGTAGAAGAGTCGGATAGCACAAAACGCTAATCTGTATTAAACTCCTTATCCAGGAAATTTTTTAATTGAGCCGGTTTCACGTGAGCAACGATGATACCGGCTTTTGCATAACTAATCTCACCGGTTTCTTCCGAAACAATCACCGATACAGCATCAGTCCGTTCGGTTATCCCCACGGCGGCACGGTGTCGAAGACCAAGAGCCACATCTATTTTCATGTTTGAAGAAACTGGCAGAATGCAACGTGCAGCATGAATTCTGTTGTGTCTGATGATTGCTGCCCCATCGTGCAAAGGGCTGTTTTTAAAGAAAATATTCTCTATCAACTGTTCGTTCAAACGGGCATCAATTTCGTCGCCTGTGTCGGCATATTGACGCAAATCGTTGGTTTTTGCAATAACAATAAGAGCTCCGGTTTTGGAGTGAGCCATTTTTTGACAAGCCTGTACGATTGTGTCAACGTCGAGCCTTTCATTTGTTTGTTTGAGCTTCCAGAAAAGGAACCTGCGCCGCTGGTTGTTGATGAAGGAAGAATTGCCCAACAGCAACAGAAACTGTCTGATTTCTGGTTGAAAAACGACGATCAAAGCAATAAAACCAACACTGATGAAAGCTCCCAGGATTTCACTTAGGAGAGCCATTTCCAAAACGTTAACAACCTTCCAAAGCACAATTACTGCCACGATGCCGAAAAAGATGCTGATTGCGCTGGTACCTTTGAGCAAATTAAACAACTCATAAAGCAGAAACGCAACCAAGAGTATATCGATCGCATCAATCAGCCGGAACTCAAGAAAACCTGAAAGCAATACAAACATCGGCAAGGTTATTAAAATATTAAAACAATCAAAGGTACATTTATTTAGAAGAGGGAGCCAGCATCGAGGCAATTTTCACAACTTCACATGCCTGTTTTACGTCGTGAACCCTCAGAATTGCAGCCCCTTGCAATATCGCGAACAGGTTAAGAGCCGAGGTTCCGTTTAGTGCTTCCTCGGGCGATACATCTAAAAGTTTATAGATCATTGATTTTCTGCTCACTCCAACTAAAACAGGCCACTCTCCTGTTGTGATCTCCCTAAGCCTTTGGAGCAGTTCATAATTATGTTCTATAGTTTTCCCAAAGCCAAAACCAGGATCGAGAACTATTTGTCCACGAAACCCTTCGGAAAGAGCAGAAGCTCTGGCAAACAAAAAGCGGCGCACATCAGCAACCACATCGTCGTAAGATGGATTCAACTGCATACGCGAAGGGACATCGGGCGTGTGCATCAACACATAATCAACTTGTTGCGATCGAATGAACGAGAACATCCCTGCATCAAACGTCCCTCCCGAAATATCATTAATCAGCGTGGCACCTTCCGCTACAGCAACTGCTGCTACCTCCGAGCGCCAGGTATCGACTGAAAGAATAACCTCGGGGAACTCCCTTGATAAAGCCCTGACAACCGGAGCAATGCGGGAAAGCTCATCCTTAACGTCGATGGCGGCAGCACCCGGACGGGTGGATACAGCCCCAATATCAACCACAGCAGCCCCTTCCGAAACGAGCTTTTCGGCTTGCTTCATCCACTGCAATTCAGAGAGGTATTTCCCTCCGTCGAAAAAAGAATCAGGGGTGAGATTCAGAATACCCATGATTACAGGCCCTTGGCTAATCAATCGAGAAAGTTGAGTCGTCATTGAACTGAAAGTAGTAATTTTGAAAACCAGTTTTTCCCTTTTGGAAACTGGCCGGTGCAAATTTACAATTCTTATGCTCAACGATACAGCCCTACAGTTTGATCAAGTTGCAAGTTTATGTCGTAAAGTATTTGTTGCCAAGCTTGGCGACTACAGTCCTGTTTGGAGAATTTTCAGACTCCCTTCATTAACCGATCAGATTTACATCAAAGCGGAGAGGATCAGGAGTCTGCAACAAAAAGGACAACGAATGGTGGATGAAGACATCGATGGTGAATTTATGGGAATCGTAAACTATTCGGTGATGGCTCTGATACAGATTCAATTAGGTGTAGCAGATCGCCCCGATTTGCACCCCGAGGCAGCCATCAAACTTTACGATCATCACTTGGAAGCAACCAAAACCCTGATGCTCAAAAAAAACCATGATTATGGTGAAGCCTGGCGCAACATGCGGGTTAGTTCGCTGGTTGATATCATTCTTGTAAAGCTATTCAGAATCAAAGAGATTGAAGACAATGGAGGTAAGACAAGTGTTTCAGAAGGTATCGATGCCAATTACGCCGACATCATCAACTATGCGGTTTTTGCGCTGATCAAAATCACCCTTGAAAACGAGCAAACCAATCAATCAACGGAATAAAATGAAAGCGATCCAACTTATTAGCCGGTATGCATTGGCTATCACATTTTTGTTCTCCGGATTTGTAAAAGGACAAGATCCTCTGGGGACCATGTTTAAAATTGAAGACTATCTGATAGCCTACAATATGGACTGGGCTATGCCGCTTGCATTGGCTCTTAGCATCGCGTTGTGTTCATTTGAGTTTGCCATTGGTTTTGCATTGCTTTTTAACCTAAAACCCGTCCTGACCAGATGGATGGTAACGCTGACGATGACTTTCTTCACCATTCTCACGTTTTTTGATGCCATCTACAACCCTGTTCCCGATTGTGGCTGCTTCGGAGATGCCATCGTGCTTACCAATTGGCAAACCTTCTATAAAAATGTAGTGTTAATGGTTTTCGTGGCAGGGCTTTTAATCACCCGAAAAGCATCGACTCAAACCATTCGCCCCTGCACCCAATGGCTGACACTTCTGGCCGGATTTCTTGGATTTGCTCTCTTCTCATTTTACTCCTATCGCCACTTACCGCTGATCGACTTTTTGGATTGGAAAGTAAACAAAAACATGTATCCAACCTCCGAGATCCAGGCCCGCTATTTTGTAACTTACAAAAACAATTCAACAGGCGAGACACGTGAGTATGAAAGCAATAACTTCCCTTATAACGATTCAGTATGGATGTCGCAATGGTCATTTGTTGATCAACGTGTTGACGATCCTTCTGCTGCCTTGCGCCACAACCTGCAGGCGGTTGATTCCTACGGAGACGACGTTACAGATGTTTACATTAAAAACACCGATTATCAACTGCTTATCACCCTATACGACCCGAAAGTTCTTAACAACGAAATCGAGACCCGGCTCAAACCCATCGTGAATTTCTTTTATGAAAGCGGTCGAGAACCAGCGGTTATTACAGCCTCTCTACCCGAGGAACTGCCTGAAATTGCAGCGCGTTTCGACAACAAGGTGACCATGCTTAACGCCGATGATATTGTTCTTAAAACCATGGTAAGAGCCAACCCGGGCGTGATGCTTATGAAAAACGGTGTAGTTAAAGGCAAATGGAACTGGCGCGACACACCAGATGCTGAAACTTTGATTCACAAATTTCCCGATCTTACCACACCTACCACCGGTCAACCATCGAATTAAACACTTTAAAAATTTCAATACTATGCGCGACAAAATTTTAGCAGGAAACTGGAAAATGAACAAAACATTTGGTGAGGCAGAAGAACTCATCGATGAAATTGCAGATCAACTCAGCAAGAAACCAGTAAACTCAGATGTACAGATAATCATTTGTCCTCCGTTTCCGTATCTCGAAATGATACGCGACCTCTCTGAGGAATGTGATATTCAGGTAGGTGCTCAAAATCTGAGTCAGTTTGAAGCAGGAGCCTACACAGGTGAAGTCTCCGCTGCCATGCTCTCCTCTATGCAAATAGGCTACTGTATTATTGGACATTCGGAGAGGCGGCAATATTTCGGAGAAACCGATGAAATCATCGCTGCAAAAATCAAACAAGCTCTGAATGAAGATATTTTCCCAATCTTTTGTTGTGGCGAGAACCTTACAGAACGCGAGTCGGGAAGACACTTCGAGGTAGTTCAAAAACAGGTTGAGGCCGCCCTCAGCGATTTGCCTGCCGACAAGGCTTACATGATCATTATTGCCTACGAGCCAGTTTGGGCCATCGGGACAGGAAAGGTTGCCAGCCCCGAACAAGCTCAGGAGATGCATGCCTTTATCAGAAAACTTGTTGCTTACAAATTTGGGGAAGAATTTGCCGAAAACCTATCCATACTCTACGGTGGAAGTTGCAACCCATCCAACGCGGCAGAACTCTTCAAACAGCCCGATGTTGACGGAGGCCTGATTGGCGGAGCATCGCTGAAAGCTGCTGATTTTATCAAAATTGCCCACTCCTTCCCCGAAGACAAATGAGATACACCCAATTTACATTTCTCACCGGCGGCTCCGCCGAACAAAACGACATACTGTCGGCAATACTCGGCCAGATTGGTTTTGAAAGCTTTGAAGAAACCGAACAGAACCTGAAAGCCTATATTCAAACCAACCTGTTCGATCAGGAGGAATTCGACACAGCGCTTGAAAGTCTATCATTCAGAGTTGTTTACTCAGTCGAAGAAATTGCCGATCAAAACTGGAATTCCGTCTGGGAAAGCAACTTTCAACCCGTGACTATTGCTTCACGGTGCCACATAAGAGCCCCATTCCATGATGCTCCGGCAGAGGGAATGGGTTTTGACCTCGTGATTGAACCCAAGATGTCGTTTGGCACAGCACATCATGAAACAACGGCCCTCATGATCCAATTCCTTCTTGATGAGGCTCCGCAAGGACAACGGTTTCTGGACATGGGCTGTGGAACAGGCGTGCTGGCCATTCTGGCTGCAAAAATGGGAGCTTCTGATGTCACAGCTATCGACAACGACGAGTGGGCATACAACAACACCATAGAAAATGCTGAAAGAAACCATCAAACAAACATCGAGGTTCTGTTGGGCGATGCAACCCTGTTGGGCAACCTCAAGCCCTTTGACTCTATCTATGCCAACATCAACCGAAACATTCTTTTGAACGACATGAAGGCCTACTCGCAAGTTTTAAAAACTGGCGGAACCATCTGTTTCAGCGGATTTTATGAGACCGACATGGATGCCATAACACAGGAGGCTAACCAAAATGGATTGACCTTTGTCAAAAGTGAGTCGAAAAACCAATGGACAGCCATGTGTTTTAATAAACAGTAATACTGAAAAAAAATGCCCGTGTAGGGTTTTATACCGAATCAACTTGATTTTGCGAAAATAGCTTGCGTCTGGTGGCTCGGTATTAACCGCCTCTAATACCGAAGGATCGGCACTTATAAGGCTCAAATGCTTCGCATTTTCACTAAGACGCGGTATAACTTCCCCCGGCCGCCTTTCAGCAGAGAGGCGGCCGGTATTTTTTATTTGGTGAAAACCGATCAACAAAGCCAAAGTACTCACGAAGCCAACTACCATAAGACAACACCGCCCAAACCACTTAAAATGAAAACATAAAACTAAGTGATGCTGAAAACCATTTTCCTGCAGCTTTCACTAAAACTAATTGCGAAACAAATAATCGCTAATTTTACAATCTGAACTACCTTTCAAAAAAACTCCAATGATGAAAAAAATCTTCCTGGTCACCTCCATAGTTCTTATTCAATTATCGCTGGCAGCTCAAACAGCCCTGACACCTGAATCGTTTCCCGCGGAAATGGACCGATTGTTTAACAACATAGAAATCAAGAACAAACAAACCAAATACGAGTTTAATGGTTTGGAGTATTCAACAAAAATTAAGAAAGATTTTGCTGGTAATATCCTCAATCAGAATGAAAAGAAGGCGTTGGCATCCTTGTTTGGACAGATGGTGAAGAAAAGGATGCAGCCACATCCCGAGCTAAAATATTTTCTGGATGTAGCTTTCGAGTTCGCCAACCAAAAAAAATCGCGTGAAGAACTGATCAGATGGTTTGGATCGCTCTCGAAGCTTACACGAGAACCACGCATACAACCTCTTCAAAATTTTCTGGAGGCAACACAAATATTTCTTAATCAAAATGTTATCAACATCAACCGCGATGTTGTTTGGAGTGTAACCTCCGAGAAGTTTGCGTTACCAGCCGACTCTTTACCCTATTTTTATTTCGACATCACCGACCTTCGTTGCGCGATAAACGGGGTTGGAGATCAGATAATTCAAACATCAGGAAGATGGTATCCTCTTGAAAAAAAATGGATTGGGAATATGGGGAAGGCAAATTGGAAAAGAGTTGGCCTGGATCCTGATTCGGTATATGCCGAGTTGAACCATTACACCATCCCCTTGCAGGCTACTCAATTTCAAGCAGATTCAGCACTTTTTCATCACGCATTAATCAAAGAAGCCTTTTTAGGAAGATTTGAAGACAACTACCGCGATGTGCGAATGCAAGAAAATCCCAAATTTACGTCCTACAGCAAAAACGTGAAATTTGAGAACTTTGTTCCCGGAGTTGATTATTATGGTGGGATAGGGATTCAGGCAAAAAAGATGATTTTATCAGGCGATAAAAACCAGGCTGCCCGTTTCGAGATCGACGGATCGCCCAAAGGTAAGGCCATCATCAAATCCAACGATTTCGTACTCTCCACCCGCTACATCAGTACGGTAGAAGGAGAAGCCATTCTTCGCATCGACAACGACTCCATTTACCATCCAAGCATCGTTTCGTCATACGATATACAATCGCGCACTCTTACCCTCAGTCAGGGCAGAAATCTTTTATCGAAGACCCCGTTTTTCGATTCATACCACCAAATAGAAATAGATGCACCAGCCGTTATTTGGAATATGGCTAATGGAAGTTTTGTAGTAAAAAAAGGGACTGGTTTGGTGAAAGAGAATGATGCAGTTTTCATATCGGCCAACAACTTCAGCCCACAACTTTACAGGCAGATACAGGGATACGACCAGGTTAATCCGCTCAACGTTGTTTACGGCCTCGTGGAACAAAAGAAAGGCGATGCTTTTTCGGTTGCCGATTTGGCCGGCTACATGAACATGACCAAAGAGCAGGCTCGTATGTTTGCCATCAGGCTGGCTTCGGAAGGATTTCTGAACTACCAGTTCCTTACCGACAGAATCAAAGCACAACCCAAGCTTCAACATTATATTGAAGCATCGATGAGTCGCCGCGATTACGACCAGATTACAATTCTCTCGAAGGAAGCCTCGACCAATGCTGCACTGGATGTAACCAAAATGACGTTTCGCATCTACGCCGCCGACACCGTTGCCCTGAGTTACCCCAAACGGGTAGCCATGTTCCCGGCTTCGCGAACCATCACCATGCAGAAAAACCGCGATATGCTCTTTACCGGTGCGTTTTATGGAGGACTTTTCAGATTTTTTGCCTCCGATACAAGCCGTTTTAACTACGAAGCCTTTAACATCGACGCCCCTGCTGTCGATTCGCTTCAAATGTGGGTGCTCGACCGCCAGCATGTTGACGGGTATGGAAACCCTATGATGGGGCAGGTTCAATCAGTGGTTGAAAATGTTACAGGAGTGATGCAGATCGACCACAAAGACAATAAATCAGGTATGGATCAAAAATTCAGGGGCTATCCAAGATTCGAGACCGACACCTCACTCAGCTATGTATATTACCAAAAGGGTAGGTTTGGAAAAGAATACAAACGGGAGAAATTCTACTATACCGTTTTCCCTTTTAAGATCAACAACCTCAATTCAATCATGAAAGATTCCGTTCTGCTAAAAGGCTTTCTGACAACCAGCGGAATTTTCCCTGTTTTAAAAAATCCTCTCCAGATCAGACCCGATTATTCACTGGGTTTCCAAATGCAAACAGGAGCCAATGGCCTGTCAACCTATCTGGAAGGCAAAGGATCAAAAGGAAAGCTTACAGGCAAAATCGACCTGAGCAACAGCGGGTTAAGAGGAGACGGAAAACTAAACTACCTCACCAGCATCTCAGTAACCGACACAACAGTGATTAGCGACACCAGCGACTTCATTTTCTTCCCTGAGCACATGATTGGGCAAGCCCTCACCTTCGATGTGCCGGCCCAGACAACAGGAGTACAGTATCCAAAAACCATTGGCAGAAATGTCAAGCAAAAATGGATGCCGTGGAAAGACGTTATGGACGTTTCGAGCATCAACAACCCTCTCGATCTTTTCGACCAACAATTGGCATTGACCGGAAAAGTAAAATATGGCCCCAAAGGGATGAGGGGTGAAGGGACTGCCGCATTCGACAGAGCCGAAATGGAATCGTTTAGCTACAACTTCAAACACCACGAATTCACAACCGACACCTCCGACTTCAGAATCAAAACAAAAGACGGAAAGGCCCTATCATTTGTGGCCGACAACTACAAATCGCACTTCGACTTCCAGAAAAGGTTCGGAACTTTCAACTCCAATATGGCAGGTTCTATCATTAAATTCCCGTTCAACCAATACAACTCCACCATCCCCGACTTCACCTGGGACATGAACCAAACCAGGATCGATCTCACGTCGAAGGGGTTTGAAAGCCTAAACCAGCAACTCAAAAAGCTCAATCCACGACAATTGATTGATGGTGATTTTGCAGGAGAATTCAAAGGACCTCTGTTTACATCGACCCACCCCGGGCAGCACAAGCTAAGTTTCATGGGATTTGCAGCCACCTTCGACATCGAACAAAACCTGATCAACATCAGCGATGTAAGATACATACGAGTGGCAGATGCAGCCCTGATTATTCCCGATAGAAAAGTGACCATTGAGGCAGGAGCTAAGATGCAACCATTCAATCAGGCCGAACTCATCACCAAGCACGATACCCTGCACCACCTAATTACAAACGTATCGGCAAAGATAGTTTCGCGCAAGTATCTGACAGGCAGGGGAAGCTTCCTGTATTCCGACGGAAAAACCATTTCGAGCAACCTTACCCTGAAGCAACTTCATACCGATTCGACGCGAATGGTAACATTGGCCACAGCCAGAGTTGGCGATTCTACAGCATTTAGCCTGAGCAGAGCATTCAATTTCAAGGGCGATGCTCACTTTGACGCCTCCATTCCATTCCTTCGATTTGCAGGGCAGGTTTCATTCCCAATTGTAAAGCATTGTGAAGGAATGAAAAATACATGGATTATGACCGACAGCCTGGTAAACCCACGCGAGGTTAGCATAGGCATCAAAAAAACCATTACCAACGGGGGCGGCGATAAAGTTAAGGCAGCCATAATGATGCCCCGTAATGCTGGACGGTTTTACCCCGCCTTCCTCCAACCAACCGCCACAACCGATCTGCCGGTTATGACCGCGCACGGCGAAATGGTGTACAAAGAAGGAGCCTACACGATTGCTCCACCCTCATTGCTCAAAAACAAGAATTTGCCCGGAACTATTCTATCACTCGATTCAGCAAATTGCAACATCAAAGCAACCGGAAAAATAGACCTCAATTTCCAGTTTGTTCCAACTTTTGACATAAAGCTTGCAGGAGAATTTGCCACCAACCAGAAAGAAGGGAGCCAGCAGCAAATCAAAGGTATTATGATGCTCGACCACCCCTTGATGAAAGCAGCCTCAGAAGCGCTTTTAAAAGCATTTGAAGAAGCTCAGGTTCAAACCGCATCGATTGCTAACGAGCAGTATCAAAAACCGCTGGCCGACCTGATTGGAACCAGTGAAGCCGAAAAACTAAGATTCGAGCTCCAAACAAAAGATAAAAAACTAACCGAATCGTTCAAAACTGCCAGCCTTTTCACAGGAATCGACCTGAAATGGGAATCAAACACCAGTTCTTTCAACAGCATCGGACCAGCCGGAATCATTGTGCTTCAGGGAAAAGCCATTAACAAAATAGTAAAAGTTTATCTTCAAATAGTGAAAAGAGCCAACCAAAACGAAGACAACATAAAAATGCTCTTTTGGTTTGGTGAAACTGATTATTACTATTTCGAATTTGGCCGTGGAAGCGTAATGACCTGGGCATCAACAAACATAGCATTCAACACCAAAATTGCTGAAGAGGCCGAAGCCTTTAACAAGAAACAAGACAAGGAGAATAAAGACAGCAAATGGAAGGCCTTTAAGATGTCGTCGGGGCCGGTTAACGAAGCACTTAAATTCAAATCAGACATGGAAACCAAACAATTATAACACAAGAGCATAAAGAATTGGCGGCATTCCATCATTTTTTGTAGGTTTGCCGCCATTTTTTAAAATTGCCACACCTATGAGTCAAATCAACTACATAATGATAATCAGCGGCATTATAACCGCCTATCTTCTTGGATCGTTTTCCCCTGCTGTTTTCTTCGGGAAATGGTTTTTTGGTATCGATGTGAGGGAACACGGCAGCGGGAATGCAGGCGCTACCAACACAATCAGAGTGCTGGGAGCAAGAACCGGCCTGATAGTTCTGCTGGTGGATGTATTCAAAGGCTGGTTCGCGGTTGCACTGTCTGATTTATTTTCAAAAGGGTTTGAAGCAGAATCACTTCCCTACCTTAAACTTGGATTCGCTGTTGCTGTTGTTCTGGGGCACATCTTCCCGCTTTACACCTCCTTTCGTGGAGGAAAGGGTGTGGCTACCTTGTTGGGCGTAGGCCTGGCGTTGTTTCCTGCAGCCTCGCTGATAGTGCTTGCATGGTTCTTGCTCATTTTACTCGTTTTCCGATATGTATCGCTGGGATCGATCACCGGAGCCATCCTATTCCCTCTTTTGGTTAATTTCATACTTCCAGGCGAAGTACCTTTACCTTTTACTTTGTTGAGCATTTTAGTTGGAATTGCAGTGCCGTTAACCCATTTAAAGAACATCAAAAGACTGCTTAGAGGCGAAGAGACCCGTTTTGCGTTAAGCAAAAAAGGTCAGCAAGCAACGAAATAAGCCCTTTCGAGGGAAAAAAAATTCAAAAAACTGGCCTCTGTTAATGCTAAATGCTTACATTTGCCTGTTAAGGAGTGAAGATATCAACACCTATATTTCAGGCGATTATAATTACCCTTTATGAATTACTACTTTTAGAACCCTAACGCCGAACAATTAAACCGTGTAATATGAAATTCATCGTATCAAGCACCACCTTTTTAAAAAGCTTGCAAGCGCTCAACGGAGTGCTCAGTTCAAGCAACACATTGCCCATTCTCGACGATTTTCTGTTCAGAGCCGTCAACGATCAGTTAGAGATCACAGCTTCTGATCAGGAAACCACAATGACTGTAAAAGTTGAGCCTTTGAAAATGGAAGATCCGTCAGAGATTGCCATCCCCGCGAAAATTCTGATCGACACGTTAAAAACCTTTCCCGACATCCCTGTTACCTTCCAAATTGATACAGATAGTCTGCTGATACAAATATCTGCCGGTAAAGCTGATTTCAAACTTTCGGGACATCCGGCTATAGAATTTCCACGCCCTCCGCAGCTCGAGGACGCAGTGAGTATGAGTGTTGATCCAGAAGTACTTATTGGCGGAATCAATAAAACCATCTTTGCCACAGGCAATGATGATCTGCGTCCGGTGATGGCTGGAATTTTCATTCAATTCACGCCCGACGATACCACCTTCGTAGCCACCGATGCTCATAAGTTGGTAAGATACCGCCGCACCGATGCACGATCGGAAGAGACAGTTTCGTTTATCATGCCCCGCAAACCCCTCAACACCCTGAAATCGATCCTGGGACACATAGATGAACCTGTGATGATCGAATACAACAACACCAACGCGTTGTATCGGTTTGGCAATTTCACTCTGGTTTGCAGGCTTATTGACGGGAAATACCCCAATTACGAGGCAGTAATCCCGCGTGACAATCCCAACACATTAGTCATCAACAGAGTAAGTTTGTTAAATGCACTTCGCCGCACCGGTTTGTATGCCAACCAGTCAACTCATCAAATCCGATTCAGAATCACCGGACAAATGTTGCATCTTTCGGCCGAGGACATTGATTTTTCCAACAACGCCGACGAAGAATTGGTCTGCGAATACAACGGGGATGACATGGAAATCGGCTTCAACTCTCGCTTCATGATTGAAATGCTCAGCAACGTGGATTCAGAAAATGTGAGGTTGGAAATGTCGGCACCCAACAGAGCCGGACTTATTCTGCCCATCGACGGAGTGAGTTCAAACGAAGATTTGTTGATGTTGGTTATGCCTGTTATGTTGAACTAAGACATGTTTTTCTGATTTTTATAAAAAGACCCGTTCACATGGGTCTTTTTTGTTTTTCGGACCTACAGTCCACGAATCATTTTAAGTAATTTTGCAAAAAAATCAGGAAATGGAATCGTCTGCCCTCGAAGGAACTGTTTACAAGAGCTTTTCGGAATTGGTCAACCCAATTCCCGACAGCACCCATTCCTATATAATTTCCGGCAGTCAAAATGTGGCGACAAGCGGATTCAATAAAAGCTCCGATACTTACGCCCGCAAATCGCTTTGGGAAGCGCATCAGTTACAACCCGATACCCAACTGAAGGTTGTTGCTTCGCGTACTGCGTCTCCTGAATGGATTACTTTTGTATTGCTTGCAGCCATATCACTGATAGCATTGGTCAGAAACGTGTACACCAAGCGATTGCGCGTTCTGTTGTTCGCGCCATTCAGCAACCGAAAGATGGGACAGGTGCTTCGCGACAGCGACAACCTCTCGGCTGGTTTGCAAACTTGGCTAACAATCAATTACTTTTTGATGGCATCTCTGGCAATTTTCTTGATTATTAAAACACTAGTCACTTTGCCCGCCACTCTGGCCCTCGGAAACGGGTTTGTGTTGTACATAGCCATTTTGATCATCTATTCAATTCTATATTTCACGAAAAGGGCCGCAGCCACCTTCTTTGGCCACCTTTTTAAAGAGCATGAAACAAGCTATTTATACAACTTAAACACCTTCCTGCTTTCAATTCCGATCGGCACCCTTTTAATACCAATCCTTTGGGCTCTCCTGTTTCTACCCTCAGAATGGTATGAGAGTACGGCAATAACAGGGCTGGCGTTAATCTTTATATTGTTATTTTTCAAATTTTTAAGAACTGTTACTCTTTCCTTTCGCCTCAAATGGTTTACACTTGTTTATTTTTTTTTGTATCTTTGCACCCTTGAAATTTTGCCGGTACTTCTGTTGATGAAAGCGATCGCAAAGCTTGATCCAGCATAGCAAAACTGAGTATTGTCTCAATAGATAATTGTAAAAAATACGGAGAAATTGAAAGTAAAAAAAATTCTAGTTTCGCAGCCCGAGCCCACTGACGGAGAAAAGTCGCCTTACACTCAAATCGCTAAAAAACACGGTGTTCAAATTGATTTTCACAAGTTTTTTAAGATTGAAGGGGTATCCTCAAAAGAATTCAGGAAACAACGGATTAGTATTCTTGATCATACCGCTATTGTGTTTACCAGTCGCAATGCTGTTGACCATTTTTTCAGAATTGCTAAAGAGGTAAGAGCAGACATTCCAGATACCATGAAATACTTTTGTATTTCGGAATCAACGGCCTATTATCTGCAGAAGTACATCCAGTACAGGAAGCGCAAAATATTTTTTGGGAAACAGACACTTGCCGATTTAGGCGATGTGATAAAAAAGCATAAGACAGACAAGTACCTGATACCATGCAGCGATATTGCAAAAAATGATGTTCCGACTGTTCTGGAGGATATGCACATAGAATACAACAAAGCTGTGATCTACAAAACAGTGGCTGTTGACCTTACTTTTCTCAACATGAAGGAATACGACATGTTGATCTTCTTCAGCCCTGTCGGGATCAAGTCTTTGTACAAAAATTTTCCCAATTTCAGTCAGGGAAAAACCATCATAGGAACCTTTGGGAATACTACTCAGAAAACTGCAATAGAGTTAGGACTTGATGTTGAGGTTTTTGCCCCATCACCCAACAGCCCTTCGATGACGATGGCCATCGACAACTACCTGAGCAATCCTCCGGCCCGAAAAAAGAACACAAAGTCGAAAACATCGAAAAACGCTGACGATAAAAGCCCTCTTGTTGACCCTCAGAAAGAAGAAGAGGGCGAAGACAAGCAAGCATCCTGATAATTTTACGATTTTTATATCTTTGAGGCACGAATTCGGATATTACAGCGATTTCGTGCCTTTTCGTATGATAACAAGCCCGAAACACATAACAAATTGATTAACAGAAGTCTAATAAAAGACGAAAGACTTTCGGGACACACCGATATCCAGACCCTCTTTCAGCACGGGGTTAGTTTTTTTCACTACCCTTTCAGGGTTCATTTGTTAAAGCGGCCACAATCTGGTTCTGTAACGACCAAAATCCTGATAAGTGTATCGAAGAAAAGTTACCGTAAAGCCGTTGATCGCAACCACATTAAGCGAATCATCAGAGAATCGTTCCGCTTGCACAAGCCTCAAATTCAGACGCCAACAGATTCACCCGGCTTCGAGTTGCTCATAGCCTTGGTTTATACTCCAAAAGAGATTATTGGATTTCAACAGATGAGCAATAAAATGGCTGGTTTAACTAGCCAAATTGTTTTAAAATTTACTGAATTACCACCCTACCCTCCCCAAGTTTCGAACAATCTGCAAGAGGGATCGAATCGGGATACAGAATCGGGACAATCTGCGTTATTTCACAACTAAGCCCTAAAAAGATTTATAATAATTCAAGCATGAAAAAGCCGATAAAAAAAGCTTATCTCGCACTTTATCTGATCGCTGTACCATTTCTGACTTTTGCCCAGGGGCAAAACTTTGAAATCGGGAGGAATACAGAAATTTTCATGGCCTTAATGAAAGAGCTCAACAACAATTATGTTGATGAAATATCACCAGGAGGACTTACCCGAACAGCTCTGGAAGCTATGCTCGAGTCGCTCGACCCATATACCAATTACATTTCAGAAGCAGATGTTGAAGAATACAGATTCATTACCACCGGAGAATACGGTGGTGTGGGCGTTTTAACTCACATGAAGGGCGACACTATCATTATCAGCGAAATTCACGACAACTCTCCGGCTGCAAAGGCAGGAATCAAAACCGGTGACAGGATACTGAAGGTAAATGGTGAAAACGCGATAGGCAAATCAGACGCAAGCATGGCACTTATTATGAAAGGGCAACCTGGAGTTGAGATTTCATTAACCGTTCTATCGCCCGGAAAAAACCAAATACGTGACATATCCTTAAAAAGAGAAAATGTAAAATTAGGAAGCATTCCAACTTCTCTGATGCTCAGAAAGGGAATTGGATACATCTGCCTCGAAAGATTTACACAGGGAGCAGCGAGAGATGTACGCAACGCTTTAGAAAAACTTCGGGCCAGTGACACACTAACCGGACTCATCATTGATTTGAGAGGAAACGGTGGAGGATTGCTGAACGAAGCAGTTGGGATCTGCAACCTGTTCGTTGGAAAAGGTCAACATATAGTGAGCACAAGAGGGCGGTTCCTGGCACGATCGCAAGAATACGGAACAACACTTGATCCCATCGCCCCGCAACTTCCTCTGGTGATTTTGGTTGATGAAAGCAGTGCTTCAGCCTCAGAAATTGTTGCTGGTGCTTTACAGGATATCGACAGGGCCGTGGTTGTTGGCCAAAAAACCTATGGTAAAGGACTGGTGCAAAACATTATCCCCTTGCCCTACAATGCTCAGGTGAAAATAACAGTGGCAAAGTACTACATCCCCAGTGGCCGGTGCATCCAAGCCATCGACTACCAACATCGCGATGAAAATGGCGTAGCTACAAAAACCTCAACCGATCAAATCAAACAGTTTCTAACCCGCAACGGACGTATTGTAAAAGATGCCGGCGGTATTGAACCCGACATGAAACCCGACTCAATTCCCCTGCCAGGAAGTCTGGCGGGTATTGTTGCAGGGCAATACCTTTTCGACTTTGTAACCCTCTATGCTGCTCACAACGATATTATTCCCCCGGTAAACGAATTCATCCCTGATGAACAACTGTTTGAGGATTTCCGAAATTACCTCATCAGGCAAAACTATCCGGTAACTCCACAATTTGAAGTTTTTCAGGAGGAACTGTTAAATACGATATCCGACAACAAAACAGATTCCTCCATGGTTCACGTTTTCGATGCTTTGATATCGCAATACAAAACCAAAGTGATGAACGATCTGGAAAGAAGCAAAGATTTCATCAAAAACGTTTTAAAGGCAGAAATTGCCTCCCGGTATTATGGCAACAAAGGAAAAATTGAGGCTTCACTCAGCAACAGCGAGGATATAAAACTGGCAGTTGAAATACTTTTGGATGGCAACGCCTATAAAAACATTTTGAACGGAAACCATCCCGATTGTTTAAACCGCAAACAATAAGCCTCTATGGGAAACAGAGTTAAGCTGGCGAATTACCTTTATTGGGGCGGATTGGCTGTTTTAATTGCATCGTTGCCGTTGTCGAAATTCACCATGAGTGTTTCGCAGATGATGCTCGGGCTTGCCTGGCTCCTGATGGGTGACTACAAAAACCGGATAAATCATTTCCTGAATAATAAGACAGCAGTTGCCATCACAGCCATTTTCATCATCCATGTAGCAGGACTGATTCATACTTCAAACTTCGATTACGCCTTGAAGGACCTAAGGATAAAAGTGCCCTTACTAATCCTTCCCTTTATGTTCGCGTCATTCCCCAAACCCACAGAAAAGTTTTTCAGAACACTCATTCTCCTGTTTTCAGCTTCAGTTACGGTGGCAACAACCATAAGCTTTTGGAGATTTATTCAAGATAATATTGCTGACTACAGGGAGTTATCTCCTTTCATTTCGCATATTCGCTTTGCGCTACTCGTGTGTCTGGCAGCTTTTCTGATGTATTATGAAGCTTGGCGAGCTCCCCGCCCCTGGTTAAAAGCAACCTTCCTGATCATCGCATTCTGGCTCACGGCCATGCTTTTTGTACTTCAGTCAGCCACCAGCCTGATCATCTTTTTTGCCACTGCCTTTGTTGTAGTGGTTCATCTGGGTATGGCAAGGATTTCAGCCTTGTTTCGCCTTATCTTGTTTTTTCTCATTCTGCTTCCGGTGGTATGGGGAACATGGGAATCGGTTAAAATTTTTCGGTCGTTTGTTGATATTCCCCCTTATTCACTGGATACTCTGGAAAAAAGAACCGCCTCAGGCAACAAGTATTACCATGACACTACCAGCTATTGGATAGAAAACGGGCGACATGCCGGTCTGTACCTGTGCCCTAAAGAACTCCGACGCGAATGGAATTCGCGCAGCTCGATCAATTTTGACAGCACCGACCGAAAAGGGCAAAAAATCTCTTTCACAATCATCAGATACCTTACCAGCATAGAGAAAAGAAAAGATTCAGCTGGTGTAGCCTCTTTAAGTCCATCTGACATCCAGAACATTGAAAACGGGATTGCCAACCACGACTACCTTACCGATAGCCGTTTCAAAACCATGATCAATAAGATTTCGATGGGCTATTACCAGTACATGTGGAAAAAAGAATCGAAAGGGAGCAGCCTGATGCAAAGAATTGAGCTGTGGAAAACAAGTCTGAAACTGATTAAAGGGAATTTTTGGTTTGGAACAGGTACCGGCGATCTACCAGACGAATTTGCCAAAACGTTGGCCAGCAATCATTCAGGACTTGCAGGGAGCGGACTTAGATCCCACAACCAATTTCTCTCCATTGCTTCGGCCTTAGGAATTTCGGGGTTGGTTATCTTTATTGTGGCTTTGATTTTTATCCTGATTCATAAAAAACGTTGGCTCGATTACCAAGCTCTCGTTGCCTATTGCATCGTGGTTTTTTCAATGTTCAACGAAGATACGATTGAAACACAAGCTGGTGTTACTTTCTTCACCTTTTTTATAACCTTCTTTTTCATTCTAAAGCCAAACCCGGCCGACAAGGGCAACCATTCGGACGAAACCTGCGTAGAAAGCTAACGAATACACTTGATTTATGACCAATTTTCAAATTATCATACCAGTTCGTCGTTACGATGACAGCAATGCTCTTTCAGAAGCGGATGCGTTGCTGATGAAAAAAGCCCGTGAAGCAGCAAGCATGGCCTACGCGCCCTACAGTGGCTTCCATGTTGGTGCTGCCGTCAGGCTGGCCAACGGTGCAATCGTTACAGGCAACAATCAGGAGAATGCCGCTTATCCATCGGGGTTGTGCGCTGAAAGGGTAGCTGTTTTTTATGCATCAAGTCAATACCCTGATGTTCCCATAGAAGCCATCGCTGTAACAGCCCGAACAAAGGTGAGAACCATCAGCGAACCCGTTTCTCCGTGTGGAGCCTGCCGCCAGGTGCTTTCAGAATACGAAACCCTGCATCAAACCCCAATCAGGATTATCCTGGCAGGTGAAACAGGCCCTGTTGTTGAATTCGCAAAAGCTTCTGACCTCCTCCCTATGAACTTTACTTCGAAAGACTTGTAGAAAGTCAACACATAAACTTTACAACCAACAGCTTAAGCCTGCCCGATCCTGTATTTTGCCAGCCCCTGCTGACAGTTGGTTTAACCTCAGCCCAATCGCCTGGCGACATCTGGTAGCTGGCATCTTCGATGGTGAGCAATCCCTCACCTTCCAGAACCTCGAACAAAACCGGAACATCGTTGCTATGTAAAGGCATAGTTTCACCCTGATTGAGGGTGAGGTAAATTACTTCAAAAAGCGCCCCCTGATGGTGCCTGAACGCCTCCCAGGGAACCGGCAAAGCAACCACCTGCGAACTGAACGACACCTGGTGGTTCGTCATAACAATCTTGCCTTTTGCTGAGGACGTGGTGCTTTGACCACCAAAACACGCAAAGAATCGTGACTTGTATTGTACCAGCAATGTACTATTCCCGAGGGACTTTCGACAAGAGTACCTGCCTCAACAACCATTTTTTCGTCTCCAACTTCAACCGTGCCCGATCCTTCGAGAACAAAAAAGGCGACATCGGTAGGGGTGATGTGTCGTTTAAGCGCCTGCCCTGGAAGCAGATGAATGTGGACTACCTGAGCTGTCGCCTGGTCATAAAGCATTCTGACATCAACCCCGTGAGGATTGTCTGAAGCCGGTTGATCTTGAATTTTTCTTGTAACAATCATAATCTGAAGGGATAAAAACTGCCGGAGGATTGACCCTCCGGCAGAAAAACTAACTAATTGAGAAACATCTTCATATCGTCGTCAACCGACCCGATACCAGCGATTCCGAACGTATCCACAAGCACCTTAGCCACATTGGGCGAAAGGAAAGCGGGAAGGGTTGGCCCGAGATGAATTTTCTTTACACCCAGGTAGAGCAATGCCAACAAAACGATTACTGCTTTCTGTTCGTACCAGGCAATGTTGTAGGCGATAGGAAGTTCGTTGATGTCGTTCAATTCAAAAACCTCCTTCAGCTTGAGCGCAATCACTGCAAGAGAATAACTGTCGTTGCACTGACCGGCATCGAGCACGCGGGGAATGCCGCCGATGTCGCCCAAGGGAAGCTTGTTGTAACGATACTTGGCGCAACCTGCAGTGAGGATCACCGTATCGTTAGGCAACTGAGCTGCAAAATCGGTGTAATAATCACGACTCTTCAGGCGGCCATCGCAACCCGCCATCACGAAAAACTTGCGAATGGCACCCGATTTCACGGCATCAACCACTTTGTCGGCCAACGCGAACACCTGGGCATGAGCAAAACCACCCACGATCTCACCTTTTTCGATTTCAACCGGAGGAGCACATTTCTTGGCGTGCTCGATGATGGCAGAGAAATCTTTGGCTTTTCCGTCCTCTCTGTCAGCAATATGAACGAATCCCGGATGCCCCGAAGCGCCGGTGGTGTACACGCGGTTGGCATAGGTTGATGTGGATTTGGGGGGAACGATACAGTTGGTTGTGAAGAGTATAGGCCCGTTGAACGACTCAAACTCTTCGTTTTGCTTCCACCAGGCATTGCCGTAATTACCGATGAAATGGCTATACTTCTTGAAGGCAGGATAATAATTGGCCGGAAGCATTTCACTGTGGGTGTAAACATCCACGCCGGTTCCTTCGGTTTGTGCCAACAACTCTTCCATATCTTTCAGATCGTGGCCGCTTATCAAAATTCCGGGGCGGGTACCAACTCCTATGTTAACCCTGGTGATTTCGGGATTGCCATATTTGGTGGTGTTTGCCTTATCGAGCAGAGCCATAGCCGTTACGCCAAATTTTCCGCATTCCATAACCAGTCCCACCAGTTCGTCGGCCGAAAGATTATCGTTGAGGGTAGCCACAAGTCCTTTCTCAAGGAAAGCGAACAACGAAGAATCCTCGAATCCGAGATTGTGAGCATGCTCGGTGTAAGCAGCCATCCCTTTCAGACCGTAAATTAGCAATTCGCGAAGCGAACGAACATCTTCGTTTTCAGTAGCTAAAACCCCAATTTTTTGAGCCTTCAGGTCGTAAAAGATGGGCTCGGCGTGCCAGGTGGCAGCATCAGTATTGCCAAATTCAGGAGTTATACCCAACTCTTCAACTCTGATCTTCAATCCATTTCTGATTTTTAAGCCTGCTGAAATTTTCTTTGAAATAGCTTCGGGATCGAAATTGGCATTGGTGATGGTGATAAACATCCCCTCCACCAAAAAACGATCGGGCAAATTTGTCTGGCCGGCAGCACGCAGAGCCTGACTAAAAACGGCGATCCCTTTTAGCGTGTAAACAAGCAGATCCTGCAAATTAGCAACATCTTCCGATTTTCCGCATACTCCTTTGATGGTGCAACCTGTTCCTTTGGCTGCTTCCTGGCACTGAAAACAAAACATACTCATGGTTCTAGAGATTAAAATGTGAATAAAAAAAAGTTTATTAAATAATTAAATCCATTCATCCTGAAGCACTTCTCCCTGCACGCTCACGATTACCCGCTTCAGGGGTATTTTCCGGCCTGCACTTTGAACGGCCATCTGTGCAAGTTGCATCAGTCCGCCACAACACGGAACCTCCATCATCACCACCGTAAGGGTATTGATGCGGCTTTCAGAAATCATGGCGGCAAGCTTCTGGACATAACTCTCCTTGTTGGAATCGAGTTTTGGGCAGGCGATGGCCAGGATTTTTCCTTTGATGAATTTGCGATGAAAATCACCCACTGTGAAAGCAGAACAATCAGATGCCAACACAACGTCAGCGTTCATAAAATACCCGGCTGCCGGATTCAATAAATGAAGTTGTACGGGCCATTGCTTTAATTCTGAACGAACCTCAACCTCCATTCCCGCCTGGTCAACCTTGCTTTGATCAATATCAAAAACCAGGGGTGCACTGCCAGGGCAACCACCGCCACAACCCGACGATGTTTCCTGCGGTTTGGGAGCATCCGATTGATGGGCCGGAGCTGTAAACCCAACCGGAATCAAATCGGGACGGTGCTCTTTCAGGTAAGAGAGTCCCTGCTTGAGGTATCCCATCTCGTTGTGCTCTGCCAAATGAATCAAATGGGCTTTCACGGTGTTAGCCCCTTTGGCAACCATTTCGGCCATCACCTTAACTTCGTCGTAAGGTTCAGCTTCGCGCTCAACAATGGCAATGGCCCCCTCGGGACAATGCCCGATGCAGGCACCCAACCCATCGCAAAACAAGTCGCTGATTAAGCGGGCTTTCCCGTCAATCATTTGCAAGGCACCTTCGTGACAATTCGGGATGCAGACTCCACAGCCCGTGCATTTTTCTTCATCAATATGAATAATCTGACGCTTCATAGTATTATAATTTTATTAGATCGCTCACCATTTTTCTTTGCAGGTATTCTCTAAACTCCTTTTGAAACTTACCCGACAATCCCCCAAAAACACATCCGCTTTGCTCACATAAACTGCATTTCATTGTACAAACCGGAATGTCAAGACTACCTTCCACAGATTCGTAAACCGACAACAAATTGATGCTTTCAGCCGGTCGCGAAAGCACAAAACCACCATTGGGGCCGCGCTCCGACAGCAAGAAGTTGTTCTTAACAAGCTGATTCAAAACCTTGGCAATGTGATTTTTCGAAAAAGAAGTGCGTTGAGCCAACATTCCTACATTCAGACGCTCGCCCGATGCAGCTATCAACGCCATGCTGTGGATGGCTATCGAAGCGGCTTCGCTGATGTTTAAAATCTTGCTCATTTTTTATTCTTTATTTCGGTATTTGAATACGCAAATGTACAAACAAAAAACAAGATAGCAACCAAAAAAGGGGAAAAAAGAAAATTAAAAACAAAACACACTGTTTAACAGGGATATATATTCCGAATAAAGTGTGAGCAGGACGACACAGAACACCAGACTGTGAAGTGATGACTTTGGATTTTTGCGTGAAAAACCCGATTTTTGCTTAAAAAGCGTCTTATAAACATGAATTACCTACAAAACTGGAGTCAGGCGATCAAGGATTGGCTCACGCACAACGGAATTAATGCCGATCTGGCGGTTGTTCTTTCCGATTTTATTTGGATTGTCGCGGTTGTTCTGCTGGCCATTGCAGCCTACTACATCGTCAGGAAAATACTGTACAACTTCCTTCGAAGGCTTGTAGAGAAATCGGCTACAAAGCTTGACGACATCTTTCTGGAAAAAAGTTTCTTTAAGCGGTTGAGCTATTTTGCGCCGGCTATCGTAATTTACAAGATTACTCCTGTTGTAATAAGTCAATACATTGGTTTCGTAAACCTTGTGGAACGAGCCACCGAGATTTACATGATGTTTGTGGGGGTGTTGGTGATTGATGCTTTCTTCAATGCACTGCATCACATTTACCTCACCACCGAGATGTCGAAAACCCGCCCAATCAAGGGTTTCATACAGGTGGGAAAGATAATTCTATACTCCATTGTAGGCATCATACTGATTTCGTGGCTTCTGGGCCAAAAACCCCTGGCGATTATCGGAGGATTGGGCGCCATGTCGGCTGTGCTGATGTTGATTTTCAAAGACAGCATTCTGGGACTTGTTGCCGGCATTCAACTCACAGCCAACAATATGATAAGAATTGGCGACTGGGTAACCATGCCGAAATACGATATTGACGGGGTGGTGACTGAAATATCACTCACCACCGTAAAAATTCAAAACTTCGACAAAACCATCAACACCATACCGGCTTACACCCTTATCAGCGATTCGGTGAAGAACTGGCGCGGGATGGAAGAATCGGGCGGAAGGCGGATTTCGAGATCGATCAACCTCGATGTCAATTCGGTTAAGTTTTGCAACGATGAGATGCTCGAACGCTTTTCAAAATACCAGTATGTGGCCGACTATGTAACTGAAACAGAAAACAATCTGGCTATCTTCAACAAGGAAAACAACATCGACAACAACATTTTGGTAAACGGTCGCCGACAAACCAACCTGGGGGTTTTCAGGGCATACTTGCGCGAATACTTGATTCATAACCCACACATTCACAATGACATGACGATACTTGTCCGGCAACTGGCCCCCACGGAGAAAGGAATCCCGATGCAAATCTACTGTTTCACCAAAACCACCTCATGGAACGAATATGAAGACATCCAGAGCGATATTTTTGATCATGTGCTGGCCATCATCCCCTTCTTCGACCTGCGCGTGTTCCAAAACCCGACGGGAAATGACCTGAAAAACGCATGGAAGCAATCGCCTGGCATCTCATAGACAATCGTTGACTTATAGTTTTTGAATGTGTAGGCTTACATTTTTTCTTGAGGTTTGTTACATTATTAGTTAACTTTGCATTCGAACTGGGAAATGAAACGAAGGGTTGTTTTTTACGAACGGTATTTTCTCGATTTCTTTGATTTACAACATGAATATGTATAAGAAAAGATACTGTATGTACTGTTTCTGGTTGAGACAACCCCAAGAATACCGGTTAAGTTTTTCAAGGCGATTGAAAATTATCCAGGCTCGTATGAAATACGAATTGAATATCAAAGCAATATTTTTCGAGTTTTTTGCTGTTTTGACGAGGGAAATCTGATAATCCTTTTTCAGGGCTACACGAAGAAAACCGCGAAAACCCCAAAAGATGAACTTGAGAAAGCCAAAAGATTAAAAAATGAATACTTCGCAAAAAAATAAAACCCCTTTGAGACATAAAGTCGATAACAGTCGGGGCGTTACCTCTCTCGAAGAACTCCTCGACCAAAGGTACGGTGTGCAAGGGTCGAAGGAGCGGACCGAATTTGAAATCAAAGCCAAAGCTTTTGCCATTGGCGAAATCATCAGGGAAGAACGAAAACTTGCTAAAATGACTCAGGAGCAACTTGCCAAAAAAACAGGAACGAAAAAGAGCTTTATCTCACGAATAGAGAACGGGCATACCGATATCCAACTCTCAACCCTTTACCGCTTGATTGAAACCGGCTTGGGGAAACAAATTAGTTTCACCATCTCCTAAACCGGATGATAAAACCATAACATACTGTTTATCAACGACAAAATTAGAAATCATGCTAACATCAACCGATCTTCGTCAACTTCAGAAAAAAGGGATTCAACCCGAAACGGTTCAGAACCAGATACAACAATTCAAGCAAGGCTTCCCATACGTGCAATTGGAAGCGCCAGCCACCGCAGGCAACGGGATGCTGCAACTCACCTCCGACGAGGTGGCCATGCTCAGGCAACACTTCCGTAACCACAGTCAGGGAAGGCAACTGCTGAAATTCGTCCCTGCTTCGGGAGCAGCCAGCCGGATGTTCAAGCACCTGTTTGAGTTCGTCGAAAAATGGAGTGCCGGGGCCGATGAAACCACAGCCCGCAGCGACAAAAAGTTGACGGCAGCCTTCGAGTTTATTGATCGCATCGCGGAGTTTGCTTTCTACGACGAGTTGCGCGAGGTGATGGGCAAAAATGGAGACTCGCCCCAGGCCTGCATCGAGCGAAAAGATTACAACACCCTGATCAACTACGTGTTGATGCCTCAGGGGCTAGACTATGCCGCCCGTCCCAAGGCCCTCATCCGGTTTCATCGCTACGACGATCGCAACCGCCTGGCACTCGAAGAACATCTGGTAGAAGGGGCGCACTATTGCCGGCAGAGCGACGGCATGGTACACATACATTTCACGGTGTCGCCCGAACACCGCCAACTCTTCGAGCAAGAGACCCGCGAAGCGGCAGCACGCTACGAAAAACTCTTCGGGGTGACCTACCACATCACCTTCTCGGAACAAAGCCCCTCGACCGATACCATCGCGGTGAACCCCGACAATACCCCTTTCCGCGAAAAAGACGGCTCGCTGCTGTTCAGACCCGGCGGCCACGGCGCTTTGCTGAAAAACCTCAACGATTTACAGGGCGACATCCTGTTTATCAAAAACATCGACAACATCGTCCCCGATCGCCTCAAAGAAACCACCTATATATATAAGGAGGTGATTGGCGGGTTGCTGCTTTGGATGCAACAGGAAGTGACGATGTGGCTCACCCGTTTCGATGGCGATGAGGTGACAGAAGCCGACGTGGCAGCGGCTGCCGATTTTGCATCAAAAAAGCTTCAACTCCACCTGCCCGACCATTTCGGAGCCATGGCCATGCAACAAAAAATGGTGGTTCTCAGGCTTCTTTTCAACCGTCCGCTGCGCGTGTGCGGGATGGTGCGCAACGAGGGTGAACCCGGCGGAGGCCCCTTCATCGTGAAACAGACCGACGGGCGACACTCGCTCCAGGTAGTGGAATCGTCGCAGATGGACCTGAAGAACCCTTCCCAGAAAGCCATTTTTGATGCCGCTACCCACTTCAACCCCGTTGATCTGGTGTGTGCCGTGCGCGACTGGCAGGGAAAACCCTTCGACCTGTCGAGGTTTGTGGATGAAAACACCGGCTTCATCAGCGAAAAATCGAAAGACGGCCGCGAGTTGAAAGCCTTGGAATTGCCCGGGTTATGGAACGGCGCCATGGCCGATTGGATCACCCTGTTCGTGGAAGTGCCTATCATCACCTTCAACCCTGTGAAAACCGTGAACGACCTGCTGCGCGATCAGCACAAGGGGTAAAGCCAGGCGTTTCCCACCGCAAATGTCCATCGCAACCCAAACATCCTGTTAAATCAGATCCAAATTATGACACTCAACATAGTTTTAAGCGGTTATGGCCGCATGGGTAAAGAAACCGAAAAAGCCGCCCTTGCCAAAGGGCATCGGGTGGTGGCTACCCCCGACTCGCTGGCCGATTGGCAACTAATGGCTGATGCCATTGCCACTGCCGATGTGGTGATTGATTTCAGCCCTCCGGATGCTGCCGGCCACAATGCTGAACGGGCATTGGCCCTCGGAAAACCCTTTGTTACAGGCACAACCGGCTGGAACCCCGACTACGACTACATCCGGCAACTGGTCGCCAGGCATGGCGGCGCCTTCCTCATGGCGTCGAACTTCAGTGTAGGAGTAAACATTCTCTTTCACGTGCAGAAACAGATGGCCGAGCTTCTGGCCGACGCGGGAGGATACAGAGCAGTCATCGAAGAGACCCACCACATCCACAAAAAAGACGCACCCAGCGGCACGGCCATCAGGCTGGCCAACGACCTGGTGGCCACCATGCCTCCTCTGCAACGATGGGAAAACAACCCCTCAACCGATCGCGAGGTGCTTCCTGTAATCAGTTACCGCCAGGGCGAAGTGCCAGGAACCCATGTTACTACTTTCACTTCGGCCAACGATGTGCTGACCCTCAAACACGAAGCCCTCGGAAGAGGAGCATTGGCTGCAGGTGCCGTGCTTGCCGCCGAATGGATAGCAGGCCGCCAGGGAATTTTCACCTTCGAAGAGGTGTTGGGGCTCAGCCGGTAATCGCCCCTCCAAATCAGTCCACTCCCCGACCTCAGTTTTTGTACAATGCCGTTGTACGATCGTACAGTGCCGTTGTACAGTCGAACAATGCCGTTGTACGATCGTACAGTGCCGTTGTACAGTCGAACAATGCCGTTGTACGATCGTACAGTGCCGTTGTACGATCGTACAGTGCCGTTGTACAGTCGTACAATGCCGTTGTACAGTCGTGCAGTGCCGTTGTACAGTCGAACAATGCCGTTGTACAGTCGTGCAGTGCCGTTGTACGATCGTGCAGTGCCGTTGTACAGTCGTACAATGCCGTTGTACGATCGTACAGGGGGGGTGCACGATCGTAGAGGGGGGTTTTTGAAACAGATAATTGAAAATACATGGGTAGAATGGGGCGCCAACGGCAGCAGGTTGGCCGAATTTTCGGATATTTGCAGCACACACTCGAGCCCGGCTTCGCCTGGCACTTATTTTGAAAATCAATGAAAAAAAACGATCTGCTGTTCGTTGCCTTCATGGCAGCCCTCTTTCTCCCCTTTTTTGTTTCGGCCGATGCGTATGCATTTTATAACCAGGCAAATGCCGAACACGGGATGTTGTTGAGTTTCCTGAAATTTGCCCTATTGGCCACAGCAGGCGAGATGCTGGGTTTGCGGATCCGAACAGGTCGTTACAACCAGCCCGGGTTTGGAATACTACCACGCGCCATCGTGTGGGGGCTTTTAGGATTCACCATCAAACTGGCCTTCGTCATTTTTGGGAAGGGGACACCAGCCTTCCTCACCTACATGGGTTTAGAAGACGCCGGCTCCCTGATGGGAGGTGCCTTCGGTGCCGGAAAATTGCTCGTAGCTTTTAGCATCAGCGCAGCCATGAACCTCATCTATGCCCCCGTGATGATGACCCTGCACAAGATCACCGACACCCACATCATCAACAACGGCGGAACCGTTGCAGGACTTTTCAAACCCATCAGATTTGGCGACATTATGGCCTCGATCAACTGGCAGGTACAATGGAACTTTGTATTCAAAAAAACCATCCCCTTCTTCTGGATTCCGGCTCACACCATCACCTTTCTGCTTCCCGAGCAATTTCAGGTTCTGTTTGCAGCCTTGTTGGGAATTGCCCTGGGAGTAATATTGGCCGTTGCAAGCCTTAAAGGTCGCCGTTAAATGTAAAAAAATAACTATCTTAGCATCTGCATATATAAAATCACCACCATGCGTAACACACCTATCAACTTCGATATTGTAAGTCAGAAAATTAAGGAAAGCAAACTCCCCAGTGTCGGGAAAGCCTCCATTCGTGAAATCAAGAAACTGGTTGACCAGATTGAAAAAGCCACCGGCGAAAAATACGTCAGGATGGAGATGGGCATCCCCGGGTTACCGCCTGCTGCCGTAGGTGTTAAGGCTCAGGTTGAAGCGCTGGAGCGGGGCATCGCCGCTATTTACCCCGACATTCAGGGGCTTCCCGAACTGAAATCAGAAATATCGCTCTTTGTCAAAAACTTCCTCGATGTGGATGTCCTGCCCGACAGTTGCATCCCAACGGTGGGATCGATGCAGGGTGGCTTTGCAGCGTTCATGACCGTGAACAGGATGCACAGCCATCGCGAAGGCACCCTTTTTCTCGATCCCGGATTCCCGGTACACAAGCAGCAAATCAGGATCATGGGACAGGAGTGTCGCACCTTCGACCTATACGATTACCGCGGTTCCAAATTGCGCGACAAGCTGGAGGAGATGCTGGGCGACGGCAAAGTATCGTCCATTCTCTATTCAAACCCCAACAACCCCTCGTGGATCTGCTTCACCGACGAAGAGTTGCAAATAATTGGCGAGATGGCCACCAAATACGACCTGGTGGTGATTGAAGACCTGGCCTATTTTGCCATGGATTTCCGAAAAGATTACAGCCAGCCCGGGATCGCACCCTTCCAGCCCACCGTTGCCAAGTATTGCGACAACTACATCATGCTCATATCGAGTTCAAAGGCCTTCAGTTATGCAGGTGAGCGGATCGGAATGATGGTGATCAGCAACAAGCTGTTCAACACCGAAGCCCCCGATCTGAAAAGGTTTTATGCCTCGGCCAACCTGGGTCATGCTTTGGTATTCGGAGCCTTGTATGCCCTTAGCAGCGGCACCTCTCATTCTGCACAATACGCCCTGACGGCCATCCTGAAAGCCGCCAACAGCGGCGAATTCAACTTCGTGGAGCAGGTTCGTGAGTACGGCGAAAAGGCTCACATCATGAAAAAACTGTTCACCGACAACGGGTTTAAAATTGTGTACGACACCGATGTTGACAAGCCCATTGCCGATGGCTTCTATTTCACCTACAGCTACCCCGGTTTCACCGGCGAAGAGTTGCTGGCCGAGATGATCTATTACGGCATAAGCGCCATTTCGCTTGCCATCACCGGCAGCACCCGCAACGAGGGGATCAGGGCCTGCGTGTCGCTGGTTCACCGCGACCAGTTTCCGGCGCTGGAGGAGAGGCTGCGGCGGTTTCATGAAGACCACCCCTACCAAGAAAAATAAGATTAATCACAATCTGATGATTGGTTAGATTGATCGTCTGGAATGCAAATTTCACTCCCAGAACTACCGCAATAACGAGGATAAATCTACTCAACTCATTTCCAAAGATTTTCCTTTTGCCAGGCAACAGGGAAACCCATTGCCTGAGTATCAATATTTGGATATTTTGCCAATAGTGCCTTGAATTTACCAGGAATGGCATGGTTCAAGTTTATGCTTTCCATGAGATAAATGATCATCGACAGAAAAAAATACACTTTGTTGTTGAGCAACATAGAATGTCCGGTTTCAGTTGGAATTTCGTTTAAATACTTTATAAATGGTCTGGATGAATTCCTCGGAATGGCGGGTTGTATTTGCATTTCACGATTCCATAAGCGGGTGTGATGTGCACAAATATTCCTCAAATAAACAATGCTATGCAGCCACGACGAGAAAACTACATCCGACAAACCAAAGTATTTAGCAATCTCCCTTTTCTCTCTGAACACCTTCAAATTACTGTATAATGTGGATAATGTGCCAAATGATGACACCTCAAACATCATCCAACTGGGAGGCATGGGGTCAGAATACTTGTTCCTGAAACTCTGAACAAACTCTTCATCGGAACGATGATATTCTGCTTTCATTTTTTCCAGAGCGCTGGAATGTTTATGCTGGGATAAGAAATTTGATGAATCGAGGTACCAAAAGGGAGTTAGCCGATGAGATAATATATAAATCATTTTGGCACGTATCGCTACTTCAATTTTTTCAAGTTCTCGCAGCACGAGCAGGCGTAGCTCACGGTCAAATTTGTATATACTAAAGGCCGCTTCGAATGTCGCATTTTGCTTAAATCGATGATTTAGTTTATCAGATAACAATGGATACCAGTAACCACTTAATCTGTAATAGCTAATTACTTCGAGTAAATGCAATGCCTTTTGCTGATCTTCAACTATCAGACCACGAAGCTTTAACTGACGCAATTGATCTTCATACGTTAGGGCCGTTTTCGAATAGGGCACTTTACTCATGAGCATAAAATTAAAAAGCTTACCCTGAGCGCGCTGTTCTTACGGGAAGCGGGGTAAGCATGTTGATGCAAAAATATATAAAATTGGTTTACAATTGGTAACCCATTTAATTTTTTCGCGGCTTTTTTTAAGCCTGATTAATTCATAAGAATGGAATGATCTATAGAAAAGGATTCCTCACCCAAAATTTCGGGATCGGAATGACCTTATGGTCAATATTATAAAGAAAACAGGAGGCGATGGTCGGAAATGGTAAAAACTATCAACAGATAACATGGCAGATAGAAGGTTTGTAGTCACAGCGACTTATTCCTATACATTGACTTTCAATGACACGTTGGTACAACTTACAGACCTGAATCGCTTCACTCCCGACACTCCAGAGCTTCAGATGCCGGGCGTTGTCGCCACGAAGTGGAAAACTACAAGCGAAAAAAACCAAGACAATGCACAACTGAATGAACAACCAATAAAATTATTGTTGAATTGGTTGTGCATTTCATAACGTTGTAAAAGCAGCTATTAAAATCATGAGTTTACCTTAGCAGAATTTTGTTACGCTCCTGCAAACTACCGTTTGTGCAACCCGCACTCCTTCTGCTCAGGGTTCTCCCACCACCACCTTCCGGCACGAATGTCGTCACCTGGTTCGATGGCGCGGGTGCAGGGTTGACAGCCGATGCTCGGAAAGCCTTTGTCGTGCAACACGTTGTAAGGGATTTTGTGTTCGCGGATGAACTGCCAGAGGTCGGCCTCGCTCAAATCGATGAGGGGGTTGAGTTTCAGAAGCCCGTTGATGGAATCGAACTCAATTTTTTGGAGCCCGGTGCGGGTAACAGCCTGCTGACGACGCAGCCCGGTGATCCAAATTTGGTTTCCGGCGAGTGCCTTTTGCAGCGGGTGGGTTTTCCGAACGCCACAACACCTTTTTCGGTTCTCGATGCTGTAGTAGAAAAGGTTGATCCCCTCGCTGCTCACCATCTCTTCAACTTCTGCAGCCTCTGGAAAACAAACTTTTAGTTTCACGTTGTATCGAGCCTGGGTTTTGTCTATCAATTCGTAGGTTTCAGGAAAAAGGCGCCCGGTGTCGAGGGTGAACAGGCTAATAGGGAGTTGATTCACAGCAATGAGGTGGGTAATAACCTGGTCTTCGGCACCCAGACTTGAAGCAAATGTGATGGCTCCGGCAAAACGCACTGCTGCCCAACGCAGCGTTTGCAGGGCATCCAAACCAGCTATCTCGTTGCTGAACAACTCAATATCGTGTTGATTGTAGATAGTATTCATAGGAGCAAAACTACTGAAAAAGAGGAAAAGTTCTTTCTCCTTCCTACTAGTTTTCCAACACCAACAGTATTCCTATGTTGTTTTCAAATCTATAGCATTCTATACAGCACATCCTTAATCGGTTGAAGAAATTGTCATTCAGGACTGACAAAAACGGGTCAATAATGTCAATTCTGAATGACAAACGCCTAAAAAAATAAACTTGACTCAACCCAATAACTGACTCGATTAACTACAGCCCAATAGTCTTGGCTCAATCCTTACCTTTGTTCAAAATATCTCTGCTATGCGCACTCCAACCCTCCTTCTCACAGCCTTCATGCTGTTAGCATCACCAGCAGTTGTGGCTCAAATTGAAGCCACCTTTTCAGCGGGTACCGAAACTTCGGTCATCCTGGCCAGGTATCGTGGCGACAGGCTGGTACCGGTTGATACCACCCATACCGACATAAGGGGTCGGATACGGTTTGAAACCAGCAATCTGCGCCCTGGTCAATACCGTCTGGTTTTTGGCAAAGGCAACGGCCCCGATTTTTTGTTCCACCATCAACCGGTAAACCTCCAATTCGACACTGCTACCGGAACAATCCTCTTTGCCGACACCCTCAATGAAGACTACCAACAAATGTTGCTGAAAGAAGATGAAAACCGGAAAAAACTATCACTGCTGGAAAATCTTCTTGATGAATACCCACGCGACGACCCTTTTTATCAGAAGATTACAGCTCAATATGTAAAGCAACAAATTGATCATTCAGCGTATCTGAGCGGCCTGATCCGCAGGCATCATACCGATCTATTGGGAAGAATGGCCCGGATGATGAAAAAGCCTTTTACAGCCCCCGAACTCGACCAGAAAGGGCGAAGCCTCTACGAGCGCGAACACTTTTGGGACTTGAACGAGATAGACGACACCACGCTGATAGCCACCAACATTTATCCCCGAAGAGTCATCGAGTTTCTTACCCTCTACAGCAACCCCGAATACACCAAAGACGAACTGCAAGCCGCTTTTATTCAGGGCATAGAAGCCATGCTGCCTCACATCAGCCACAACCAGCGGGTGTTCGACTTCGTGATGGAGTATCTCATTGGCGGGTTCGAGCAATTTGGTTTCGAAGAAGTGATCCAATACCTGGCCACTCTCTACCAAAACGAAAGTTGCACCGATGCTGCATCCCGCTCAAAACTGGTTGGCAAAGCCGAAACCATCAAACGGATGGCCAAAGGCAACTCCGCCCCTCCCCTGCAGGGTAATACTCCCGAAGGGAATCCCTTCTCTATGGAAAACCTGAACCAACCTTATACGTTGGTGATCTTTTGGGCCAGTTGGTGCACCCACTGCAACCAATTGCTCCCGCAATTGAGCAACCTGCTTGCCACTACCGATCGTCAAAAACTGGAAGTAGTGGCCTTCTCGCTCGACACAAACAGCAACGACTGGGAGGAATCCATCACCCGAAACGCCCTTCAATGCATCAACATCAGCGAGTTGAAAGGGTGGGACAGCCAGGCAGCCTCCGACTGGGGGGTGTTTGCAACCCCAACCCTTTTTTTACTTGGTCCGGGGCGCAAAATAGTGGCCAAACCCTACAACACCGATGAACTCGCTGCCGAGTTGGTAAAGCAGGGGATTATGGTTCAGTAGAGAGAAGCGACGCCAGCGAGCCCTTCCTGCGGAGTCGCACCCCTTTGGGTGTGTGCTGCACGGTGATGGCCTCCGCGTCAAAATCGTGTTCCAGCACGATGATGTAGTTTTCATCGGCGGCTTCGGCCAGGAAATGCTCCTTCTCCTGAAGCGTTATCAACGGCTCGATGTCGTACGACGGGATCCATGCCAGGGGAAGGTGGAGATGGCTGGCTAAAAAATCGGCTGTATAAACCACCTTAGTACCTTGGTAATCAACCACGGGGATGATCTGACCGCGTGTGTGTCCGTTGAAGATTCGAAAGAAGATGGAATTGGTAAAAGCACCCTCCTGTTCAACGAAGCGCAACACCCCGGCTTGTTGCAACGGGAGCAGATTCTCGGGCAGGTAGCTGGCAGCCTCCCGTTTGTTTGGGTTCATGGCCCAATCCCATTGAGCACGACTTACCCAGTGAAGGGCATTGGGAAACACCAGCGAGAAACCATCGCCATCGCGCTTCACGGCACCACCCACGTGGTCGTAGTGCAAATGCGTGAACACCACATCTGTAATCTGATCGGGATGGTAACCAACCCCGGCCAAAGCCTCTATCAACCCGCGGTGACCGAACAAGTGGCGGTGGCCAAAAAACTTATCGTCCTGTTTGTTGCCCATTCCCGTGTCGAACAGCACCACCCTTTCACCATCGTCGGCCACCATCACGCGGCTCACCGATTTCACCAGGTTATCGTCATCGGCCGGACACAGGGCATTCCACATCGCTTTGGGTACAACGCCGAAAACGGTGCCACCGTCGGCTTTCCAATTCTCGGCAACAACTGGGATCAATTTCATTTTCAATATATTCATTAATAAACAATCAGTTCAATAAACGCTCTGCAAGTTAGTTTGTTTCGGGGAAAGAGCCATGCCCAAATCCTTGAACAAACACAGGTGACGTGAAACACAGATTGACAATATCTTACGTAACATTCCGAAAAATTGTCCACCAGCAACAAACAAACTTGTTTGTTGGCAATGGACAAACTTGCCTTTTGGCGATGAACAAGCTATCTTTGCAAGGTAAAAACCATTGATTAATATGAAATTATCGAGTATTCAAGCCACCATTAACCAACAAAGAGAGCGGTTGCAAGCGCAGGAAACAGGATTAACAAGGCATTTGATGGCAACTCTGCCTTTAAACCTATCGAGCCATGCGCTGATAATTTCAGGAATTCGACGGTGTGGAAAGAGTACCCTCATCAGGCAGATAATAGCTGGATGCGAAAGGGATTATTTCTTCGTAAACTTTGACACACCAAAACTTTACAATTTTGAGACTACTGATTTTGAATTGCTCGACCTGGTTATTAAAGAAAGTGGTGCACAAAAATTGTTCTTCGACGAAATCCAGGTTGTCAACGGATGGGAGCTTTTTGTCAGGCAGAAACTCGACGAAGGTTATCAGGTCAGCCTCACCGGATCGAATGCCTCACTCCTCAGCAAAGAACTGGGAACCAAGCTAACGGGACGACATATTACCAAGGAGCTTTATCCATTTTCCTACGCCGAATACATCCAGTTCTTTCAGGAGAAGGCTGGCGAAACATCTTGGCTGGCGTACCTTAAATCGGGTGGCTTCCCTGAGTATATCCAACAAAACAACCCCGACATTCTATCAGCCCTGCTTGACGACATCGTGTACAGAGATATCGCCGTGAGGCACAACATCAGAGATGTGCGGTCATTAAAAAAACTACTGCTGTTTCTGATGGCGAACACCGGGAACCTGATAACGGCTAAAAAACTAACCCACCTGCTTGATGTGAAAAGCACATCCACCGTTTTGGATTATCTGTCGTTCTTTGAAGAGTCGTATCTGGTGGGGCTGGTTCCCAAGTATTCTTACTCTTACAGGGCTCAATTGGTCAATCCTCGGAAAGCCTATGTAATTGACAATGGACTCATAACCATATCATCGCCCTCCTATACTGGTGACTGGGGTCGCAAAATGGAGAATGCCGTGTACGTGGCACTTCGGCAAAGGAATAAAGAGCTGTTTTACTACAATGAACCGGGCGGTGAATGCGATTTTGCAGTTTTTCACAACAACCAAATCACGGAGTTGATACAAGTGTGTTTCGAACTCACTCCAGAGAACGCCACCAGAGAAGAAAAAGGGCTACTCGCGGCCATGGAATTCTTCAAACTCGAAACAGGAACTATCTTAACCCTCAACCAAACAGATGAAATTCGTACGAAGGGGAAAAAAATACAAGTAGTTCCGGCCTTTGATTACCTGTCACGTTTGTCATGACAATGTGCAAAGAGGGACACAACAAATCTGACGGACAGGTTGAAGAATATTTTACTACGGTACGTCTGCACAACCAATTTCACGAGTGAAATTTTACCAGATGTCAAGAGAATAAAAACGTGCTTTAACCTCCCTTCGGCTGGTGCCAGATACCTTTTTCGTAAGTTTGTAGAAAATCTCCAACATGAAAGTTCATTTTATTGCCATAGGGGGCAGCGCCATGCACAATCTGGCTATTGCCCTTCATCAGAAAGGATACCAAATAACCGGAAGCGATGACGAAATTTTTGAACCATCGCGCACCCGGCTGGCCAACCTGGGTTTGTTGCCCGATACCGAAGGCTGGAATCCACAACGAATTACCCCCGACCTTGATGCCGTGATCGTGGGGATGCACGCACGGGCCGACAATCCCGAGTTGCTCCAGGCTCAGCAACTGGGGCTGAAAGTATATTCGTATCCCGAATACCTCTACCAGCAATCGGCCGACAAGACCCGCATCGTGATTGGAGGCAGCCATGGCAAAACCACCATCACTGCCATGATTTTGCATGTAATGAAGGAATGTGGTATTGACGCCGACTATATGGTTGGAGCCAAGCTCGATGGCTTCGACGTGATGGTAAAAATCACCGAAAAAGCACGCTACATGGTTTTTGAAGGCGATGAGTACCTCACCTCCCCCATCGACCGCCGTCCAAAATTTCACCTCTACCGCCCCCATGTTGCCCTCATCAGCGGCATTGCCTGGGATCACATGAACGTGTTTCCCACCTTCGACAACTATGTATGGCAATTTGAACGGTTCTGCGAATTGATCGAACCTGGCGGAAAATTGATCTGGTATGGCGCCGATCAGAACATTGCCAGCTTTCTGCCCCGCTTGCGCCCCGACATCACTTCAATTCCCTATACCGAAGCTGCTCACGAAATTGCAGCCGGAACAACCTGGCTGACCGACGGCGACGTGCGTTACCCCTTGCAGGTGTTTGGCAACCACAACTTGGCCAACATGGCTGGAGCCAGGCTGGTTTGCAACCAGGCAGGCATCAGCGACGAACAGTTTAATAAAGCAATCGGGAGTTTTAAAGGAGCCGCCAACCGACTTGAAAAAATCTTTGATACGAACCGTTGCACCGTGTTTCGCGATTTTGCCCACTCCCCGTCGAAGGTCAAAGCCACTGTGGATGCTGTAAGGCAGCAGTTCGCCAACAGAAAGGTTGTGGCCCTCTTCGAACTCCACACCTACAGTTCGCTCAGCGAAAACTTCCTGCCCCAATATGCCCACGCACTCGACGGAGCCGATGAGGCAGCTGTCTTTTTTTCGCCACATGCACTGCAACTGAAACGGTTGCCCATGCTCGACCCTGAGAAAGTTGCCCGTGGCTTTGCCCGACCCAACCTGCAAGTGCTTAACACCAACCAGGAAGTTGTGGCATGGCTCAGAGCTAAAAAACTCGATAACAGCGCGGTGATACTGATGACAAGCGGTAACTTCGACGGAATCAGCCCCGACAACTTTGCCGCCATTATCTCCGAAACCCTTTCTAACAGTAAATAATCACCTTACACTTATAGCCCCATGAGAAAACAAAACCTCATCGCAACAATCCTGTTCGTCGTGCTGCACGCAGTTGTAGCCGCACAAACCCTCCCTTTTACCTTCAACCCCGACACCCTTTCGGCAAAACTGGAAAAAATGCGCCGCGACTGGAATGCTCCGGGATTGGCTGTGGCGCTGGTGAGAAACGACAGCGTGGTGTACGCCCAAGGGTTTGGCGTAACCAATATTGACCAACCTCAACCCGTGGATGCCAACACCCTGTTTGCAGTGGCCTCCAACACCAAATCGTTTACAGCAGCAGCCATCGCGATGATGGTTGACAGCGGCCGGATGGAGTGGGACGCTCCGGTGAAACGCTACCTGCCCTGGTTCGAATCGTACGACCCGTGGGTTACAGCCAATACCACCCTCCGCGATTTGCTATCGCACCGCACAGGGCATGTCACTTTCAGCGGCGACCTGATTTGGTCAAACACCCTGTACAGCCGGCGTGAAGTGGTAGAACGGGCCCGACTGCTCACACCCCATCACGGGTTCAGAGCCGGGTACGGCTATTCCAACATCAACTTCATCGCTGCCGGCCTGGCTTTGGAAGCCGTAACCAACCAACCGTGGGAAGACGTTATTACCAGCCGAATACTCAAACCCGCCGGCATGACCCGCACCCTCACCAGCATAACACAAATACCCACAACCACCAACGTGGCCATGCCCCACACTGCTCCCGACGGAAAAATGATGGTGATAGAATGGCAAAACTGGGACAACATGGCACCCGCCGGAGCCCTCATCAGCTCCGTAAACGATATGGCACAATGGATCAGAGTTCAACTGCGTCGTGGCGAATTACCCGGCTCCTCTGCCGATGCCCCGAAAAAATTGTGGAGCGAAAAAGTGCAAAACGAAATGTGGCAACCCAACGTGATGAACCCAATCAGCACAGGGGCACAGAAAAACAACCCCACCACCCATTTCCGTGGCTACGGGCTGGGATGGAGCCTCTACGATTACCAGGGCGAAAAGCTCGTGAACCACGGCGGTGGCTACGACGGCATGCTCTCCACCACCACCTTCATCCCCGGGAAAAACTGCGGATTCGTGGTGCTCACCAATTGCAACGAACCACTCTATTACGTTGTGAGTCAAACACTGCAAGACCTCATCTGCAACACCCCTGAACCACGCGACTGGAACTCGTTCCTTCTGGAACGGGTGAAAAAAAACAAGGAGCAGGAACAAAAAGACAAAGCAGAAGCCTTGAAAAACCGCAGACATGACACCCAACCAACCCTGCCGCTGGCCGACTATTCCGGAACCTACAACGATCCTATCTATGGTGCCGTTGAAGTAACCATGACCAAGAAAGGAGCTTTACGCCTCAACATGAAGCCCACGCCAGGTTTTACGTCGCAAATGAACCATTGGGAATACAACACCTTCACCATTAGGATGGAAGGCTACCCCTCGCTTCCCGAAGGAAAAGCCTGGTTCACGGTAGGCCCCGACGGGAAAGCCACGGCGCTTCATATCGATGTGCCCAATCCCGATTTCGATTTTACTGAGTTCACTTTTGAAAGGGCCGAAAAATAACCAACAACGATGAACCTCACCACAGAACAGATAGAACAAAAAGCGCTGGAGATTCGCCAATGGGTAATCCGCAGTCTGGCTGAGGCAGGCTCGGGGCATCTGGGAGGCTCCCTGGGGCTGGCCGATGTGATGGCTGCCCTCTATTTCAGACGGCTAAGGCATCAACCCGGCAATCCACGGTGGGAAGATCGCGACCGTTTGATTCTCAGTATTGGCCATGTGGCCCCCGTGCTATACGCCGCGCTGGCACTAAGCGGGTATTTCGAACCTGATGAGCTACTCACCCTCAGGAAACTCGGCAGCAGGTTGCAGGGTCATCCGGGTCGCGACCACGGTTTGCCTGGCATCGAACTTTCGGCAGGGTCGCTTGGGCAGGGCATCTCGGTGGCCGTTGGGTTGGCCATGGCCGCCCGTCTCGATCATAAAAGCTGGCACACCTGGTGCATTTGCGGCGATGGCGAGCTGCAGGAAGGATCGGTGTGGGAAGCCGCCATGGCAGCCTCACACCACAAACTCGACAACCTCACCGTGATTGTCGATCGGAACCATCTTCAGATTGACGGCCCCACCGAACAGGTGATGAGCCTCGAACCACTGGCCCGAAAATGGAGTGCCTTTGGCTGGAACATAGTAGAATGCGATGGCAACGACGTGGAACAAATCCTGCTGGCTACCTCGGCCCCTCTTCGGGTCAAAGACAAACCCACCGTAATTGTTGCCAAAACCGTCATGGGCAAAGGGATCAAGGCCATTGAAAACGATTACCGATGGCACGGCAGGGGACCATCGGCCGATGAAGCCATCGCTTTTATTCATGAACTAAACCATACCCAACCGTGAAGAATGTAACACTCAAAGCAGGAAAAACCGGCTTCGGCGAAGGCTTGCTCGAAGCTGCACAGAAATATCGCGAAGTGGTTGGACTGGGCGCCGACATCACAACCTCAACAGGCATGAATTTGTTTGCAAACACCTTTCCCACAAGGTTTTTCTCGATGGGTATCGCCGAACAAAACTGCATCGGGGTAGCAGCAGGGATGGCGCTGGCCGGCAAAATACCTGTATTCAGCACCTACGGTGTTTTCGCCGCATTACGCTCAGCCGACCACATTCGGATTTCCTTGTGCTACAACAACCTTCACGTGATCATAGGGGGAGCCCATGCCGGGATCAGTGTTGGCCCCGACGGAGCAACACATCAGGCACTTGAGGATCTCGCCGTGATGCGGGTAATGCCCAACATGACAGTGATTTCACCCTGCGACGCCACGCAGACCCACCTGGCTACCGTGGCCGCCATCGAACTTAACAGCGGGCCTGTGTACATCCGTTTCGGACGGGAACCCGTTCCCGATTTCACCCTTCTTGACCAGGACTTCAAAATAGGCAAAGGGCAATTACTCCGCGAAGGAAGCGACGTTTCACTGATCGCAACCGGCCATCTGGTTTGGGAAGCGTTGCTGGCTGCTGAGAAGCTGGAACAACAGGGCATCAAGGCACGTGTCATCAACCTCCACACCATTAAGCCCATCGACGAAGAGATCATCCAGACCGCGGCCCGCGAAACAGGGCTGATTGTTACCGCCGAAGAACACCAAATAACCGGTGGTCTGGGAAGTGCCGTAGCCGATGTTGTAGTCAGAAATCAACCGGTACCGATGGCCTTCGTTGGAATGCCCGACCGCTTCGGAGAATCGGGACAGCCACGCGAGTTGATGGAAAAATACGGCCTCACGGCACAAAATATTTTTCACAAAGCAATAGAATTAATCAAACTCAAAAAATAAAGCTATGTCAACTACCTTTCTGATAATCATTCTCGTAGTGCCAGCCATCATGGTGCTGGCCTCATCCATCTGGATAGTCCATCTGGTAACCCAACGTTTGGCCGAACACTGGTCGAAACCCAATCCAGCGTTGGAAGCCAACGCCCGCGTAGCCCTCCAGACAGCCAACCTGCTTAAGGCATGGCTCGAAAATGAGACAAAAAAAACCGAAGAAACAGCTAAAACCGAAAACCGCCGAACCCTCCTTCCCCTGAAGCTTCAGGCCTGCGAACGGCTCACCCTGATGCTTGAACGGATAAACCTCACGGCGGTGATGATGCGATTGAGCGACCAAAACTTCACCACGGCACAACTTCAGTTGGAAATGATCCGAACTATCCGCGATGAATTTGAACACAACATCACCCAGCAACTTTTTATCTCTCAAGAAACATGGAACCTGATTAAAGCAGCCAGAGAAGAAGCTCTGGCTCTGATAAAAGAAGCGGCTGCCGAAGTGGGTCCTGAAGAACATTCAACCCAACTGATGGTGAAGATTATTGAAGCAGTAAATAAGGTCCGGGTAAGCAGCAACGAACAAGCCATCAACGCATTAAGAGTTGAAATAAATGCCTTGACCTGACCAAAACAACAACAAAAGCAGAAAAAAAATGCACGGGATCGGCCAATATCGACGATCCCGTGCATTTTTTTCAGGAAACAGATTGTTTACCGCACAATTTCAATCATTCGGACAACTGCCGAATTTTGAGTGTAAATCTTCATCAGGTACATGCCTCTCTGCAAATCGGAAACATCAACATGAGTTGAAGACGACACAAATCCAACTGGTTGCTTCTTGACCAACTGACCTGCAAGATTAACAAATTCGACAGATGCAATGCGTGCATTAGAATTTGAAACAACGTGGATGACCTGGCGCGCTGGATTTGGGTAAACCGCCATATCTAATGAATTGTTAACATCATCAACACCAGTCACATCAGACAATTCCACCATTTTGCCTCCGGTTGGAACCACAGCCCACAAACCGAATGGTTCACCGTTGCTGTTGGCCGTGGTATTGAAAAACCCCGAAGTAACCACATAAAATGCTTTCCCTGCCAAACCAAGTTCATCCACAGGCAGGAAGTAGTATTTGTAAGGATTGGCAGAATCGGGATGGCGAAATCCAATGCTAAAGTCAAAGACGGTTTTTTGCATGTAGTTAGAATGCTGACCATAAGTCATGCCCAGCAGCCAAACGCTGTTTAGCTCAATAAAATCGGCCGGCGAGGGGGCATCGGTTGACTGGTGAAGCACCATCACATCGCACACACCACCGGAAGTGGAATTAACCTTCATATTATCAATCTTCAACAACTCAAATGGAGGAGCAGGAGAATACCCCGTACTGCTTTTAATACCTTGAATGAAGAAACCATATTTCTTTCCACTTTCAGGTGTAAATGTTTGTGATGCGAGAGGACTGTCGGGAGAAGTTGAACCAAATGGTTTTACAGCAACAACAACTTGATTACCGGCCTGAACCTGCATGAGTGCCGAGGCGCTTCTAAAGGCGAGTCCCGCTATTTTTTTCTCGCTATTAACCCAAACATCCACGCTATCAAAGGCTTTATCAGCAGAATTGTGTACGAACTGAAACTCAGCAAAAGTGGGAGGTGTGTAAGGAGGAAGCGAAAAGAGACCACCACCATTTTGAGGCACGAGGAACAACCCGAAAGCAGGGCCGTTGTTGTTGGCTGGTTTGTTGATAAAACCAGAGGCAAGCACAGTAGATGACTGGTTAACCAAACCCTGATTTGCGAGAGCGGCTTCATAAACTGCTACCGATTCATCATAGCTGTTTCTGACCTCAAAAGCATAATTGGCATTCAACACCTCTTTATAGCCTTCAAAAGCTCCAAACGACAGATTCGATGCCAGAGTACCAAGTGAAGAAGCAATCTCATTTACTTTCATCACCCCAAAATCGGTTGATCCGTTGGTAAAAAGCAAATCGGTATTGCCGGTTACCTGGGCTCCAACCCTGGCGGGTGAGAAAATATGTAAAGCCGCAGGTGTAGGAGGATTGTAGCCTGCAGGCGATGTCATGCCGTTCAATACAACCTGATAAGGTACATTCTCTGTGAGGACAACCTCAACCGAAACAATGGGATCGTTAGGATTCAATGAATTAGGAGAACATACCGCGATGGTGATGTTACGGCCCGCCGGTTGGGTGTTGAATGCAGTGGCAGTGCGAAACTTCATGTTGTTGACGGCCAAACGACCGTCGATCCAAATATCGAGCGAATCGGCTTCCGGATTGGGACTGTTGTGAACAAACTGAAGAGGTGCGGTTGGTTCGCTGTAAACCGGCAGTTGGATAAAATCACCACCGTTGGGCAACGCAAGAAACAACCCAAAAGGTTTGCCCAAGCTATTGGTTGCAGGATCAACAAAACCCGACATAACAACCACACCAGCCTGACCTTGTAAACCCAACGAAACCAATGGAAGTTCGTAGCTATATAGGGTACTTTGCGAAGCATTGTCTTTGACAAAGAGAATCAAGTCGGCTGGATTGAAACCAAAATAACCGTCAAAATCAAGATAATTCTGGTTGTTGCTGATCAAACCAAGATTAGCTTCCACCACATCCACCTCGGGCAAATCGGTCACTCCCTGCAAAAAAAGCAAATCGGTTTTAGACGGATTCGACGCTTGCTCACGAGCCAGATCAAAGGCGGTAATCCCCAATTCAAAGTATGGATTATAACCCGTGGGATCAACCATCCCATTTATAACAAGGATATATTTGTGTCCGCTTTCAAAAGTACGACGGTAGATGGCCAAAGGATTGGCCGGATTGGTTGAGGACGAATCGGTAAGAACAATCGATATCTGATTTCCTGCCGGTACATCCACGAATGAAGTAGAGGTACGAAACTCTAAATTATTGAAAACCTTGCTGGAACCAATCCACACGTCAACATAGCGGTTGGCGGTGTCGGGTGAGTTGTGAATAAGTTGAACACGTGCCTGACTATAACCGGTTAGCGAAACCATTAAGCCAGCCAATACGGTAACGAAAAATCGTAACATTTTGACCATAAAATAGATAGATTGAATAGGTTAGTAACTCATAGACTTTTCAAAAATAAACAATTCTGCCTAACCCGATGTTGAAATGAAAGCCTCTGCTGCTGAACCAGTGGCCTAATTAGATGTTTTTCAAGTTTTTCTAACTAAATAAAATATATACCATGCCCCGTTTAGTCTATCAACAAACCTTGCCAATCGGACTCGCTGAAGCCTGGAATTTCTTTAGCAACCCGGTCAATTTAGCCAAAATCACCCCATCATATCTCGATTTCAGGATACTTTTCAACGATGCCGCAGAAAACGTATATCCAGGATGCATTATCAAATACAAAATTAGCCCTGTTGCTGGCATTCCAATTACCTGGATCACAGAAATAACCCATGTGGAGCCTCTGCGCTATTTTATCGATGTACAGTTGTCGGGGCCTTACAAAATCTGGCACCACCAACACCATTTTAAAGAAACCAGAAATGGAACCGAGATGACTGATCTGGTGACCTATAAAGCTGGATATGGAATTCTTGGTACTTTGGCCCAGCAACTATTCGTCAACCGTATGGTTTCCAATATTTTCAGGCATCGGGAAAAAACCCTTGCCAAAATACTGTGAAACCCGGCATCAGAGACGGGAATACACCAAACAAAGCGCGAACAAAACCATCAAAAACCCCAAAAGACTGTGAATGGATTATTCATAGGGCTACCTGACGCAGCACTCTCAGTATAAAAAACAGGCCGAAACAAACACGTCTCAATTCCAAGGAGGTTGTGATCAGGAGAACAGATCGAGTTGGTTGGGCGTCACGAACCTCTCTTCAGAAACCTTTCGGAATTTCTCGCTGAAAAAAGGAGCCAGCCTCCCCTTGATCACCCGGTTAGGCGTGGTTTGATGCAAACGGCAATAGTTTTGAAGAGCCAACATCTGAAGGCCAGTCAACTTGATAGTTATAGTCTTGCTTTTCAAACGGCGCTGCCCTTTTTTCTTCTTTTTGGTTCTTTTCAGAGGCATAAAATCATGCATTAAAATTCAAGCAACGAAGTTACTTTTTTCAACGAAATACACAAACATCGCGAAACCAATGATGCCGCAACAAATGCAAAAAAGAAGAATACGACCAAAAACAGCAACAGACCCGAAAAGTCATTTCAAGTCTTAAAGACTATTACATCAATTCTTTAACAATCTCTTTGATATCGTCAATGATTTTCGAAGCCAGATGATCGGCTTTGCCCAAAGTGTCGCTTTCAGCATAAATTCGAATAATTGGTTCAGTATTCGATTTACGCAAGTGAACCCACTCATCACCAAAGTCAATCCGTACTCCATCCACGTCGTTAATGGGCTGGCGGTTGTATTTATCTTTCATTTTCAACAAAATAGTGTCTGTATTAATGCCTGCAAACAGCTCTATTTTGTTTTTTGAGATGAAAAAATCGGGGTATTGACGCCGCAACATCGAGCACTTTTTGCCACTCTTGGCCAGATGTGTGAGAAACAGGGCAACACCCACGAGGGCATCTCTGCCGTAATGCAAAGCCGGATAAATGATTCCGCCATTACCTTCTCCTCCAATAACAGCATCGGTGGCTTTCATCATTTCAACCACGTTCACCTCCCCGACTGCTGAGGCCGAATACTGATAACCAGCTTTTTGTGTAACAATTTGTAAAGCCCTGGTTGAGGAAAGGTTGCTTACGGTGTTGCCTCCGGTTTTTGAAAGAATGTAATCTGCAACAGCTACCAGAGTGTATTCTTCACCAAACATTTCGCCATCTTCACAAACCAAAGCAAGACGATCAACATCAGGATCGACCACAATTCCCAAATGGGCCTTGGACTTAACCACCGTTTCCGAAATTTCCCTGAGATTTTCAGGAAGTGGTTCAGGATTGTGAGCAAAATGACCATCGGGAGTGCAATTGAGCTCCACTACCTCATTTACCCCCAATTGACGGAGTAAGGCCGGAATAGCGGTTCCACCGGTTGAATTGACGGCATCAACAGCTATTCTGAAGCCTGCAGCGGCAATAGCCTCGCGGTCAACCAACGAAAGGCTAAGTATTTGATCGATATGATACTGAAGCATGGTATCGTCGGTGGTATAAGCACCAATTTTGTCAACATCAGCATACTGGTAGGCCCCCTCTTCAGCAATGGAGAGCACTCTGGCTCCATCGGCGGCAGAAATAAATTCTCCTTTGTTGTTCAACAATTTAAGAGCGTTCCACTGTTTGGGATTATGACTGGCTGTCAGGATGATTCCCCCATCAGCATTGTAACGGGTTACTGCCATCTCGGCTGTAGGCGTGGTAGTGAGTCCAATATCAACCACAGTTACACCCATGGCCTCCAAAGTAGCCGCTGCCAACCTGTTAACCATTGCGCCAGAGATACGGGCGTCGCGACCCAAAATCATTACAAGCTGATTTTTAGCTGCTTGTTCCTTCAAAAAAGTTGCAAAAGCCGCTGTATAGCGAACAACATCATCGGGCGTAAGACCTTGGCCGGGAATGCCGCCAATTGTACCCCTGATTCCTGAAATTGAGCGAATTAATGTCATAGCATCCTACTTAATTATGGCTGCAAAGGTATGATTTTTCAGAGAAACAGGACAGAAAAATGAGGTGCCTGCCACAAGCAAAAGGATGACAGACAAACGCTGAAGCGAAACAACATATCAACATTACCAACCAACGGTTACCGAACAACAGGTTAACTGCTACAAGAAAAGCATTAATTTTGCACTTTGTAAACAAAATTGCATGGACGAAGATTTTGACGACGAGATTCAGGATCCTACAGAATTGGTCATCCGATTCGAAGAGATGATACAGCAAGGAAAAGTCTATTTCTTTGATGTTGAAGAATTTGAAACCATAATCAATTTTTATCTTGAGACCGACAACCACGCTTTTACCGATTTGGCAATCAGCCATGCAGTTGGACAGCATCCGGCTTGCGTTACCTTTCAATTGAAAAAAGCCCAGTTGTATGCTTCAACCGACAAGACCCGCAGAGCACTCGACATTCTCGACAGCATCGAAGAGATTGAGTCGTCGAATGCCGAGATTCACATGACACGCGGAGCCATTTTCAGCAAAATGAAGCTTTTCGACAAATCGATAGTGGAGTTCAAAAAAGCCCTCTCACTCGACAATGGCAACGATGAAATCCATCTGAACATTGCCTTGGAATACGAGAAAACAGGGCATTACAGCCAGGCTATCCAATACCTCCGAAAAGCACTCGAAATAAATCCCGAAAACGAAAACTGCCTCAACGAACTGGCCTTTTGTTTTGAACTAACCGACCAGACTGAACAAGCCATAGCGTTTTTTGAAGAGTTTTTGAATGAGAATCCATATTCGCTCGATGGATGGTTCAACCTGGGAATTGCCTGTAACACGATGGGGCTTTACGAAAAAGCCGTTGAGGCCTACGACTACTGCATAGCGATTGAGCCCGCCTTTGCTTCGGCCTATTTTAACAAAGCCAACTCGCAGGCAAACATGGATTTATACAAGGAAGCCATTACCACATACCTTGAAACCTTCGACCATGAAGAGCCGGAAGCTCTTACTTTGTACTACATAGGCGAATGCTACGAAAAACTAGAAGATTACCATCAGGCCATTGCCTATTATGAGCAGGCCATTCAATCGGAGGGGCAATTAACCGACGCCTATATCGGGCTGGGAATGGCCCACGACCAATTGGGGAATTTCCGACTGGCCAGCAAGTTCATCAGCCATGCCATAAGCGCTGATCCCCAGAATCCCGAATACCATTACTTTATGGGCGATTTGCTTCGAAAAAACGGCCAGTTGGATCAGGCTTTAACCGAATACCTGCTGGTGAGCGAGATTGCGCCCGACAATACCATGATATGGGTTGATTTAGCTGAATTGTACGACCAGATGGAAAACTACAACGAAGCGATAAAAACCCTCCTCCATGGACTGAACCTTCAACCACAAAATCCCAACATTCACTATCGTTTGACCGTGAGCTATGCCCGCTTCGACCGCAAAAATGAAGCTCATTCGCACTTTATTGCAGGACTGGAATCGGATCCCGAAGGGTATCAAATGGTTTTTGAAGCCTTGCCTCACTTGCGTTATAAATTTGAATACCAGGAACTAATCTATATCTACGTTCACAAAAAGAACAGTAACTAACTAAGAAATACACCCCCTATTAAACCAGTAAGATGAAAATTTTTCGCCGCTTGTACGACTGGGTCCTTCATTGGGCCGACAGCCCTTATGGAGTGTGGGCTTTGTTTATCATAGCTTTTGCAGAAGCAAGTTTCTTTCCCATTCCTCCCGATCCGCTGCTCATTGCCCTTGTTTTGGGATCGAGACAAAAGGCTTTCAAATTTGGGGCTGTATGTACCCTTGGCTCGGTAACAGGTGCCATGCTTGGTTACGGCATAGGCCACTTCGCGTGGTACAGCCCCGACGGACAGTTTAGTTCGTTTGCCAACCTGTTCTTCAACAACATACCTGGTTTCACCCACGAATTGTTTGCCAGCACCAAATTGCTTTATGAGGAGTGGGATTTTTGGGTAGTTTTCACCGCCGGTTTCACCCCCATCCCTTTTAAAGTTTTTACTATCGCGGCTGGAGCTTTTCACATCAGCATCCCTATGCTGATACTGGCTTCAACAATCAGCAGAGGTGCACGTTTCTTCCTGTTTGCCTGGCTGATATGGAAATATGGCGATCCCATCCGCAGGTTCATCGACAAACAATTCAACTGGCTTGCCATTGCATTCACGGTTTTGCTTGTAGGCAGTTTTGTACTGCTTAAATACCTGGTTTAATGAAGCTGTTTGGCCTCGTCGGGTATCCTCTGGGACACTCCTACTCGGCACACTTTTTCAAACTAAAGTGGGCAAAAGAAGGACTCGTTGATCATGATTACTCCTTGTACAGCCTCCCCGACCTTGGTCAGTTGACAGGCCTTTTGCACAATTCTCATAACTGGCAGGGGTTTAACGTAACGATTCCCTACAAACAAGCCATCATCCCTCTCCTTGACGATATTTCAGAAGAAGCACTCGAGATTGGCGCTGTAAACACAGTAAAAATCATAAGGAGCCATGGGAAAATAAGATTAAAAGGGTTCAACACCGATGTGGCCGGAATCTTCAAAACACTGGAAGAGACCTCTATAAAAGGCTCAGCGCTCATTTTGGGTACGGGCGGCGCTTCAAGAGCTATGCAATTCTGTTTGAAACATAAAGGGATTGGTTTTCGGATCGTGTCCCGAACGCCATCGGAATCCGGCATCACTTACAGCATGTTGAATAGAAAAACAATGCAGGAACACCCGCTCATTGTGAATTGCACTCCTGTGGGAACCAAAGGATTTGATGCAGATTTGCCCTTACCCTGGGAGAGCATAGATCCCTGTCATTTCCTGTTCGATATGACTTACAATCCGCCTGTAACCAATTTTTTAAAAGAAGGAATAAAACGTGGAGCTGTGGGTATTAATGGCTATAAGATGCTCATTGCACAAGCCAACAAGGCTTGGGAAATCTGGAATTCCGGGTAAACAGCCAGAGTTAATGCTTCCGATGTCAAAACCTTTAACCACACATCCTGATAGCTTTTTGCAGTTGGCCCGCTTTACCTGATAATGCGTTTTTTGCAGGTTGCCCAAGCACTCATTAGGGCTGATTCCATAATCGATAAGCCCTACACCTGCTTACACGTAGCTGTAGCCAATTCCTTTGTAGGTCTTGATGTTCTCCACGCCAATTTTCTCCCTCAGTTTCCTGATGTGAACATCTATTGTTCGGTCGCCAACCACAACATCCGATCCCCAAACATTAGCAAAAATATCGTCGCGGCTGAAAACCTTTCCCGGACGGGAAGTGAGAAAAACCAGCAATTCAAATTCCTTCTTCGACAATGCAATCTGCTGCGAATCTTTTATCACCACATACCGCTCTTTATCAATGATGAAATCGCGAGCCTGGATAATCTCCTGACTGCTTTCAGGTGTACTAACCCTGCGTAGAAGCGCCTTGATACGACTGATCAGCACATTGGGCTTTACCGGCTTCTTGATGTAGTCATCAGCACCGGCATCAAAACCAGCAATTTGCGAATAATCCTCTCCCCTGGCGGTCAGAAAAACTACAAGGGTATCGGCGATTTCCGGGGTCAATCTTATCAACTGACAGGCTTCAATACCATCAACTTCGGGCATCATAATATCGAGTATCACCAAATGTGGTTTCCACTGGCAGGCTACCTGATGCCCCTCTCTACCGTTGCGGGCTGTTTGAACATCAAAACCAGCCTTTCTGAGGTTATAACCCAGAAATTCAAGAATATCATCTTCATCATCAACCAACAGAATACGCGCCATCTCTTCCATGAAGCACTAAGCATTTATTAGTAATACAACAGGGTGCAAAATTAGATTTACAAAACCTTACGAAAGTTAATAAGCGATTAAGAAATAATTAACCTTGCTACATGGATCGAAAAACAAAAACACAACATTCATGTAACTTTGCCGATAATAAGGAATAATATTCATCAAAACACCCATCATTCCATGTCAGTAATCATCCAATTCGCCATGTTCCCAACCGATAAGGGATCGAGTGTCAGCATCTACGTGAGCCGAATAATAGCGATGCTTCACAGTGAAGGCTACCATTTTCAACTAACCCCAATGGCTACAATCGTTGAAACTGAATCAATTGAGCAGGCTCTGGAAGTTGTATCGAAGAGCTACAAGTTGCTCGAACCCGACAGCGAGCGGGTGTACGTTACAGCGAACCTTGATATAAAAAAGGGAAACCTTGGGAGATTATCTGCAAAAGTTGACTCGGTTAGAGAAAAACTTCCTGAAGGTCGGTTTATAAGCAATTTACCGTAAACCACAGCAGGATGAGATAAACAAATTGCATATAAAAGGGTTTATATACCGAATCGGAAGTGTTGAATCTTGTTTGGCACCTTAGATGCTGTGGATGTGTGTAATAAACCAGCCCCCGGCTTCACCGGATTGCACAGCCGATATTATTCATTTTCAAAGAAAATACTATGAAATGTCCAAAATGTCAGGTAAATTTGCTTATGACCGACAGGTCAGGTGTTGAGATAGATTATTGCCCCGAGTGTCGCGGGGTTTGGCTTGATCGTGGAGAGTTGGATAAAATCATCGAAAGATCGGTGGAACCACAACCTACCCAATACAGGAATCAGGGTTTCGAAAGCCAAAGGCAGCCCTATCCTTCGGAAGGCTACTACAAAAAGAAAAAACGGGAATCATTTTTGGGCGATTTGTTCGACTTCTGAGTCATAGGGTCAATGTGTAGCAATTGAAATTGGTTGTGTCAATGCCTGAATAGCGTTGACCATTTTAGTCCGGGATTTCCTTCGGCGAAAATAGTTCTTCCCACATTCCTATTGGGAAACCGCTTCTGTGTTCAACGCTTCTCAATTTCACCACCTAATCGGTATATCCAGCCCGATGTTATTCAACGTCCTGAAATCGCCTTGCAGCCAGCAATCCGCAGGCTGCTTCAATATCAGCACCCCTGCTGTTTCTGATGGTAGTGGTTACCCCGCAGCCGGCCAATTGGTCTCTGAAAAGTTGAACCTCAGCATCTGAAGGCGGCTTATACAAACTACCCGGAAACCAATTGAAAGGTATCAGATTGACATGACAGCGCAGCCCTTTCAACATACCGGCTACAGCCACTGCATGCTGCTGGGTGTTGTTCACCCCACTTAAAAGGAGGTATTCAAACGACAACCGCCTGGGCTTTAAAATTGGGTGCTGACGCAGCAGAGCCACCACCGATTCTATTGGTGCTATCTTCTCTACCGGCATCAACTCCTGCCGCTGAATGGAAAAAGGAGAATGGAGACTTACAGCGAGGTTGTAGGGCGAAGAGAGAATAAACCTTTCGAGTTTCTCAGAAAAACCAACTGTTGAAACGGTTATGTTTCGCTTTCCTATGGCGAAACCCCAGGGGGCAGCAAACACATCAAGTGCCTTAAGAACAGCATCGAGGTTGTTGAAGGGTTCACCCATACCCATCACCACCACGTGAGTAACCCTGCTGCACTCGGGAATGCCTGCCAACTGACTCACAATCTCCTGATGCGAAAGTTGACCGTGAAAACCGTGACTGGCCGTTTGACAGAAGGAACAACCCATCTGACAACCTGCCTGCGACGATATGCACAAAGTAAGACGTTTCCCCGAAGGGATCAAAGCTGCCTCGGCGTACCTGTTACCATGAAACCTGAATAAGTACTTCTTCGATCCATCAGTTGATTCTGAGACTGAAATGGGCCAAACAGGTTCCAGAGAAAAATGCTCATCGAGCAGCCTTCGGCAGCTCTTATTCATATTGCTCATGGCACCGGTCCGAAAAATCCTTTTACGATAAATCCAAACTGCAAGCTTTAATTCGGTTCCGGGCGAACAACCAACCTCGAGCAAAGCCTGGCTTAAATCATGAATATCGAGTCCATGAATAAATTTTTTATTAATATTATCCTCTATATCACTCATATAAGGACACATACAGCAATTTCCAATTTCGAATACAAGGCGGGAAGCTTATACAAACTTCATCAACACAACGATCAAAAGCAGTAATTATACCGAATCAACTTGATTTTATGCACAAAATAAATATTTCAGGCGTGCATGAGATCGCTGCGCTAGTTGCGAAAATAACTTGCGTCTGGTGACTCGGTACGATCTTCGTCCCGAGAGTGAAACGATTCGGGATTAACCGCCTCTAATACCGAAGGGTCGGCACTTAAAAGGCTCAAATGCTTCGCATTTTCACTAAGACGCGGTATAACGCTGTGCTGATTGAAGTATTGCATTCTGTATTTCATTGAAGCCAGTTCTTCAAAACACAACTTCATCAACACCTGACGCATTCTGCTACAACTCGAAGCGCATCTGTTGAATCTCAACGCCTCTTACAGCCCTGAGTGCCTGCTCCAGTTCAGCCTGTTCGGCAGGCGATCCTTGCAGTTGCAACAGAATCACTCCGGCTCTGGAACATGTGGCTTCGGTTACCTCGTGAAAGCCAAGCCGCGATCTGATGATGCCGGCATATTGGGTAAGCAACTTTTGCGTTTGTCCGGCTTCTTTAATGCGATCTGTAATCAGCAAGCCAATAATCCTCAATTCTTTCATCACAATAGAATTTAAAAATACAAATCACGTTCACCAGCCTTAATCCGGTCAATACGTCGCTTTATTTCTTCAACATCCTGAAATCCTTCAAGACCAACAAGCTGTTTTTCAATCAACTCCCAACCTTTCCGGGCGGTAGCTTCGGGAGCATAATCAATAAGATATTCGGCCAGGGTGAGTATGGCGTTGGAAGAACAAAAACGCTTGATAAAACCGGGGACAGAAAACTCCATGAAATGTTCGCCGGTGCGTCCTAAACGGTAACAGGCGGTGCAGAACGAGGGAAGGTAATCCTTTCCAATGAGTTCGTCCATAATTTCGTTGAGCGACCGGCTGTCGTTTATCATGAATTGCTCACGATTCAGGTTCTGTTGTTCGTTCTGGCTTTCAGCGTAACTACCGAGTTCGAGTTTGGTGCCGCCATCAATCTGCGACACACCAAACTGCATCACTTCGCGACGCAGGGCAGGGCTTTCGCGGGCTGTCAGAATCATCCCGGTGTAAGGCACTGCCAACCGAAGGATTGCAACCAACCGGGCAAACTCCTCGTCGGTAACGCGGTATTTTCCTTCGAAATCGAGCATAGCAGCATCTTGAATCCTGGGGAAGCTGATGGTGTGTGGACCAACATTGTAGCAAGCTTCCAGGTGGTTGGTATGGCGAACAAGCCCCATCACCTCGAAGCGCCAGTCGTAAAGTCCAAACAGCGCACCAATCCCAACATCATCAACACCAGCCTCCTGAGCTCTGTCGAGCGAGGTAAGACGATAATTGTAATCGCGCTTTTTGCCTCCTAAGTGATAGAGCTTATAAACCTCGGGATGGTAAGTCTCCTGAAACACCTGGTAGGTACCAATTCCGGCCTCCTTCACTTTTCTGAATCCTTCGATTTCGAGCGGGGCCGCGTTGATGTTCACCCTCCTGATCTCCCCTTTTCCTTTCTTAACTGAATAGGTCAGACGAGCGGTGTGTGCAATATAATCGGCATCGTACTCAGGATGTTCTCCATAAACCAAAATCAGCCGTTTGTGGCCATTGTCTTCAAGGGCTTCAATTTCTTGCACTATTTCCTGATCGGATAGGGTTTTCCTCACTGCCTCTTTATTGCTGGATCTGAAACCGCAATAACGACAGTTATTTACACACTTATTACCAATATAAAGGGGGGCAAACAGAACTATTCTATTGCCATAAATTCTCTTTTTAAGCTCTCGCGCTCCCTCTTTGATCTCTTCGATCAGTTCGGGATCGGTAGCATTGATGAGTACGGCTGTCTCCTCGAGGGTCAGGCGATTTTTATCGAGCGACCGATTGATAACCTCTTTCACCCGTTGGCGGTCAGGTACGGTGTTATGCAGCAAGTCCCATATTTCGTCAGCATCAATAAAAGGCTGCATCCTTTCGTCTTTGATTCTGCATTTTTCTGGATTAAACTTCATGGTGTTAAAATTTCTGCAAAGGTAAACATATAAAAGGTATTTTGATACCTTAATAACATTTCAAACCTTGCATATGTACACAATACTAACTAACAAACAACAACTTACAGACTACTCCAAACCGGAGTTTTTCTTAACAAAATAGGAGACCTTCTCCAATGAGGTGATCATGTCGTACTCCTCCAGATAAACCTGAGGTGGAACGTTGACCGATTTTGGGGTATAGTTAAGAATTCCTTTGACACCAGCAATAACGAGGTGTTCGGCCACATGGGGTGATTGTTCGGCAGGCACAGTGATGATGGCAATAGTAACTCCTTCTCGCTGGATCACTTCGGTGAGTTTATCGAAATGGTAGCAATGAACGCCGGCATACACTTTATCAACCTTTTCGGGGTTGGTATCGAAACCAGCCACGATGGTTAATTTCGAGCGACGGCCATTGAAGTAGCTTATGAGCGACCTGCCCAGGTTTCCCACACCCACCACACAAACTTTCAATCCATCGCGGCTGTCGAGGATGGTTCCAATGAGTTCGATGAGTTCTTTCACATCGTACCCTTTTCGCAGGGTTCCTGTATAACCAATCAGCATCAGATCGCGGCGTACCTGAACCGGAGTAATGTTGTGAATACTTGCAATTTCGTGAGAAAAAATGTGCTGTTTACCTTTTGAGAGGCACACCAGCAGGTTGCGGCGGTACTGGCTAAGCCGTTCAACAGTTTTATCGGGAAGCGATCTTAATGAGATGGCCATAATATTCAGTATTATATTGCTTTCAAATTGCGGGGCAAATTTACTGTAAATTTGGTTCCCACATCGGGAGTGCTTTCTACCGTTACCTTGCCGCCATAGGTTTCAACAAGTTTTTTCAGGATCGACAATCCAAGACCCGTGCCGGTTATTTCTTTGGTTTTCTCATTCTTGATTCTCACAAACTCCTGAAACAACCGTCCCACTTCTTCGGCGGTCATCCCAATTCCGGTATCGGCAACCGAAATCACCACCTGACCGGGTTCATCCAGTAGGTTTATCTCTACCCTGCCACCATCGCGGTTGTATTTAACGGCGTTCGATACCAGGTTGTTGAAAATAATCTCCATCTCGCTGGAGTCGCTGTCGTAAACAATGTTCGACGGAGCGTTCAAAACCATTTTCACCTCTTTGTGAATGGCCATCGGTTTGGCCGTATCCATCGATGTGCGCGCAATCTCAACCAAGTTAAGGGGTTTCAGGTCTTTTTCCTTCTGCCCCGACTCTATCCGGGTCATATCAAGAAGGTCGAGAATGAGGTTTCGCATGGCCTTGATTCGTTTCAACGATCTGTCTATCACCTGGTCGTAATCGTCAATTTTATCGCCTAATTGTTTTTCGTGCATCATTTTCAAATAGCCCTCAATAGCATTTAAGGGGGCTTTCAACTCGTGCGACAAAACTGAAAGGAACTGAAACCTGATCTGTTTTCCCTGGGCCTGCATCTGTTTGGTCATTCTTACCAAAAACACATGCTTGGTAATGCTTTCAATAGCCGACTTAAGTTCCTGAGGGGTAAAAGGTTTGGGTATAAAATCGTAAGCTCCGTCGCTGGTGGCTTTAACAGCCAAATCGAGCGAGGCAAACGAGGTAATCATTACCACCACGATGTCGTATTTCTTTTTTTTCACGTATTCCAACACCTCCACTCCCTGTATTCCAGGCAATTTATTGTCGAGCAGAATAATATCGGGCTTGTCGCGCTCAATCGATTCTATCCCCTCCTCGCCGGTGGCTGCTTCGAGGATTGAAAACTCGAAAGGCTCTTCCATAAAGGGATAATCCACTTTAAAGTTGCGAAGGATGCGATCAATACCTGCCCTGATAAAAGGCTCATCGTCAACAACTAATATTTTTAAGTTGGCCATTGTTTTATAAGTTTAATTACAATTTCAACAATTTATTGATTTCGCGCTGCAATTGATCGGTTCGCATCCCTTTTTCGAGAAACAGATCGGCTTTAATCCAGCGACTTGCCCCTTCGTCGGCTCCGTCGAAACTGATTCCAGTTTCTGATGTCACCGCAGTGGCAATGATTATAGGGACATCGGGGTAGCGACGTTTCATTTTATAGCTTAGAATAAAGCCACTGTCTTCGTTTTCCATCATCAGATCGAAGATAGCCAGATCGGGTTTCACCCTTTCGATCACTTTTTCGGCCTCTTTCTGGCTGTCAGCTTCAATCACCTCGAAACCGATCGATTCCACTTTCATTTTTAACTGGAAGAGGTAATCCATATCGTCATCGGCAATTAAAACAATTTTCTTTTTTGGTTCCATAGCTCAGTTTTCTATTTTTCGTGCATTCAAACAGAACGCTTTCGTGGTAAGTTAATGGTAAATACCGTTCCGGTTGGTCCTTCTTCCGGATTGGCGTTTGAGGTAACAGTGATATTACCTTTATGCATTTTCACAATCCCATAAATCAGGGGCAAACCCAAACCGGTACCTTTTCCCAGTTCTTTGGTTGTGAAAAAGGGTGTGAAAATTTTCTCCATGTTCTCTTTGCTGATGCCGGTACCCGTGTCGGCAATGGCAACAACGATTTCTGATGGTGTATCGGCCAGGCTCACTTTCACAATTCCACCTTCTGGCGGCATGGCTTCCACCGAGTTTTTTTCGAGGTTGGTGAGCACCTGCATCATCTGATCCTGATCGAGGTCGGCCAGAGGGTTGTTCACGTTGGAATGAAACTCAACAGCAACGTTATCGGGGTGTATCACCGAATCGAGGCTTCTTTTCACAAGGTCAACCACGTTGGTTTCCTGCAACCAAACCTGGTTTTTGCGTGCAAAATTGAGCAATCCGCCAACTATTTTTTTACATCGGTTGGCTTGTTCCACAATCAGTTCCAGATCTTTGCGCACCGGGTCGTCTTCGGGAGCTTCTTCCATCAGGATGTTGCTGTACATGGTAATGACACCCAGCGGATTGTTGAGTTCGTGCGCTATGCCTGCCGAAAGCTGACCCATATGGGCCAGTTTCTCGGTTTGCTTGAGGGCTTGCTTGGCAGTAGCCAGATTCTCGTTGCTGATGTTTAAATCGTTGATAGAGCGGTGTAATTTCTCGATGGCGAAGGGCAGGCACATTTCTGATTCGGCGAAACCATTGAGGATAGCAATGGCATGCTCTTCGCAGGTGTCGTAGCCGCAGGCTCCGCAATTGAGGTGGTCGCGGGGTTCTTTTTTGCCCATCGAATAGAGGGTTTGGGCAATTTCCTGCCTGTCGGGTAAAGGGATGCGGCGGTCTTCGGGGGTGAACGTTTGGGAATAATCGAGTGTGCTGAATTCCTGCACATCGCGCTCCCATTGCTCCTGATCTAACTCGTTGAGTTTCTGCCGCACGTATTTACTAACCTGCGTACGACGGGCATACCGTTTACCTCCACGCGAAGTGCCTGGCCCCATGATGCATCCCTGGCAGCAAAGCAACTCCAGATGGTGGGTCCCTATCAACCCGTTTTCGAATTCTCTGATGGCATCGCGAAAGTTCTCGCTCCCCTCGGCAATGATGATGTCGCGCTCCGAAATGTCTTCCCTGATGTTGGTGGTTTGCAGCAGCCCTCTGCTCACGGGGAAAATGGCACCCTTTCCGGCATGAGGCGGATCAAAATCAGTTGGAACCACATCAGCAGGCGATATTCTGAGCTCGGCAAACATCTGGCGCAATTCAATAAAAGTAAGAACCTCGTCAACTTCCGATGATTCAGCTTTTTTAGCGACACAGGGGCCAATAAAAACCACCTTCAGGTCGTCGCCATATTTTTTGTGCATGATGCGGGTCATGGCCACCATGGGTGAGGCGATGCGAGCGAGGCTCGGCACCAGATCGGGGTGGTAATGGCGAACGTAGTAAACCACGGCAGGGCAGTCGGACGAGATCTCTCCTTCACTGGCAGGCTGGTTAAAATGACGCTCATACTCACGGGCTACCATATCGGCACCGAAGGCCACCTCACACACGTAATCAAATCCCAAAGCCCTTACCATACCAACAAATTTGCGGTAATCGTCGGCCTCGGGAAACTCAGCAGGGAAACTCGGGGCCACAATGGCTGCTTTTTTGCCGGGCGAAGTGAGAATGGATTTCACCTCGCCACCGCTTTGAAGAAACACCTTGGCTCCCTGGTTGCACACGGTGGTGCAACGTCCGCAGCCAATGCAACGCAAATTAACCACGGTGGCCTGGCCGTTGATAATCTGGATGGCTTTCACGGGGCATTCGCGCACGCAGGTGTAACACACCCTGCAGCGGTCTTTAACGGTAAACACCAACTGGTTTCTGTACGACTTGCTCATTGACCACCTCCGTTTTCAGCAGTGCTGTTGTTTGCAAAACGGGTGTGAAGCATCTCGCAGGCCTTTTCACTCATCGGAAATTCGAGGTATTTGCGAAAAATTTCGTGTACCGAAGCATTTTTATGAGCCACGCGCACCGGTTCTTTGTCGTCGTATTCGTAAAGGCTTTTTACACGTGCTTTAACATCGCGATCGGTGGCACCAATATGCTGGCCGGCACCGTTGACACATCCACCGGGGCAGGCCATCACCTCCACGAAATGGATGTCTTTGCGTCCGGAGCGGAGTTCGTCGAGCAAACGCGACACCTCTTTCATCCCGCTAACGGCCACCAGACCGATGGTGTGTTCGCCCATCGGGATAAAGACCTCGCGACGCGAGCTGTTTTGCCGCAGCTCGCTGATTTTAAGCTCTGGCAGCTCTTTTCCCGCGAGTATAAAATGGAGTGTACGAGCCAACGATTCAGCAATACCTCCTGAAACACCGGCCAACTTGGCGGCACTGCTTCTGATATGATACGGGGCATCGGCCAATTCGGGCTCGATGCCCTGGATGTCGATTCCGTGGAGTTTGATAAACGAGGCCAGCTCGCGGGTGGTGAGCACCACATCGGTGTGGATGGTTCCATCAACAATCATCTCTTCGCGCTGAGCTTCATACTTTTTGGCCACGCAAGGCATCAGGGCCACGTTGAACACGTTTTCGACCGGGATGCCCGTTGCCTGCGGATAAATTCCCTTCAAAAGGGCTCCCATCAGTTGCTGGGGCGAACGGGTGGTGGTGAGGCGGGAAAGCAGCTCCGGATGAAACTCTTCGGCATATTGCACCCAGGCAGGACAGCAAGCGCTGAACATGGGCAGTTGAACCCCGTCGGTCAGACGACGCGACAATTCGGTGGCCATTTCCAACACGTAGAGATCGACGGCAAAAGAGGTGTCGAACACCTTGTCGAATCCCATCTTTCGCAAAGCCGAGGCAATAAGTCCGTTGAGGTCTTTCCCTGCCCTGATGCCGAATTCCTCGGCCAGCGACACGCTGATGGTTGGCGAAACGTGAACCACGGTGTGCATTGCGGGGTTGTGGAGTGCGTCCTGAAGGTCGGCCAGTCTGCTTCGTTCGTAGAGGGCTCCTGTGGGGCAAACCATCACGCATTGCCCGCAACTGATGCAACTTTGGTTGTTGAAGCCGTGGTTGTATTTGGTTCCTATAACCATGCTGCTGCCACGGCGAATGAAATCGATGGCTGCAACGGTAACCTCTTCTTCGCAAACCCTTACGCAACGGCCGCAGAGGATGCATTTGGAGGGGTCGCGTACCATGCCGGTACTGGATAGGTCTTTTTTGTGGCTCACTTTTTTACCGGCAAACCTTCGTTCGCGCACGTTGAGTCCGATGGCCAGGTTTTGCAACTCGCAATTTCCATTGCGTTCGCAATAGAGACAATCGTCGGGGAGGTTGGAAAGAAGCATCTCCACGATGGTTTTGCGGGCTTTGATCACCCTGGGCGAATGGGTTTTGATTTTCATCCACTCTTCGACGGGGTAGCTGCAAGCGGGTATGAGAGCCGATTTGCCCTCCACTTCAACCACGCAAATGCGGCAGGCTCCGGTTGGTGAGAATCCTTCCACATGACAAAGGGTTGGCACCTTGATTCCGTTTCTTTCCAAAGCCTCCAGGATGGTTTCGCCTTTGCGGGCCTTGATCTCTTTATTGTTTACTTCGATATTGAAAATCATGGCGGGGCTATTTTGAGATAATGGCGTTGAACTTGCAGGAGTCGTAGCATATACCACAGCCGATGCACTTATCCTGAACAATGAAATGGGGGTTGCGTTGCGAACCAATGATGGCATTCACGGGGCATTTTCTGAAGCAAATGGTGCAACCTGTGCATTGATCGGTATCGATCAGGTAAGTGCGCAGCCCTTTGCAAACGCCGGCAGTGCACTTGCGGTCGAAGATGTGTTCTTCGTATTCCTGCCTGAAATATTTTAATGTACTGAGCACGGGATTGGGAGCCGTTTGCCCGAGACCACACAGCGAGGTATCGCGAATCACTTCGGCGAGCTCTTCGAGCATCATCACCCCTTTGAACCGCTCCAGGGTTTCGTGACGGGCTTCGTCTTGTGGTTTTCGGGTGATTGAATCGAGTATTTCGAGCATCCGGCGGGTTCCTTCGCGGCAGGGGATGCACTTGCCACAGCTTTCGTTTTGCAGGAAATTCATAAAAAACTTGGCTACATCCACCATGCAGGTCGATTCGTCCATCACCACCAGGCCTCCCGATCCCATCATGGCTCCTTCGCGGCGCAGCGCCTCGTAATCGACGGGAACCGACAGGCAGCTTTCGTCGAGACAGGCACCGCTGGGGCCTCCTATCTGAAGAGCTTTGAACCTTTTGTAGTCTTTGATACCTCCGGCAATATCGTGAACAATGGCGTGAAGGGTGGTTCCCATAGCTACTTCTATCAATCCTGTGTGACGTGTCTTTCCGGCCACGGCAAACACCTTGGTTCCTTTGCTTGTTTCGGTTCCAATGGCGTTGAACCAGGCTGGTCCGTTGCGGACGATAGCCGGTACATTGGCCAGTGTTTCAACGTTGTTGACCACGGTGGGTTTTCCGAACAACCCCTTCACGGCCGGATGGGGTGGTTTGGGTTGCGGGGTTCCGCGTTTCCCTTCGATGGAGTTGATGAGGGCAGTTTCTTCGCCACAAACAAAAGCGCCGGCGCCAATTCTGATGTTGAGAAAAAAGCTGAAGCCGCTGTCGAGAACGTTGGCCCCCAACAGACCGTAATCGCGGGCCTGGCTGATGGCTTTCTCGAGTGTGGCCATGGTTTCGGGGTATTGTGCCCTTATATAGATGTAAGCCTGGTTGGCGCCTATGGCGTAGGCAGCAATTCCCATCCCTTCGATAAGACGGTGGGGATCGCCCTCGATGAGAGCCCTGTCCATAAAGGCTCCCGGATCGCTTTCGTCGGCATTGCAGATCAAATATTTCTGATCGGCGGGGGTATTGTAGGCTATTTTCCACTTCTGACCCGTGGGGAATCCCCCGCCGCCGCGTCCGCGCAAGCCACTCTCTTCTATCATGGTGCTGATGTCGAGGGCGGTGTAATTTCTGATGGCTTTCACGAAGGAGCGGTAACCACCTCTTGCAATGTATTCTTCGATGTTGTCGGGATCGATGATGCCACACTGTTCGAGCACTACACGACGCTGGTTTTTGAAAAACGGTACCTCTGTCTGAGGCAACACTGCCTCCCACGGAAGGAGGTTAGGGGCTGGATATTGATAGAGAGCCCCCTCGTCGGGCAGGGTATTGTTGAACACGGCATCGAGCAGACTGGCCACTTTGTTGGAGGTGATGTTGCCAAAAGCTATGCGGTTTTTCCCCGGAATTTGCACATCGACAATGGGTTCGGCAGAGCACAACCCGATGCAACCCACCTCTATTACCGGGGCTTTGATGAGGTTATCGGACAAATAGGCTTTGATGGCATCGATGGTTTGCATCGCACCGGCAGCTCTTCCGCAGGTGCCGGCGCCAACAAAGATTACCGGTTGCTCAATCTTCTCGCGGCGCAGAATGCGCAACGTTTCGGCTACCGGTTTGGGGTATTCGCCGCTGTCGTGAAGCAAAACGCTGTTGACCAGCGGGTGTCGGTTTCTTTTTATTTCGTGTACCATAGCTGTTAGTCCTCCCGGTTTCGGTATTCGTTGATGATTTGTCGGATGCGTTCGGGGGTAACCTTGTCGAAAAACACATCGTTGATGGCTATGACAGGCGACAAGCTGCACGCTCCCATACATTCGGCCACTTCGAGACTGAACTGCCCGTTGCGGGTGGTTTGGCCGGGTTCTATCCCCAGTTGTTTGATCAACTCTTGCAAAACCGTTACCGAGCCCATGACGTGGCAGGCTGTACCCCTGCAAACTTTTACCTGGTAGCGCCCTGCCGGCGCGAACCTGAACTGGTTGTAAAAAGTGGCTATGCTGTAGATGCGGCTCACGGGCATACGCAGGTAACGACCCACGCAACGGATATCGTTATCAGTCAGATAGCCCTGCTCGCGTTGTATTTCCTGAAGCATCTGAAGCAGGTTCTCTTTCCCTGCATTCGGAAAGCGCTCGGCAAGCCGGCGCGTTACTTCACACGTTTTTTCGCTCATATTCTCCGGTGTTAATCATTCCGTTTGGTTGTTACAAAAATAACAATGTTAGCTTTCTAACAAAATTAATTCTTGAAAAAAAACGAAAAAAAACTGTTATACAACACTCATAACCCTGTAAAACAAGGCTATAAAACACTGTTACATTAAACACATCCATATTAATACGATCTTTAAATTGCTTGTAACAAGCCAACCAGAATGTTACCTTTGCGGCATAGAACATTTTTGATGGGACAAGCGGCCCCGTCGTTCAAACTGTAAGCATTATGGATCAACGGATTGAGATTGTGATATGCCTGGGCAGTTCGTGCTTTTCGAGAGGCAACAAAGCCACAGTCAGGTTAATCGACGACTGGCTGAAACAACACGGCCTGCGCGATAAAGTGAACTACCGTGGCAACCATTGTTTCGCCTCGTGCGACAAAGGGCCGGTGCTCAAAGTTGCCGGAACCGAATACTATCATGTAACCGGTGAAAAAGCGATCGAAATCCTTCGCGAACATTTCAGAGTATGATCAACAACCCTTTACTCCACACCTCGTTAAGCCTATGAACCTTATTGAGCTGAACAAGCAAAAATGTGTATTGTGTTATGCCTGCGTGCGCGTTTGCCCCACCAAAGCCATCGCTGTAAGGATGAACGAAGAGTTCCCGCAGGTGCTTCACAACCGGTGTATTGGTTGCGGAGCCTGCGTTACCATATGTTCTCCGGGTGCTTTATCGTGGCTCGACTCCAGAGAGGAAGCCATGAACCTGATACACTCCAACCGCAAAGTGGCTGCCATTGTCGATCCGAGCATCTCGGGCGAATTTCCCGATATTACCGATTACCGCAAATTCGTGAGCATGATCAGGGCCCTGGGATTCGACTATGTGAACGAGGTGAGCTTTGGAGTCGATCTGGTTGGACGGGAATACAGCGAACTGTTCAACAATTTTAAAGGGCGCTTCCATCTTTCGGGCAACTGCCCAAGCCTGGTGTCGTACATCGAAAAATTCCATCCCGAACTTATCGACAACATGGCTCCCATCATCAACCCCATGGTGGCCACTGCCAAGGTGGTGCGCAAACATTACGGCTCCGAGACTGCTGTGGTGTTCATTGGGCCTTGCGTTTCGGCCAAACACGAGGCTGGTTTGCACAACGACGATGGCCGCGTTGACGTGGTGATCACCTTTCAGGAACTCCGACAACTTTTCACCGACAACAACATTGTGGAAGGGACCTTAGAGTATTCGGAATTTGACGAACCGATTGGCTACACCGGATCGCTTTACCCCCTAAGCAACGGCATGGTGCAGGCGGCCGGCATCGACGACAACCTGCTCACCGGAAACGTGATTACAACAGGCGGAAGCGAAAAATTTATTGAAGCGGTGCGAACCTTCAAAACCCATTCAGAACTCATCAAACGCCATTTCGACATCTACTTCTGCAACGGGTGCATGATGGGGCCCGGAACTTCGCTCAACGGCAAGAAATACATTCGCCGAACCCTCACTACCGATTATGCCAACAAGCGGCTAACCACCTTCGACAAGCAACGGTGGGACAACGACATGGCTGCTTATGCCAACATAGGGTTTTCGCGGACTTACCACAACGACGATCAGCGTATAGCACAGCCCGCCGACGATAAAATTGCCGAAGTGCTGAAAGTGATAGGCAAAACACCCGACAAAGCACACCTGGGTTGCGGGGCATGCGGCTACGAATCGTGCCGCGAGTTTGCCGTGGCCGTGTCGAAAGGGCTTGCCAAACCCGAAATGTGCCTCACCTTCAACCTCAAGAACCAAACCGACTACATCAAGACCCTTAAAAGCACCAACGAGAAACTTGCCCGCACCGAAACTGCCCTTAAAGAATCGGAACAAAGGGCCCGCCGCGAACAACAACTGGCACAAGAAGCTACCGAAATCATCACCGCGATGATGCAAAAACTCCCATCGGGAGTGGTGATCGTGGATCAGGATCTGAAAATACTTCAAGCCAACCGCACCTTCATCGAAATTCTGGGTGAAGACGCCCGAATGATCGACGAAGTGATTCCCGGTCTGGTGGGTGCCGACCTCAAAAGCCTCCTCCCGTTCAATTTCTACAACATGTTTTCGTTTGTTTTGAAAAACGACGAGGATGTGACCAACAAAGACACCCGCTACAACGACAACCTCCTCAATGTTTCGATATTCACCATCAGAAAAAACAAGATAGTTGGGGCTGTTGTGCGCGACATGTATGTTCCCGAAGTGCGCAAAGAGCAAATTTTGGGTCGGATAAACGAAGCCATCACCGAAAACCTGGAGATGGTTCAGAAAATAGGCTTTCTGCTGGGTGAAGGAGCTGCCCGAACCGAGCGAATGCTCAATTCGATTGTGCAAACCTACCAACCTGCCCGCGAATCGGATAAACGCCGGCCCGAAGAGGATTAAAAACCTGCACCAAACCAACATCAAATGGACGAACGCTTTCATATAGAGGTGAACTGCCAGCAGATAAACCACGACGGAGAGAAAATCTGCGGCGATGTGTTCCTTTCGCGCCGCATCAAAGAGGAAGGACGCATACTAACAGTACTTTCCGACGGCATGGGACATGGTGTTAAAGCCAACGTGCTGGCAACCCTCACCGCCACCATGGCCATCAACTTCACCGAAGAGCATAAAGATGTGCAGGTGATTGCCGACATCATCATGAACACCCTCCCGGTGTGCAGCGAACGTAAAATCAGCTACTCAACCTTCACCATCGTGGATATTGAAGCCGATGGCGAAACCCGCATCCTGGAATACGACAACCCGCAATGCATCATCCTGAGGGGCAACAAACCCTTCAACCCCAACTGGCAACACCTTACACTCGAAAGCGAACGAAACAAAGGGAAAGAGATTCGCACATGCCGGTTCTATCCACGACTGGGCGACCGCATCGTGTTTATGAGCGATGGCGTGGCCCAAAGCGGGATGGGAAGCGACAAATACCCCTTCGGGTGGGAACGCGACAACGTGCAGGATTACATTCTGGGACTGCTCGACCACGAACCCGCGATGTCGGCTACCCGACTGGCAGCTAAAGTGGTGAATTATGCACACATCAACGACCGATACACCTCCAAAGACGACACTTCATGCGGAGTGATCTATTTCCGTCAGCCCCGCAAAATGCTTATCATAACAGGCCCCCCGTTTGAAGAGAGTGCCGACAAGGAATATGGCGACATCGTGAGAAATTTCGACGGTAAAAAGATACTTTGTGGCGCCACAACCGCCGATATTGTGGCTCGCGAACTTAGCCAATCAATTGAAGATACTTTCGACTTCGACGACCCCGACCTTCCGCCCGTTTCGTTTATGCCCGGCGTTGATCTGATTACAGAAGGGATACTTACCCTGAGTAAAGTTCACGATTTGTTGCGCAGCTACAACAACAACACCAGGCTTGGAAAAGGTCCCGCCGACCGCATCGTGAAGATGTTGCTCGAAAGCGATGAAATCAACTTCGTGATTGGCACCAAAATCAATATTGCCCATCAGGACCCAAACCTTCCGGTGGAACTCGAGATTCGTCGTACCGTGGTGAAAAGGATTGCCCGCGTGCTCGAAGACAAATTTCTGAAAGAGGTTGCCCTCAGATTCATCTGAAAACAGGTTAACCCATTGAGCAAGACCTTTCTTTAACACAACACTTCACTTCTGGAAGTGCACAACAGGCATCTTGTTTTGTTGCTGTACCCCCCGATGCAAAATCAACACCAGTCACAAATTCACAACCACCCTTCTGAGTTTCACGAATGGTGAAAGGCGTTAACAAATTGGTTCAAAAACCAATCCTTAAACCTTTCCCAAAACCAAACCCTCTGCAGCAGACACATCAGCAAATCAATTAACCTGCACATTCTTCGTCCCACACTTGCAAACCATGAATGAACAAGATTTATCTGCCATTATTACAATCACCAGCTGCCAGTTTGAACCAGCACATGGCCTCAAACCAACAAAATACAGCCCGACAATATGAAAGCACAGCCTTGGTTCGGTGAAATCTTACCTGCTGCAAAACACACCAACAATGCTCAGACAAATCAACAGCAATCCCATTTTTACGATGAGCTTCACGCGGAAAAAACCGGGCCTGTGCATCCCCGCATCTTACATCTGATAATTCACAACTATCACGGCGTGTTGCAAATTTGCAATGGCTGTTGGTAAAAACAGCGGCAACAAACTGCAAACTGTCGTTCTGCCGATAAAAGAGTGCTTACACACAACAGTATCTTCCATCCTACGATATCTTTTTGCCATCCTTGTTAATGCATCTTTCATCCATAGCTGCATAAATGTTGGTTTTGGTTCTGAAGTTCCTTTCCTGAGGTTGCAATTTCTTCAATGCATATTCACCATTAGCATCTGATCATGTGCATCCATTGTTTTATGCCATGCATTTCCCATCCACGCATGAACAAGCAGCTATTTCTAAATCAAAACTGTTATCCTTAATCTGGTATTTGGCTTAAACGTGTTCGCATTTTATATCTGGCAACACACATCAACCCTATAGATGTTCACATTTTCCATCCAACAATACACATCTGGCTTAAACATGATTGCATTTTACATCCGTCAGTACACATCTGGCTTATACATGCACGCACTTTACATCTGACGGCACACATCCGACTTAAACATGTTCGCATTTTACATCTGATGGTACACATTTGCCATCCGCCGATACACATTTTTTATCCTTTCATATATAAACGGCTTTCGTGATTGTAAAACCGGCATCAGCAAATCAACAATCCATTCAAACGGAATCGTTTTTAGCATCCGCACCAAACCCTACGGAAACAACAATCCGGTGCCAATCAAATCGGCACACAAAAACTGCTTCCAGGAAATATCGTTTAGCTTAGCCGCTCAGACAAAGATCAGCGAGCGTATTTCACAATCTTTTCAGTTGTGCGCATGGTCGATGTTTCGGCACGCAACAGGTAAAGGCCTGCCGGCAGCCAGTTGGTAGAGAGTTCCAGCGTGCTTTTGCCCGTGGTGTTGAAGGTTGAAAGGGTTTGCCCCTGCAGGGTGAGGAGGGTCAGTTGGCGGCACCCTTGGGGCAACGTCACATGGCACACATCGGCTACAGGGTTGGGACTCACCGTTAGCCTGTCGGCAACTGCCCCGGGCTGCCAGGTAGAGGTGATCAGTCCGGCGGTGTCGGTCTTTACCAGATAAAACGCCTGATGTCCCGGGCTTGGACTGGCTACCCCTGTAGCTGCCAGCCCATGGTCGCTTGCTTCAATGATCTCGTAGAAACAGCCATTTTTGTCAGATGCATATGTTCTGGCCCATAATGGATTGGCTAAAGAATCGGTTCGCATAATGAATGCACCCCATTCAGCAGTAGTGGGCGTCAGTTCAGTAGAATACCATCCGGCTACAGCGTAACCTCCATCCCTGCACAAGGCTACAGAGAAAGGCCAGTAAGCTGTGCCTTCATTGGCAATGGTTTTTGTCCATAAGGTGTCTCCGTCGGCATTGGTTTTTATCATCCAGATGCCTTGGTTAACTGAAAGCGTTGGCCTGAATTCTGCGCAATTCATGACATTTCCTCTGCCATCTGAGCAAATGCCATATACAATCGCGCTCCCTTCGGGCCAGGGGAGTTCGTGAACGCGGGTGTATAGAAGTTCCCCCGAAGAGCTCACTCGAGCCATGAACGGTTTGTAGGTGTAGTCGCTATAATGGTAGCTCCCACTCATAAAGAAGGAGGAATCGGGAAGTTGTAAAAGTCCGAAGGTGGAGTAGTTATAGCTTGTGTCGTTTTCGATAACAATTGATTCCCAGAGAACCTCTCCGGTCGTGTCAATACTAATCAATTTCATTGTCCATGAATATGCCGGATAATTAATATCGCATGAAATAGTTAAATGATTGTCGTAACTAATAATAAAATTTCTAAATAATGTACCATAGTCATAGAAATATTTTTTTGACCATAAGGAATCGCCATCTGAATTAAGTTTCATCAAGTAACTTCTTACATAAACACCCGAATTATAACAGTGGCCTATGATGTATATATCTCCGTTTTCACTGACCACTAAATCACTTATATCATTAATATCGTCGAATGTGTAATATTTTGTCCAAAGCAACTCACCGGTTGAATCCACTTTACAAATTGGAGCGGTTGAGAAGTTATTAAAATTTCCGGCAACAATATAATTTTTATCCGTTGTCTCGGCAATTCTGTATGCGTTGTGAGAATAATAACTCAAATCGTAAATAGTATCGAACGTGCTTTGCGAAAAAGTATAAAATGGAAAATAAGAGCAAATAACAATTGCAATAATAGACAAAAATATATTTCTATTGTTGGTTTTCATAATAGCAATCTCCTGTAGTTAGTTCTTAATAACAGAGGCATTGAATTGTTGGGTCTGGCTGGTAGCCCTCAGAATATAGGTTCCGGGTATCAGCACATCGGGTAGTTTTAACAAGGCAGTACCCTGGTCAAAATGCTTCGCCATGCACGTTTGTTGCGCCACGACTTTCACCTGGAGGCAAACAAGCCAACCGATGCAGAGGAGTTTAAGTTTGGTCATCTTTTGGGTTTTTTTGATAGAACAATACTGTGACCAGAGTTTCGCAAATATAGAGACTTTTTCTTTGAACGCTATCTTCCAACCATAAGAAAAAGTGCTTTTAGTCTGTTGATTTCCCTAAAAAATGGGTTTGCAGTAGCAGCAAAGGCAGTTTTTTGCCCTGTGTTTTTTTTTGCTTCAAGCCGATAGGGTATTATTTGCCGTTCCGATCGCCTAATCCCGAATCGCTTCGCTCTCGGGATTAACTGCTTCTAATGCCGAATTGTCGGCACTCAAGAGGCTCATTCGCTTCACGAATTCGCTAAGAAGCAGTAAAATTTGCCGTTCCGATCGCCTAACTTGCCGTTCTGATCGCCTAATTTGCCAAACAGAATGCCTAATTTGCCAAACTGAATGCCTAATTTGCCAAACTGAATGCCTAATTTGCCAAACCGAATGCCTGGTTACCCATTCTGATATACCTTTTTGCCAAAACTTTTGGCAAACGAGCCATTCAAAATGCCTCAATTGCCAAACGGAATGCCTAAGTTGCCAAACCGAACGCCCCCTATTTTGCGGATTTTGGCATTTTTTGCAGTTTCGACCGTCGAAATTGCCAAACCGAATGCCTCAATTGCCAAACCGTTTGACCTCTTTGCCAAAACTTTTGGCAATTTGGATGTTCCGAATGCCTAATTTGCCAAACCGAATGCCTTAATTGCCAAATTAAATGCCTCAATTGCCAAACCGTTTGACCTCTTTGCCAAAACTTTTGGCAAATGGGATGTTCCGAATGCACTCAATGCCATTTCGAATGCCTAAGTTGCCAAACCAAATGCCTGAATAGCCCTGCTGATCACCACCAACTCCTGGCAATGCAACCTCTGGAAACTGAGTAGGTGCAGCCCCCGAAAAACCCGTACCTTTGCGGCTCGATGCAAACCGAACGCAAATTGCATATTGCCCTTTTAGGTGCCTGCAACGTGGGTTACCACCTGGCACACCGGCTGGCTGCGCCCCCGGTGGTGGTTACCACCGTTTACAGCCGCAGCCACCACCACGCCACCGAAGTGGCTGCCCTGTGCAATGCCAGCGCGGTAACCTCCCTCGGGCACATCGATGCCGAAGCCGATATCTACCTCTTTGCACTGGCCGACAAGGCAACAGAAGAGATAGCCGCCACATTTCGACCCTTATCGGGCATTGTGGTTCACACTTCAGGATCGCTCGAAATGGAGGTGCTGGCCTCCACCGGTCGCCCTCACGGTGTGCTGTACCCCTTGCAGACCTTCAGCCGTGGAAAAACTACCGCCTTCGAAGGCATCCCACTTTGCACCGAAGCCTCCGACGACGAAACCCTGAAGCTCATCAACCAGTTGGCCGCAATGCTATCGGGCAACGTGCACCAACTCACCTCCCACCAAAGAAAACAAATCCATCTGGCTGCCGTTTTCGCTTGCAACTTCAGCAATTTCATGTATGTGGCTGCCGCCGACATCCTGCGGCGCAACCAGCTCGATTTCGACATCCTGCTGCCACTCGTGGGCGAATTCTTCAGCAAGCTCAACCTCATGGATCCATGGGCTGCCCAAACCGGTCCGGCCATGCGGGGCGATCACAACATCACCGCCCGCCACGTGGAGATGCTCCGCGAATTCGACGGCCTCGACCAACTCTACGATCTGATCAGCAAACTGATCGAAAAACGTAAAAACATTACTCCATAAATATTTATGAGCAACTACAAAGACCTTCTTCCCCGCATCACAACCTTTATATTCGACTACGACGGCGTGCTCACCGATGGATCGGTGATCGTACTTCCCGACGGCGAAGGGCTTCGCAACGGCAACGTCAAAGACGGCTACGCCTTACAGCTTGCCCTCAAAAACGGCTACCGCATCGCCATCATCTCGGGAGGACGATCGGCCTCGATGGAGCGTCGCATGGAGATGCTGCGAGTGACCGATGTTTTTCTGGGTGTTACTGATAAGCTGGCCGTATTCAGACAATTCTGCTCCGACAACAACCTGGTCCCCGAAAACATCCTTTACATGGGCGACGACATCCCCGACTACCAGGTAATGCGCGAGGTGGGTGTGGCCTGCTGCCCCCTCGACGCGGCACAGGAAATCAAAAACATTGCCCACTACATCAGCGATTTCGCCGGCGGCAGAGGATGCGTTCGCGACATCATCGAGCAGGTGATGAAGATACACGGCAAATGGATGAATGGCGACGCTTATCACTGGTAACATGACCCATAGAAAAACAATAACCGACGCGCTGAAACTGGTGCGGTGGCCCAACCTTCTGATGGCTGCTCTCACGATGTCGCTCACACGCTATGCCGTAATAGGTTCGTTTTATGGCGAAGGGGGATTGGTGCCACTCACCACCCACCTCATGTTTGCCCTCCTGGCAGGAGCCACAGTACTGGTGATGGCCGGAGGGTACATCGTGAACGACCTTTACGATCTGGCCACCGACAACATCAACAAACCCGAAAGGCAGGTGATAGGCAAAACCTTCACCCAGCAGAGCGCGAGCAACCTCTACTACCTGCTCACCGGCACCGGTTGGCTAATGGGTGGTGTAGCCTCATGGCTTATCGGGAGGCACGAACCCGCGCTGCTCATCGTGCTGTGCACCGGCTTGCTCTATTTCTATTCGGTGCGCTACAAGCGGCAACCACTCGTGGGCAACCTGGTGATATCGGTGCTTGGTGCCATGCTTGTTGGCATCGTTTGGATAACCGAACTCTACAACTTGCTCGAACATCCCGAAATGATGGGAGCCATTGCCAGCAAACTCCCCCGCCTTTATTGGGTGCTGGGAGGATTCGCTCTGTTTGCCTTCCTCAGCAGCCTGGTGCGCGAATGGATCAAAGATTGTGAAGACGTGAAAGGCGACACCCTCACCCAATGCCGAACGCTGGCTGTGGTTTTGGGCAACCAGAAAATGAAGTGGCTCATAGCGGCATTTATCGTGATCAACATCGTGGCACTGGCCCTTTTCCAGTGGGTGCTCTTCACCAAGAACTACCACGCAACTACCTTTTTTCTCATGCTTGTTCAGTACCTCTGGCTGCGAATGCTTGAACCCTTCCTCATAAAAGGCGATCCCGACTGGAGTCAGGCCTCCCGCCAGGCCAAATTGGTTATGCTGGCCGGGATTTTGTCGATGCAACTGATTTGATAATTTGATAATTTGATAATTTGATAATTTGATAATTTGATAATTTGATAATTTGATAATTTGATAATTTGATAATTTGATAATTTGATAATTTGATAATTTGATAATTTGATAATTTGAT
>JAQVCV010000008.1:0-5742 GCA_028689615.1 Bacteroidales bacterium | reverse complement strand
ATTTGATAATTTGATAATTTGATAATTTGATAATTTGATAATTTGATAATTTGATAATTTGATAATTTGATAATTTGATAATTTGATAATTTGATAATTTGATAATTTGATAATTTGATAATTTGATTTACTCTTAAAACCATCACGTCAAATTCTCAATCCAATAGCTTCCGGAACAAATCCTTGAATCCTTGAATCTTTGAATCTTTGAATCTTTGAATCTTTGAATCTTTGAATCTTTGAATCTTTGAATCTTTGAATCTTTGAATCTTTGAATCTTTGAATCTTTGAATCTTTGAATCTTTGAATCTTTGAATCTTCAAATCCTCAAATCTTCAAATGACCATCCCCGCAAATCACACCATAATACTCGCTTCACAGTCGCCGCGACGCAAAGAACTTTTAGCCGGGCTTGGCATTCAGTTTACCGTTATGCCCAAAGATACCCCTGAAGATTTCCCGGCAGCGCTTCAGGGGGCAGAAATCGCCACGTTTTTAAGCAGGCGCAAATCGGAAGCTTTCACACCAGATGAACTCCCCGACAACTTTTTGCTGATCACCGCCGACACCATCGTGTGGATCGACGGCAAGGTGCTCAACAAACCAGCCGATTCCAGTGAAGCCTTTACCATGCTGCGAACCCTCTCGGGCAACAAGCACACCGTATTCACCGGTGTAACCCTCCGTTCTGCCTCCAAAGCCATCACCTTCAGCGCGGCAACCGATGTCTGGTTCCGGCACCTCACCAACGAAGAGATCGAACATTACCTCCACCACTACAAACCCTACGACAAAGCAGGGAGCTACGGCGTTCAGGAATGGATTGGCTATGTGGGCATCAGCCGCATCGAGGGATCGTACTACAACGTGATGGGGCTCCCCACCCAGCAACTCTATCTGGAACTTAGCCGGTTCTGAACAACACGGCATCGTGCAGCGGATTTGGCTATCTTTGCAACTCACATCCAAGAACCATGTCCGAAAACCCCGTTAAACCATCACTCCGTCGCATACTGCTGAAATACTTCATGCAGGGGCTGCTCTATATTGCACCGGTTGCCATCACCGTGTATGCCCTTTTTATCAGTTTTGAGTTTCTCGATCAGTTGGTTGCCTCCAACATCGAGAAAATTACCGGGGTTCACATTCCCGGGTTGGGCATCATCTCTATTGTTGTGTTCATCACCCTTATCGGATTCATAGGCAGCACCTTTGTATTCAACCCCATCGTGAGGTATTTCGACAAAGCCATCAGCAAAGCCCCGTTGATCAAAGTAATTTATTCGTCGGTGAAAGATCTTCTGTTGGCCTTCGTGGGCAACCAGAAAAAATTCACCGAGCCGGTGATCGTGAGTTTTGGTGAAACCATGCAGATGGAACGACTCGGTTTTCTGACCCAGAAAGACCTGACACACCTGGGGCTGCCCGACGACAAAGTTTCGGTCTATTTCCCCTCGAGCTACAGCGTGATGGGCGAAGTGCTTATAGTACCGCGGGCCAACGTGCGACATCTCAATGCCCCTCCTGCCGATGTGATGAAATTCATCGTCTCGGGAAGCGTTACCCGCGTGGATGCTGCCAGTGGAGCTGCTCCCGAACCAGAACCTCAAAACAGTAAATAACACACGTTTATGAACATACACAAACCATTAATCCTTGTAACCAACGACGACGGCATCACAGCGCCGGGTATTCGCGCCCTCATAGAAGTGATGCGCACCCTGGGCGAAGTGGTGGTGGTGGCTCCCGACCAGGGACGTTCGGGGCAGGCTCACGCCATCACCGTGAATGTTCCGCTGCGACCCAAACTCCTTGTTGCCGAAAAAGATTATACAGAATACCAGACCAACGGCACCCCTGTTGACTGCGTGAAACTGGCCATCAAAGCCCTGATGCCCCGTAAACCCGACCTGCTGGTGTCGGGCATCAACCATGGAACCAACTCATCCATCAACATCGTGTATTCAGGCACCATGGCAGCCACCATCGAAGGGTGCATGGAAGCCATCCCCTCAATTGGATTCTCGCTGGGCAACTTCGCTGTTGATGCCGATTTTGCCCCTTCGCTCCCTTTCGTGAAACTGATTGCAGAGAAAGTACTTGCCGGTGGTTTGCCTCACGGTGTGTGCCTCAATGTTAACATTCCCGATGTAAAAGAGGGAACCATCCGTGGCATAAAGACAACACGCCAGGGGACCGGCACCTGGACCGAAGAATTCGACCACAGGGTTGATCCCCGCGGCCGCGACTACTACTGGATCACGGGCCAATACAATGGCAACGGATCTGCAGCAGGTACCGATGAATGGGCGCTTGCCAACCACTACATCAGCATCACACCGGTTACCTTCGACCTCACCGCGCACCAGGCCCTGGATACACTCACCAAACAATTCGATCGATGAAACGCGACCACTACCTCATGGGGCTCCTCATCGGGACTACAGTCCCCTGCCTCACCTTTGCACTTGTCTGGCTGCTCAACTCGCTGCTCGTCCTCCCCTCGGGTGAGCCCTGGCTCGACAACCAACGCCTCATGCTGCTGGCCATGCTCCCCAACGTGGCCCTGATCCGCTACTACCTGGTAACCCTTAAAGCCGACAAGACAGGTCGCGTGCTGGTAGCCATCACTGCACTGGCCATCCTGGCCGTTTTTGTTGTACCAAACCTGATGAAATAACCCCATGCGTTACTACCTGATAGCCGGCGAAGCTTCCGGCGATCTGCACGCCTCGCGTCTGATAACTGAGCTCAGGCACCTCGACCCCCAGGGCACCTTCAGAGGTTGGGGTGGCGATCTGATGCAAGCCTCGGGGATGCAACTGGTGAAACACTACCGCCATCTGGCATTCATGGGATTTGCCGAAGTGATTGCACACCTGCCCACCATCCTGAAAAACATCAGGCTGGCGAAAAAAGAGATCGACGCTTTCAAACCCGATGCACTCATTCTGGTTGACTATCCAGGTTTCAACCTCCGAATTGCAAGCTACGCCCGCGAAAGAAACATCAGAGTGTTCTATTACATCTCGCCTCAAATTTGGGCCTGGAAACAAAGCCGTGTTCACCAGATCAAACGCGACGTAGATCGGATGTTTGTTATCCTCCCCTTCGAGAAAGAGTTTTACGCCCGTTTCAACTACGAGGTTGACTTCCCCGGCCATCCGCTGCCCGAAGCCATAGCCTCGTTTCAACCCCCGTCGGAATCGGAGTTCAGACAAGCCAACCGCCTCGACCAACGCCGGATAGTTGCTGTACTCCCGGGCAGCAGGCGACAGGAGGTAAAAAAGGTACTTCCATTGATGCTCAGCATGCAACAACACTTCCCCGGTGTGCAATTCGTTGTGGCAGCAGCACCAGGCCTCCCCGACGACTTTTTGAACTCGCTCGGCAAAAACCAAAACATCACCATCGTCAGAAACCAAACCTATTCGCTTCTGGCTCACAGCCAGGCCGCCCTGGTCACATCAGGAACTGCCAGCCTCGAAACCGCCCTTTTTGGAGTACCCGAAGTGATCTGCTACAAAGGCAGCTGGATCAGCTACCACATAGCACGCAAACTGATCAAAGTAAAATATATAGGACTGGCCAACCTTATCATGGATCGGCCTGTTATTAAAGAGCTGATCCAGGGCGACTTCAACGCTACAAACCTGCGTGCCGAGCTGCACAACCTCCTTTTCAATCAGGAAACCCGACAACGCATGGCCTCCGATTACCAGGCCCTTCGGGAAAAACTTGGGGAGACCGGAGTGATGCAACGCACCGCTCGAATGATGTTCGACCGCCTAAAAAACCACCCGAAATGAAACAAATAATCCTTTGGCTTACCCTCACCCTCGCGGTTGCCGGCTCACTTCAGGCCCAGCGCTATCCCGAGGACTACGTGAAATCGGGGATCATGGCCGCCCGCCTGGGCGATACCGATAAAGCTCTGGAACACTTCAACCGGGCCGTGGTTCTCGACCCCAAACTCCCCGAAGCCTACTACAACCGCGGGCTCCTTCTGCTTCAACTCAAAGAATACACCCGCGCCCTCGACGATTTCACCAAAACCCTTCGCTACCGCCCCTCACGTGCCGAAGTGCACTACCAGATAGGCATAGCCCACTACCACCTCAACCAACCCGAAGAGGCCTTGCGCTATTTCAAACAAGCCCTCGAACGCGATTCAACCTTTGTCGATGCACGCTTCGACCTGGGACTGGTACTGACCGAACTCGACGACCTGCCAGGAGCTTTAACCCAATTCGACCTGCTGCTGCAAACAAAACCCGAACATGCTGCCGGGCTTTACCATCGCGGGCTGCTGCATTCGCGCATGGGGCACATACCCGAAGCCCTTCGCGACCTCAACGCAGCCCTTGAACAAAAACCAACCGACACTGAAATGCTGATGACCCGCGGAACCGTGAAAGCCATGATGAGGCTATTCAGAAGCGCCAGAGAAGACTTTTCGGCAGTGCTTGCCACCGACCCTGCCAACTCCGATGCCTACATGAACCGGGGGCTGGCATCGTTCAACCTGCTTGAATACCAGCAATCGGCCACCGATTACAGTGCTGCAGCACGGCTCAACCCTTCCAATGCCGAAGCATGGCTCGGGTTAGCCCTAAGCCAAACCAACCTGGGGATGGCAGCCGAAGCCTGCACCAACCTCCAAAAAGCCATAAGCCTGGGAAGCACCAAGGCTCAAGATTATTTCACCCAGTTATGCGAAACAAATTAAAAACTTTAACATACATCAGGTTATGAAATTCTTTCCAAAATTCCTCATCCTTGCCACGCTGATCGCTGTTGCACTTGCCGGCACCTCATGCCAGCATGAAGCCAAAAACAAAGATACAGACCAAAAAAAGCAACCCTACAAACCCATCGAAGCCCTTAAAGAACCTTCGCGGCTCGAGAAGATGGGAATGACAGAAAACCAGGTGCGTTTTGCCGACGACACACCTGAGCAACAAGGACTGATTGTACCTGCCGCCCAGATGATCAACCAGGGAAGTTTTAAAACAGCTGTACAAACAATCGATAAATACCTGGCCCTGCGAACCGACCGGCCTGTTGCATACCTTATGAAAGGATATGCCCTTACCGAAATCGACGAATACGGGCAAGCCCTCGAAAGCCTGATACAGGTACTGAGCATGACCCCCGAAAACAACTACGCCCGAATGCTCAAAGGGATGTGCCACCTCAAACTCAACCAACTGCCCGAAGCCTATGCAGCCTTCGGCATGGTGATAAGGAAAGAACCAAAAAACATGCTTGCCTATTACAACCGTGGCCAGGTGCTGGCATTCATGCAAAAATACAAAGAAGCCATTACCGATTTTGATAAAGCAATCAACCTCTCGCCCGATTATGCTCCGGCATACAACAACAGAGGAAACGCCAGGTTTCTGGCCGGCGACAAAGAGGGAGCTTGCAGCGACTGGAAAACCTCGATGGAGATGGGCAATACTGCCTCCGAAAAAGCTTATCTGAAACACTGCAAGAAGTAGGCTTCTGGCTTTCACCTCCGCTACATTCGTCACCGGATAGTGATCAGGTTTGAAGCAGACTATTCACTAACAGTCAACAATTTATCCCTAACGAATTTTCCGTAGCTACTCTTTTTCCTGACTTCGACACTTCATTTTGATTGGTTTTATAACAATCAGAGAAACAATTGTATATAAAATTTGCGCCACCATTTTGGGTGGCGCAAGTATTTTTGGAGCTATATTAGCTTATGTTTTT
>JAQVCV010000064.1 GCA_028689615.1 Bacteroidales bacterium | reverse complement strand
CTGTTGATTACAAGGCTTTGCACCCGGTGTATGCGCTAAGCCTGATCAACGATGTTTTCGACAAGCAAACCGAAGAGTACTACCACCACTACCAGATAGTGAACATAGCCAACACCGAAAAGAAAATAGAGGGGTTGGAGTTTGTTTTCGTGGAGTTGCCGAAGTTTCGTGCCAGGAACTTAGGTCATAAGAAATTGCAGGTATTGTGGTTGCGGTTTCTGACCGAGATCAACGAGTCGATGGAAGATGTCCCCGATGATTTGCTCGATTCGGTGGAGATAGCCGAAGCACTCAACAATGTAAAAACCAGTGCCTATACCCGTGCCGAACTCGAGGTTTACGACCGTTATTGGGACAGTGTGAGGACCGAACTTACCATTCGCACCGATTCTTTTGAAATTGGCAAGGCTGCCGGAAAGGCCGAAGGGAGAGCTGAAGGGAGAGCTGAAGGGAGAGCCAAGGGGAGGGCTGAAGGGCTTTACTTGGCGGCCATCAGCGCGATTCTTCATGGGGCGGGTGTTGATGTGGTTTCAAACCTGTTGGGGTTGAACATGGAAACCAGCAAGAGGTTGCAGGATTTGGTTGTAAAATATGGTGATGATGCATCGAAACATATAGATGAGCTGTAGAATCGGACTGAATAATGAAAAAGACCTATTAGCCTTATGAAATACCTGGACCCAAAGAACGATTTCATTTTCAAGAAAGTTTTTGGCCAACACCCGCATTTGCTGCGAAGTTTTCTTAACGCACTGCTGCCGTTGGAAGAGGGGCGTGTAATCGAGAGCCTCGAGTACCTTCCTGCCGAGCTGGTGCCACAGATTCCTGTGATGAAATATTCGATAGTGGATGTGAGGTGTAAAGACAATTACGGACGTCAGTTTATAGTGGAGATGCAGATGCAATGGACCACCGGATTTTTGCAACGCGTTTTGTTCAACGCCTCCAAAGCCTATGTAAACCAGTTGGATCATGCTGTTGACTACAAGGCTCTGCACCCGGTGTATGCGCTAAGCCTGATCAACGATGTTTTCGACAAGCAAACCGAAGACTACTACCACCACTACCAGATAGTGAACATAGCCAACACCGAAAAGAAGATCGAGGGGTTGGAGTTTGTTTTCGTGGAGTTGCCGAAGTTTCGTGCCAGGAATTTAGGTCATAAGAAATTGCAGGTATTGTGGTTGCGGTTTCTGACCGAGATCAACGAGTCGATGGAAGATGTCCCCGATGATTTGCTCGATTCGGTGGAGATAGCCGAAGCACTCAACAATGTAAAGACCAGTGCCTATACCCGTGCCGAACTCGAGGTTTACGACCGTTATTGGGACAGTGTGAGGACCGAACTTACCATTCGCACCGATTCTTTTGAAATTGGCAAGGCTGCCGGAAAGGCCGAGGGGAGAGCTGAGGGCCGGGCCGAAGGTCTTTACCTTGCCGCCATCAGCGCGTTTCTTCATGGGGCGGGTGTTGATGTGGTTTCAAACCTGTTGGGATTGCCCGTGGAAACCAGCAACAAACTTCACGAACTGGTTAAATACTACGGTGATAATGCCAAAGAACATCTGCCGGAGCTGGAACAAATCTAATCATCACACAGTATTTGGGTAATTTTGTCAGGTAGTTTCCCTGATAGAAAAAACGCCCGACACACAAAAATTATGAATCAAAACCTTGATGCTACAGGCCATTCCTTCTCGCAGGCCGAAAAAGAAGTTGAAAAAGCACTTCGCCCTCTGAGTTTTCACGATTTTTCGGGTCAGCCACAGGTGGTTGACAACCTGGGTGTTTTTGTTGCTGCTGCGCGCCAGCGTGGCGAATCGCTCGACCATGTGCTTTTGCATGGCCCTCCCGGTTTGGGAAAAACCACCCTCTCACACATTATTGCCAACGAACTGGGGGTTGGAATCAAGATGTCGTCGGGGCCTGTGCTCGATAAACCAGGCGACCTGGCAGGCCTGCTTACCAATCTTGAACCCAACGACGTGCTCTTTATTGATGAAATACACCGATTGAGTTCTGTTGTGGAAGAGTATCTTTATTCCGCCATGGAGGATTTCAAGATAGACATCATGATCGAAACCGGGCCTAATGCGCGGAGTGTTCAAATTGGTCTCAACCCGTTTACACTCATCGGGGCCACTACCCGCAGCGGCTTGCTTACTGCCCCTTTGCGAAGCCGGTTTGGGATCAATGCCAGGCTCTCTTATTACGACTCCGACACCCTTGCGCGCATCGTCATGCGGTCGGCATCCATCCTAAGGGTTGAGATTGCAGCCAATGCCGCCCTCGAAATTGCCCGCCGCAGCCGTGGAACTCCACGTATCGCCAACCTTTTGCTGCGCCGCGTTCGCGATTTTGCACAAATTCGTGGCAACGGCCGTATCGATATGGAAATTGTTAAATATTCTCTTACAGCACTCAATGTTGACCAACACGGTCTCGATGAAATGGACAATCGGATATTAGCGGCTATCATCGACAAGTTTGGTGGCGGTCCGGTAGGTCTCACTACCATCGCAACCAGCGTGGGCGAGGATGCCGGCACCATCGAGGAGGTTTACGAACCGTTCCTGATTCAGGAGGGCTTTATTCAACGAACACCCCGCGGACGCGAAGTAACACCACTCGCTTACAAGCATTTGAAACGGAATCCTCCCCTTTCAAACAACCAGGCGCGCCTCGATTTGGAATAACCCACGGGCAATAACAAATTTATGTCAATCGAACAAACCATCCGGAAAAATGCACTGGAAGCTGGTTTTGATTTTTGCGGCTTTGCTTCGCTTGAGCCTTTAACATCTGATGCCGACCGGTTGAGTGGTTGGCTGGCAGCCGGGTACCATGCCGATATGCGATGGATGGAGCGCAACACCCATCTGCGGCGCGATCCGCGTTTGCTTGTGCCTGAAGCTCAATCGGCAGTGGTTCTCTTATCTGGTTATTACCACCCGATGGAACCCCGGGGCGATCAATGGCACGTGGCCCGTTATGCCCGTTTCAGATCCGATTACCACGATGTGCTTCGCGATCGGCTTCTTCATTTGTCGTCGATGATTGATGCAGAATGGCAGGGAGCTGCCCTTCGTCACTACACCGATACCGGCCCTGTTTTGGAGCGGGCCTTGGCGGTCAGGGCAGGTTTGGGTTGGATAGGGCGAAACAATTGCCTGATTGTGCCTGGTGCCGGGTCTTACTATTTTATCTCGGTGCTTTTTACGAAACTCGAGCTTCAGCCTGATCTGCCTCCAATGCCCGATCATTGCCCTCCTTCGTGCCATCGTTGCCTGGAGGCTTGTCCGGCGGGGGCTCTCGTAGAGCCAAGGCTTCTCGACAGTGACAGGTGCATAGCTTATCACACCATCGAGAACAAGGGGGAAATAGCACCCGAAGTTGCAGCGGTGATCAACAATCGTGTTTTTGGATGCGATATCTGCCAGGAGGTTTGTCCGTGGAACCGCCATCCCCGCCCGCCCCGTGTTCCTGTTGACGAGGTCAATGAGGCTGCATTTTACGGGAGTGACCAATGGCCCGACCTCACCCACGAACAGTTTTTAAACGCCTTTCGGAAGACCCCGCTGCACCGCACAGGATACAAGCGGTTGATGCGCAATGTGGAGGTCTGTACTTCATTTTTAAACTACGATCATTAATCCTCTATGCCATGGGGTGTCTCGATTTTTACTAGTATCTCGCGGCGTATTCCTAGTTTTCTCATTTTAGAATCTAGTGTTTTTCCGTTAATACCCAAGAGTTTGGCTGCTCCTTTTTCGCCGCTTACTCGTCCGCTTGTTAACTCCAAGGCTTGAAGGATGTGTTCTGCTTCGAGGTCTTTAAGTGATTTAAATCGGATGAGTTGATTTTCGGTTTTCACGAGGTGGCTTGCTGGCCTGAAGTCTGACAGGTCGAGATAAGGCCCTTGGCTGATAACAATAGCCCGTTCAATGGTGTGCTCCAATTCGCGAATGTTTCCGGGCCATTGGTATTCCATCAGCTTCAGCAGATCGGACTCCCGTACCTGCATAGCTGGTTTTCCAATACGACGGCAATATTTTGAAGTAAAGAACCCAACGAATCCAGGAATATCTGTTCTTCGCTGCCTTAGGGGCGGAATTTCGATCAGGAATACATTGAGTCTGTAAAACAGGTCAGACCGGAAGCGACCGACCTCTACTTCTTTTTCTAAGTTGCGGTTAGTGGCTGCTAAGATTCTCACATCGGAACGAATCACTGAGTGACCGCCAATGCGTTCAAATTCTTTTTCCTGGATTACCCGAAGCAACTTCGACTGGAGCTCGATGGGCAACTCGCCTATTTCGTCCAGAAAGATAGTACCTCCGTTAGCTAGTTCGAATTTTCCGATGCGGCGGTCGGTGGCACCGGTGAAACTCCCTTTTTCATGACCGAAAAGTTCCGATTCGATAAGTTGTGCCGGCAGGGCTGCACAGTTTACTTTGACGAGCGGGCCGTCCGATCGGGTTGAGTTGTTGTGCAGGGCGCTTGCTATCAGCTCCTTTCCAACACCGGTCTCTCCTTCAATCAAAACGGTTGTATCAATCGGCGCCACCTGCTTTACCCTGCGGAGTACTTTTACCATGGCTTCGCTTTGGGCTATAAAGTTATCGCCCTGGTTTTTTTCACTCATCTCCTTCAAAAGCGATTGTTTTTCCTGTTCAAGCTGGCTGCGGAGCGAATTGATTTCGGCAAAGGCATAATAGTTTTCAAGTATGAGTTGAAGCTGGGGAACCAGATGTTGAAGCAACTCAATTTCCAACTGGCTAAATGAGTTCTCGTGTGAACTTGCCAGAAAAAGAATGATTTCGCCGTCTTGGTCGGACTTGAGAGGTATATACATACCCGATGCAATCTCGAAATTGGTGATGTTCAGAATGTTTTCTCTTTTTTCGGGTAGCAGGTTGATTTCATTCCGGCCAAGCCGGACAACTTTTTGCTTGGTCTGGACCAGGTTTTCATACGATTCTAGCTCGAACCGGTTCAGCTTGATTCCGTCGGGTATCCTGAAATATTTGAACTCTCCCTGTTTGTTTTTCAGATAGCTGATTTCAAGGTTGGCCTCGAATGTGTTGCTGATGACTACCAGGTTGAGCAGTTCGAATTCTACTTGCAAATTGAGTTCATAGGCTAAATGAAGAAAAACATCAGGCTGGTTGATAACTGCGAGAATTTTGTTGGTGAAGTCGAGTTGAAATTTGTTTAATTGCTCCCGTTGGGCTATCTCTTCGTAGTTACGTGTGTTGATCACAGCCCCGGCTATCAGGTTTCCAATTGATGCCAATAGAGGGAGTTGATCGTCGGGTACTGAGCCAGATTCTCTGAAAGCCAGGATGAGAAAGCCCTGTAACTGCCCCCTGTTGAGCAGAGGAATGTAGAGGAGTTCAGATATTTGTTGCAAACTAATTATTTGTGCTGCCCGCTTCATTTCGGGGGGCAGGTTGGGTTGGCTGGTCACAACCGGAACCCGTTTAATTCTTGGGTTATCCATGTCGAATGAGAATGGCTCAAGACTTAACTGTTGATATTTGAACTCCATTGAGTTGTTAAGTTCGGTGAGTAATTCAACAGGGATTCCTGTTCCAGTCCAGAATATTCTACATTCTTTGGTCTCGGGTTCAATGTTTATGATGCCGTTCAACTGGAAGTTATACCACTGCTTCAGCCTGTCGTGAATGGTCTGAAACAGATCTTCTTTATCCTGGATGGTGGCAATGGCTTCGCTGATGATGACCAGGGGTTCAATATTCTCCATAAATTCTATGTTTCTTAAATAAAAGAACCACAAAGTTACATTTTCTTTTATATAAGAAATAATGTTGTTTTGTTTTTGTTTATAAAACATTGTTAATTATGATGTTACGTTCTTAGTAATTGTCTTCAATCCATTTTGGCATAGCGTTGGACTAAGGTGCGGCGAATACATTTTAAGAATTGATATGAACTGTAAAAAGCCAAACCAGCTTCGCATCCTTCCCTGGATGTTCATCTCTGCCCTGCCATTGATGGCTGCCTGTTCCGGAGCCAATGGAAAAGAGAATACAACTGACGTGAGACGCCCTGATGTGAGGGTGATGGTAAAACCTGTGGAAAGCCTCAGCGGAAAGTCTGTTTTTCAGTATAATGGTACTGTTGAGCCGTTCCGTTCCGTACCGCTCAATTTCCAGGTTACCGGCACCATCAGCAAGGTGTTTGTTGACGAAGGCGATGCCGTAAAAGAAGGCGCCTTACTCGCAACACTCGACGACATCGACCTGCAAAATGCACGTAAAACATCCGAGGCCACTTATCATCAGGCCCTCGATGCTTTCAACCGGTTGAAACCTGTTCACGACAACGGAAGCCTTCCCGATGTAAAATGGGTGGAAGTGACTACCAGCCTCGATCAGGCAAAAGCCATGTACGACCTGGCCAACAATAACCTGAATAAGGCTTCGCTCCGGGCAAGCGAGAACGGGATCATCGGCAGCCGTAATGCCGAGCCGGGAATGAGTTCCCTGCAAACCCAGCCCCCTTTTACATTAATAGATATTAACCGGATACTGGTAAAAATTGCCGTGCCCGAACAGGAAATCCCCCTGATGAAGCCCGGTGCCCCGGCTGAAGTACGTGTGAGAGCATTAGGCGACCGGGTGTTTGAAGGAAAAATACACAACATTGGCGTGATAGCCAATATGGTATCGCGTACCTATGAAGTGAAAATTGCGGTAGAGAATCCCGGACTTTCTCTGCGCCCCGGAATGGTGTGCGATGTAACCCTGAAAGGACCTGCTTCAGATACCGTGCTGGCTGTACCCTCAACCGCCATCACCACCGACGATTCGGGCCGGCCGCAGGTTTACCTGCTCCAGCGCAGTTCGATGACGGTTGCTCCTGTTCCGGTGATCACCGGCTCTTATGAGGGCAATATGGTTGCCATTCTTGGCGGGTTGAAAAAGGGCGACGAAGTGGTTGTAGCCGGAAAAGAAAAAATTTACCCCAATTGCAAAGTGGCCTTATGAGTACAAATAAACGAAAGATCAATTGGATCGAATCGGCAATGATCAACCGCCAGGTGGTGATAGCCATCGTGGTGCTGATGGTGGCAATCGGGATTTATGGCCTCGTTCATATGCCACGTCAGGAATTTCCTGATTTTACCATCAGGCAGGGGTTGGTCATCGGGGTATTCCCTGGTGCTACCTCGCAGGAGGTCGAAGAACAACTTACTACCAAGGTCGAAAATTATCTCTTTGGTTTTAAAGAAATAAACAAGGCTAAAACCTATTCGCATTCCCGCGAAGGGATGATGATCATCTATGTTGAATTAGCCGACGACGTGACCAATGCCGATCAGTTCTGGTCGAAACTCAACAACGGCCTCAGTGCCCTGAAGATGACGCTTCCTTCGGGTGTTGCTGCCCTGGTCACCAACAGCGATTTTGGCGACACTTCGGCCCTGCTCATTACGCTTACTTCCGATTCGAAGAGTTATAAAGACCTTGAAAAGATGCTGACCCGGCTTGAAGCTGAGATCAGGAAGGTGCCTGCGGTGAGCAAAATAAAACATTTCGGCCTGCAAAAGGAGAAGATCTTTGTGACGGTTGACCCTGCCCGCATCAATCATTATAATGTGAAGCCGCTCACAGTGATGGCTACACTCCAGACCAACGGGCTGAACGGCTATGCCGGAAGTTTCGACAACGGGGAGAAAAAACTCCCTCTGCATGTGCCGGCCCGCATCAGCTCCGAAGCCGACTTGGGCAACCAGATGGTTTATGCCGATCCCGACGGGAACATCATCCGCCTGAAGGATGTGGCTACCATTGAGCGGAGGTACGACGACCCTGATGATTTCATCCGTTCCGACGGCCGTAGTGCCGTGCTTCTTTCACTCGAAATGCAATCGGGTAATAATATCGTGGAATTTGGTGAACAGGTACAAAAGGTGCTCGATAAGTTCCAGGCTGAAAACGAGGGAGTCGTTCATCTTCAGGTGATAAACAATCTGCCTTCGGTGGTCGACGATTCTATCTCGCACTTCATGTCTGAGTTCCTGATGGCCGTAATAGCGGTTATCCTGGTTACCATGCTTCTGTTGCCTTTCAGGGTGGCGCTGGTGGCTGCCATCACCATCCCGATTTCGATCCTGATGGGAATAGGCCTGTTGTTCCTTTTCGGTGTGCAACTGCATACGGTGTCGCTGGCTGCCCTGATTATTGTACTGGGAATGGTGGTTGACAACAGCATCGTGGTTATTGACGATCATGTCGAAAAACTCGATCACGGGCTTACACCGTGGAAGGCTGCATGGATGAGTGCCCGGCATCTGTTTGTCCCGGTGCTTACCGCTACCATGGCTATCAATGTTGCCTTTTTCCCGATGATGTGGCTCCTTACAGGTACAGCCGGTGATTTTATTGGCACCTTCCCCGTGACCATAGCCGTAACTCTTACCATTTCGATGCTGGTGGCTGTGATGCTGGTCCCTGTTATCAACTATTATATGATCCGTAAGGGGCTGAAATCAACCGATGGCAAGGCACGTAGTTTTAATTTCCTGGTTCTGTTGCAGAAATGGTACGATCATCTCCTTGATACTGCATTCCGCCACAGGTGGACTACATTGGGTTTAGGGCTCCTGGTTGTTGTTGGCGGAATATGGCTTTTTACACGTATCCCCCAGCAATTGTTCCCCACGATGGAACGCAACCAGTTTGCCGTTGAGGCTTATCTGCCCGATGGAACTTCTTTGCAGCAGACCGATAAAGTAATGGATTCTCTTGAAAGAATTCTGATGACCGACAAAAGGGTGGTGCATGTTACCAGCTTTGTGGGAAACGGATCGCCCCGGTTCCATACTGTTTATGCTCCCCATGCCCCTACTTCCAATTACGGACAACTGATTGTCAATACTGTTTCTAACGAGGCCACCGAGGAATTACTCGGGGAATACTCGAAGCGTTATACCGATCTGTTTGCCGGGGCTCATGTTAAATTCAAACAACTGGAACTCAGCAAGAGCATGAGTCCTATTGAAGTCAGGCTGAGCTGCGATTCTATTGAGCCGCTGAAAAAAGCTGCCGAAATGGTAAGAAATGTATTGAGAACCGACGATCGCTTCATTTGGATACACGACGACTGGGGATTTCCGCTGCAAGGTGTCGAGATTGATGCTCTTCCCGACCAGACCGGCAGACTCGGTCTCACAAGGGGAGTGCTTGGCAGTTCGATGCTGGCAGCCACCGAAGGACTACCGCTGACTACTATTTGGGAAGGCGACTACCCGGTTGATGTTGTGCTGTATACGCCGACAACCCGTACGGTAAGCGATCTGGGCGATCAGTTCATTACGCCCCCCCTTACATTTCAGCCTGTTCCGCTTCGTACGGTAGCCTCCTTGTCGCCCGATTTCACCGAAGGAACCATTGTCAGGCGAAATGGTGTGCGAACGCTTACCATCTCGGCCGATGTGGAAAGGGGTGTTGTGGCTTCGATCGTTTTCGATCATGTGAAAAGTAATATTGACAGCCTGGCTCTTCCTAAAGGCGTTACACTCAACTACGGGGGTGACCTCGAAAGCGGGGTCGAAACGTTTGTCCCCATGATTTATTCGCTTGTGATAAGCGTACTGATCATCTTCTTTATTTTATTATTCCAGTTCCGGCGTATCAATAAAACTGCCATTATTATGCTTGGGATGGTCCTTGCTTTCCCTGGTGCTGCGCTGGGTTTGTGGATCGTCGGATATCCGTTCGGGCTTACCTCTTTCATAGGTATTATGGGTCTTTGCGGTATGGTGGTGCGCAACGGGATCATCCTGGTCGACTATATTGAAGAATTATCGGAAGAGCAGGGGCTAAACATGCAGGAAGCAGCTCTTGCTGCCGGCAAACGAAGAATGCGGCCCATCTTCCTCACTTCTGCTGCAGCGGCTGTTGGTGTTATCCCTATGATAATGAGCAAGTCACTTTTGTGGGGACCCCTCGGAACAGTAATCTGTTTTGGTCTTCTTGTGGCTATGGTTTTAACACTGGTAATCATGCCTGTGCTTTACGCCATGATTTTCGCAAAAGCAAAACCTGTTGTAATTCCAGAATAATAGAATAGAATGAGAAAGATAGTTTCAATAATCATAGTTTCGCTGGCAGTTTTCGGCGCCCAACCGGTAAAATGTCAGTCCATCAGCCTTGAGAAGGCTAAAGAGATGACCCTTGTTAATAATCACATTATTAAGCAGTCGCAGCTTGATGCCACAAAAGCGGGTGAGGTAAGAAAGGAAGCTTTTACAAAGTATTTCCCTTCGGTGAGTGCAACCGGGTTTGCCATGAAATCGAGCGATTATTTTTTGAAAGGGAGCATCCCTGAGATGAATCTGCCCGTATATGACGGCAATCCGGCTAACCTTGCCGGCGCAACTCAGTTTGCCTATTTCCCCGGTGCAGAACTTAACCTGGTGGATTATCTCAACAATGGCGCTGTAACCGTGATGCAACCGGTGTTTGCCGGAGGTCAGATCAGGTATGGAAACAAGCTCGCCCGTGTTGCCACTGATATTGCTGCCGACCAGAATAATATGACGGTGAGGGACGAGTTGTTTGTTACTGAAAAATACTATTGGACTTTAGCCAACCTTGTTGTCCAGCGGAAAACGGTAGCTGCCTACAAATCGCTCCTGCAATCGCTTCGTAAAGATGTATCGGTTTCGTTTGAGAACGGGCTGGTACAGAAAAGCGATCTGTTGAAAGTTGACCTGAAACTGAATGAGGTTGAGGTGAACGAACTTACGCTTGAGAACGGCATTCAGGCCGTGAGACTGGCTTTAAGCCAGCAGACCGGGATTGAATACAGCGATCAGTTGATGCCGGCCGATACGGCGGAAGTGCTTCTCCCTCCGTCGGCCCTGTATGTCAGCCCCGATTCGGCCCTGCGCAACAGGCCTGAATACAACATGTTGTCGAAAGCTGTTGATGTTTCTGTTTTGCAAAAGAAAATGGAGACAGGGAAGAATATGCCGACCGTGGCTGTTGGTGCAGCCGGAATTTATATTGATGCCATGGATAATTCTACCACCAACGGGATGCTGGTGGCCACAGTTTCGGTTCCCATCAGCGATTGGTGGGGCGGTTCACACCGGATAAAACAGAAATCTATTGAGGTTGAAAAAAGCAAAAGCCAACTGGCCGATAACAGCGAAAAATTGCTGATACAGCAAAAAACCGCTTACAACACTCTCAATGAAATGTGGAGCCGCGTTTCATTGTCGGCAGTTGCTTATGCCGAAGCTGAGGAACATCTGAAAGTGGTGACCGATAATCATCGCGCCGGTATGGTGTCAATGTCAGATCTGTTAGATGCGCAGGCAATGTGGCAACAGGCAAATCAACAAAAAGCGGAGGCGAGGTATAGTTACCTTATCGAGATGGCACAATACAAAAGTCTGACTGGTTATCTGGGAAATAAAATCAAATAAAATGAAGACCGAATTTACTATCGACGAGGTAAGTCAGATTTACCACCGCCTGAATCAACTGGTTTCGATGGTTAACAGTTTTCCTGACACTTATGCCAGTATTGCAACATTGCTACGCAGGGAATGTCGTGGTGTGCTTCTCGACACTTCGCTTTGGTTGAGCATTACCGATATAGATGACCAGGAGCAGATTATCAACAGAATTAGTTCCCAACTTAGCTCGATGCTTCAGGTAGTTGATAATTCGATCAAACAGTATAAATTAACCCCAAGGGGGAAAGAAATGTTGTTGAAACTTCGCGAGTTACTTTTAAACCTGATGGTTATTTATAAATAAAGAATAAAATGGCCCAAACTGCCATATGTCAATTTAATACAAAACTAAATCTTAATTTTTTTATGAAAACTAAAGTTAATCTTTGCACAATGTTAATGTTGCTTGCCTTCCTTTTTGCCGGGTCGAAAACTTTCGCCCAGCAAGGGGTCTCATTTAAAGCTTCGGCAGGAGCCCAGACCTCGTGGATATTCAATTCCGACGACAGCGATGTTGACGGTTTCTCTCAGAAGTTTTATCTGCATCCTGCTTTCTCGCTGGGTGCCGGTTACAACTTTACCGACAACCTCGGCTTAGGTCTCGATGTAATGTACTCGTTCCAGGGCAGGAAATATGAAATAGATGATGTTGAAGCACGCCTTTCAATGGATTATCTGAAAATACCCCTGTATTTCCATTACAATACCAACCCGGCTTCTCAATGGATGTTCTCGGCAAACGTAGGTCCCCAGGTAGGGATTCTTACCCGCGCCAAAGCTCTCGACAGCGATGGTAATGAACTTGGCGATATCAAAGACGGTTATAAGGATCTGACTTTCGGCGCTTTTGCAAGTGCCGGTACTGAATACAAGCTGACCAACAATCTGAACCTGTTCGGGTTGGTACGTTACGATTTTGACTTCTCAAACTGTGAAGACGATGAAGCTGCAGGTTTTACCGATGGTCGTTCTTCTTCTCATAATTCGTCACTTGGAATACAACTGGGAGTACGGTATTTACTTGGTAAATAATTTACCGGAAAATGCTTGCTTAACAGCTCTGCAGTTTTAATTTTCTGGCTTTTTCATTGCTAGGTTTGGTTAACGGCAGTCCTTTCTGAATAGAACGGCTGCCGTTTTTTTATTGTTGTCGTAGCCGGTTTTATGTTCTCAGAGAGTTGGTTGTTTCGGTGTCAGGATTAATGGGTACCTTTGCGACCTTATGAAGTTGCCTGTAGATTTACCCGTTTCGGCCTGGTTGCCAGTTACCCGCGATGAGATGGAACGGCTCGGCTGGGACCGTCCCGATGTGATCATTGTTTCTGGTGACGCCTATGTCGATCATCCATCGTTTGGTCATGCCGTAATCGGAAGAGTTTTGGAACAGATGGGGTTGCGCGTTGCCATCCTCCCACAACCCAACTGGCGCGACGATCTTCGGGATTTTAAAAAGTTGGGTACTCCGCGTCTTTTCTTCGGTATTTCAGCGGGTTGCATGGACAGCATGATCAACCATTACACTGCTGCCCGCCGCCGCCGCTCTGATGATGCTTATACTCCGGGTGGTGCCGCTGGTTTCCGTCCCGACTATGCCACGGTGGTTTATTCCAAAATTCTGAAACAAATCTATCCCGATATTCCTGTTATAGTGGGAGGTATAGAAGCTTCGCTTCGGCGGTTTCCCCATTACGATTACTGGTCAAACCGGCTGATGAATACCCTACTTGCCGACAGTGGCGCCGATTTGTTGGTTTATGGCATGGGAGAGCAATCCATCCGCCAGATTGCCAGTCTGATGATGAGTGGTGTGCCTGTGGCATCGTTGCACAACATCCCTCAAACTGCTTTCCTTCTTCCTGATCGAAGCCGCTACCAGGCTGTGACTGAATGGACCGATAAGGAGTTGATCCCTTACGAGGTGGTGTTGCACGATAAGAAAGCTCATGCCCGAAATTTCAGGGTAATCGAAGAGGAATCGAACAGTTGGGCTGCCCGGCGGTTGCTGATGCAAATCGACAAACAACTGCTGGTTGTCAACCCTCCCTATCCTCCCATGCCGGCCGACGTGTTGGATGCCTCCTTCGATCTGCCTTACACCCGACAACCCCATCCCCGCTATCGAAAAAGAGGCGAGATTCCGGCATGGACCATGATACGCAACTCGGTGAACATCCACAGGGGGTGTTTTGGTGGTTGCGCTTTCTGCACTATTTCGGCACATCAAGGCAAGTTTGTGAGCAGCCGCAGCGAGGAATCCATTTTGAGGGAGTTGGAGAAAGTGACAGACACTCCTGGCTTCGACGGAGTTATTACCGATTTAGGAGGCCCTTCAGCCAACATGTACCGAATGAAAGGGGTGAATCAGGAGCTCTGCCACAAGTGTCGGCGCGCCAGTTGCATTTTCCCGGCGGTATGCCCCAATCTTGATGCCAGCCATCAACCGCTTATAGGGCTTTATCGCAAGGCAGAAAGGGTTCCGGGTGTGAAAAAGGTGTTCATTGGCAGTGGAATTCGCTACGACTTGTTGTTGGGTGTAGATGAGAAAAAGCAACGTGAGTTTGGTGCCAGAGCTTACCTTGAGCAGGTGGTAACGCGACATGTGTCGGGGCGGTTGAAAGTGGCCCCCGAGCATTCAGCTCCAGGTGTGCTGAAAATCATGCGTAAGCCCTCGTTCAGCATGTTTATCGAGTTCAAGCAAAAGGCCGATGCCATAGCCCGGAAGCATGGTCTCAACCAGCAGGTGATCCCCTATTTCATCTCGTCGCACCCTGGTTGCAGCATCGCCGATATGGCCGAACTGGCTGTTGAGACCAAGAAACTGGGCTACAAACTTGAGCAGGTACAGGACTTTACTCCAACCCCCATGACGCTTGCTACCGAAATGTACTATACCGGTTTGAATCCTTACACGCTCGAACCTGTTTTCACTGCTGCCAACCCTGAAGAAAAGCAGGCTCAGAGGCGGTTTTTCTTTTGGTATCAGAAAGAGAATCAACAATACATTCGTGATGTGTTGTCAAGAATCAACCGCGATGACCTGTCCGATTCCTTGTTTGGCCAGCGACAACGTAGAACCAATCCGCAGGCAGCAGTTTTTCCGAAGGTCAAAAAAGGCGGTCAGCGCAAACGGTAACGTTTTCGTTTAAATGGTAGCTGCAAGCCATGAAAAAAGGCGGGCAACGGCCCGCCTTTGAGTTTTATCAGGAACATTGGAATTAATCAACCTGAATTACCAGGTATTTTGACGCGCTCCAGAATTTGCTTTGATCGGTAATGAAGAGGGTGTCGGCTGTTTTCTGACCACTGATGTGAAAACTGCCCGCAGGGTGTGTGGTGATCAATTTGGCTTTTTTGACGTTGAGGGCAATGAATTTGAGATTGCGGATGTCGATTTTGGTGAAGTAATCGGTGTTGAAGTCTTTGGCTAGCGATGAGGTTTTGCCAATGCCTATGAATCCCCCTTCGCGGGTGATTACTTTGTTGTCGGTTAATTCTTTTTTAGTTCCCAGGGCATAGAAGGCGGTGTTGAGGGCAGTGGTCTTTTCGTCGATCACCTGCGATTTGGCGGCGCTCTCTGTAGCCAGGTTTTCCACCTTACCCGTTAGCTCTTCCACCTTGATGTTCATTTTGGCCAGTTGGTCTTTCAGTTGAACAATTTCGCCGTCTTTCTCCTCGATCTGGCGGGTCATGAAATCGATCATTTTTTCGAGTTCCACAATTTTTGCATCCGATTTTTTCAAGCGGTTTTTGAGGTTGGCTACCATTTCACGGTTGCGGCGAAGCATGGTGTGTATGGCCAGAATATCCTGGTTGATGCGGTCTTTGGCGTCCTGCTCCAATTCCGAACCGGGCTGACCTGCGTTGATGGTGATGATTTTCTCCATTTGTTTGATGGAGTCGAGGGTTTGTTGTATCTCGTTGAAAGAGGCTACAAACCCGATGATGGATTCGCCCTGTTGGATGTTGACGGCGGCCAGACTATCCGATTTGGCATTCAGTTGATCGATCTCCTTTTGCTGAGTGTTGCATGCCATCAGGGTGGTTGCAACAGCCACGAACCAAAACACTTTTTTCATAATCAAATCAGTTTAAACTATTGGTTAACAATTAATTTTCGATAAGCCTTTGCATTATTAAAAGCGCCACAAAAGTATTAATCTTTCGTTGGCTGCTTGCATATTAACTCTTTAAAAGAGAAAAAATTATCTCTTGCTTTTTAATTGTCTTGTTTCGTGATGTTTAAGTATGTGCTTCACTTTCTTTGCCTGGCTTTTAAAACCAGGGGAAGCCTGATCGATTTGCCAATTGATTGTTTCGTTGAGTTCATGCAGAATATCGGGCTCATCGATGGCGATCCGGGTTAAAATCTGTATCGCATTGGCTTTAACCGCAATGGGTTGATTCAGGTCTGATACCATGTCGAAGCAGATGTTGAGCAAGTCACCTTTTGTAGTTTCGTTCAGGGGCAGCCTTGCCGCCATTCTGAGGATGTGACGGCGGAAGGCGTGATGGCTGAATTGGTGGATTTTCTCGAGGAGTTTGGGCATGTAGGGGGTAATAAGTCCTGGTCTTTTCTCGCAGGCTATGTCAATGGCCCACAAGGCACGGCGTGAAACCGGTTCGCGGTCTTGCATCACTATTTGAATGGCCTGTGCAAACCGGTTTTTGTCGTTGAGCAACACCCCTGCCACCCTGTCGGTGTTGGCTCTCGACATTTCGCTGAGGATCAATTCCTCGAGAAAGGGTTCGGTGGTTACAGTCATCTTTTTTACACCTGTGATGGTCAATAAAAAGAGGGAAGGGTTTACCTGCACTCCAGAATTGCGTCAACCAGGTTTTGGCACCCGTCGGCTATTTCGGCTATGGAACTGTTGAGCATGTAGCAGGGGGTGGTGAACACTTTGTTGGCTTTGTCGGCTACTATTTGTGTAGCTGCTGTTTCGATGTGTGTGGCACCCAATTCGGCGAGGTGTTGCGATGTTGACGGGTCGTTGCCAATGGTTACCTGCACCGAAGCCAGCACGTTGGCCAGCACAACCGGGGCTATGCACATGGCACCAATGGGTTTAGAGGCTTCGTGCATTGCTTTGATGGCTTTTGCTACCTCGGGCAGTGTTTGGCATTCTGATCCTTTGAAGGCATAGTTGCAAAGGTTTTTCGCCACGCCAAATCCGCCCGGAAGAATCAACGCATCGAAATCGCTGACAATGAGTTCTGAGACAGGTTTGATATCGCCTCTCGCGATGCGTGCCGATTCAACAAGCACGTTGCGTATTTCGGTGGTGGGTTGTCCGGTAATGTGGTTAACCACATGAGCTTGCTCTACATCGGGCGCAAAGAGTTGGTATTTGGCTCCCATGCGGCTGATAGCCAGCATGGTAAGCACAGTCTCGTGGATTTCGGCGCCGTCGTAAACGCCACAGCCTGCTACAACAACAGCAATTTTCTTCATCTTCAACATGGTTTTTTGGGATTTGATCAGCCACAAACTTACAAAAAAACCACTTGCTCTACACCCTGCTTCTGCTGCTTGTTGGGTTATCTCAAACGGTGCTCTTGGTGTTGTTGTCACCAACAAACATGCTGGCTTAGTCTGTATAATGGAATGTGTTTTCCAAAAATTGGTATATTTGTCAGACAAATTTTTATAAGTGTGGCAGACAAGCTGAAATGGATCGGGTTTTTTGGGTTAATTTGTCTTGTTTTTGGAAACAGCCCTGCTGTTGCCCAAAGCGACTGCACTACCGATGTGCCTTTTTTTGAGGTTGACCTTACTGCCAATCCTGATGGAGTCTGGATCAGCCCTTCGGTAAGTCGCAACGGCGAGTGCTGCTCCGGAGCGTCGGTAAATTGTGTGGAATTTCGGGTTGAATTGCATCCTATGGCAGCGGGTGTGGTGCTGGAAATCGTCTCAGGAGCTGTTCCGTCGGGAAGTCTGTATTATCAGAATTCATGCAGTTCACCATCAAGTGTGGGCGATTCGATGTGCTTGGCAGGGGTTGGTCCACATTACCTTATTTTCTGTAAAAATGGTGCCAATGCCAACGAGTACAGGCTAACCTCGTTTTCAAGACCGAATGCCGGTAACGATTATTCGGTTTCCGGGGGATGTGGCTCGCAATTGAATGCCAGTGGTTTTGAAACGACATCCATTATTTGGAATTCCATTGCGCCGGGCAATCCAGGCGATTACAATGCGTGGCTTTCGTGTCAATCTGGTTGTGCCGATCCGGTATTGACCCCTTTGGGTACGCTTCCTGATTATATTGATTTTGAAGTAACAGGAAATCCGCTCAATTCTTGTCCTGTGAATCTTAAAGATACCATCAGGGTTTGGTTTGCTTCTGCTGTGCAATGCACTTTATCGCCTCAGACGCCTTCAGTATGTGCCGATTCTTCTTCGGTTTATCTCACAGCCTTGGCCTCTGGAGGTAACCCTCCTTACAGTTATTTGTGGTCAACCGGAGCAACTTCGGCCTCTGTACACGCGATGCCGGGGTCGATATGGTGTTTGGTGAGCGATCAGTCGGTTTGCGAAGGGGTTTCGGACACAGTGGTAGTGGGGATCAATCCTTCTGCAATAACAGCTCATGCTGGAACCGATCAGTTACTTTGCCATAACGACACGCTGGCTGACCTTTCGGGAACAGTACAAGTGGCAACGGGGGGCATCTGGTCGGGTGGGAATGGTGTTTTTGTACCCGACAACCATTCGCTTTCAACCCAATACAGGTTTGCTGAAGCCGAGATGGAGCTTCCTGTTTTTCAACTTATTTTAACCACTACCGGAAACGGGAATTGCCCGGCTGTTTCCGATACTGTTGAAATCAATCGGCTTACTAAACCTCTTACGTCAAATATTTTGCATTATTAATTGTCATGCTATCTGTCATTAAATACTTCTTTAAATTGTTTTACTAAAACTTGTTGTGTTATGAAAACTAAACTTTTACTTTTATCACTATTCGTGTTGCCGGTTTCTTATTTATCTGCTCAGGTATCAACGCAACCCGATTCTACTTGTGCCGGAAATACCGGTGAAACTTACCTGGTAAGCCCCGCGGCGGGAAGTTCCTACAACTGGAGTGTTACCGGTTCTGGAAATACCCTGCATTCAACAAATACCAATCAAATTACCATCGACTGGACCACCGTTGTGGGTGTTGATACCGTGAAAGTGGTTGAAACCGACGTGAATGGGTGTCAGGGTGATTTGGTGAGAATTGCTGTTGTTCGTATAGCGCCACCCACGGCTGTTGCCGGTGATGATGCTACCATCTGCAGCAACGGATCGTTTACCGTGTCGGGAGCCTCGGCTACCAATTATCTTTCTGTTGGCTGGACCACCTCGGGCGATGGATCTTTTACGAATGCCAACACTCTAACTCCTGAATATACTCCCGGTGCTTCCGATATAGCGGCCGGATTTGTTGACCTCACCCTTACTGCCAATCCAAATACACCTTGTGCACTGGCTGCTACCGATGTAATGCGCGTGAATATAATTGCAGCTCCAATTGCTTCGGCAGGAGTAAACGATACCTTGTGCTGGGACGAAACCATCTATCTTGACGATCCTTCGGCTTCCAACTATACAGCACTGTTGTGGACTACTTCTGGAACCGGGACTTTCGACGATGCCACTTTGCTTAATCCCACCTACAATCTTTCTGATGACGACAATGCCAATGGTGGGGTAACTCTTACCCTCACTGTTACCGGAAATGCGCCATGTACCACAGCTCAAAGCACAAAGCTTTTGGTTATCAGGCCTAAGCCGGTTACTGGTCCGATTCTTCACTTCTAAGAGCATCTGAAGTCTTCTGTTGTTTATAGTTCGTCATAAGCTGGTTACCAACCGTTCTTGAATCGGTGTTTCAGGTTTGGTTGAGGCGGTTGGTGCCGCTTTGTCTTGGGGTTCTGAAAAACGGGCAGCCACGAAAGCGTTGGCTGTCTGTTTTTTTGCTTTTTTTAGTTCGCGAAACTCTGGAATGTGTAACTTGCATGGCAATTTGAATTAGCGTGATGTATGAGTGAATCAACTTTTTCTCGTGGCCAACGGTTGGATCTCAGAGTTGTTAAAGAGGCGGAATTTCCCGATAAGGTTGTTTATTTTGTGCTGGAAGACAGGCAAAAGAGGCGGTTTTTACTCCCCGCCGTTCACTACCGCGAATATGGTTTACAGCCTGATAAAGAGGTGACGGCTGTGGTTGATCACATCAACTGCAACGGGCGTATCTTTATCGAGCCCGATCATCCCCGGTTTGCTCCTGGAAAGTTGGCAAAGTTTGTTTTGAAGCATCTCTACACCTCGTCGTCGGGTTATTACCCGGCTGTGGTGATGGACGACACCGGAGCTGAATACCCGTTGGTTTTTGATCGGGGCTCAAAGCCACCAACGGGTCGGTTGTTGTTACCCATCCGAACAGTATCAAAGGGGCAGGCCTATCCCGAATGGCCTTCTGCTCCGGCTTCGCTGGTTCCCACGCCTGAGTTTCCGGTATTTTGCTGCTGCGAAGAGAAGTTCCTGCTCGACAACGGGCAGTGGTATTATTTGATGCATTATGCCGATGTGCCCGCCTTGGTTAAGGCTTCGTGGTACCCGTGGTTTAAGCCTGAACCCGGCACCAGGGTTGAATGTTTGCTTTACGGCAACAAGAGCGGTACATGGCGTGCCGAGCCTGTAAATCCAGATTACCCGTTTGGATCGCGCAGGGCTCTCACCATCGTGAAGGCATACGCTGTTGACGATCTGATGCGTGGTTTGAAGAAGTGGGCCGATGTGGTTGATGAGCACGGTCAATCTCACACCGTGATGGTGGGATCGGTGCAGCGGTATTCTGAAGGGCAGGTTTGTTTTTTCAGGGTATCGGGCTACAAGCGCGGAAGGGTTGTTTGGGAAGAGGAGTAGGAAGGGGAAAACGATCAGGGTTCGGGGTTGCCCGGGTTGAGAGCCTTTCGTACTTCGGCACCTTGTTTAACTTTCTGATAGCATTGACGGCAAAGCGGCACATAGGCATCGGTTTCGCCAAGCAGTACCAGGGAGTCGCCTTGGGCAGTGCGGTGCGAATAGTGGGCCAGGTTTCCACATCCGAGGCAGATGGCGTGTACCTTAGTGACGTATTCGGCCATCGACAGAAGGGCGGGCATAGGACCGAAAGGTTTGCCAAGGTAATCCATGTCGAGGCCGGCCACAATCACCCTGATTCCACTCATGGCAAGCTGGTTGCAAACCGAAGGGAGCTCGCTGTCAAAAAACTGCGCCTCGTCGATACCCACCACATCCACATCGGTTGCCAGCAACAGAATGCGCGAGGCACTTTCGACGGGAGTTGAGGCAATAGCGTTGGAATTGTGCGATACCACATTTTGATCGTGATAGCGCGTATCAACATGGGGTTTGAAGATTTCAACCTGTTGGCGGGCTATCCTGGCTCGTTGCAATCGCCTGATTAACTCCTCGGTTTTGCCCGAGAACATCGATCCGCAAATCACTTCAATCCATCCGGCGCGCCCATTGCCGTGTGAGGTATTTTCGAGAAACATGGTGACAGTTTAAGGAGACTTTCGTAATTTTATCGTGACAAAGTCGTTAGTGCAAACATACTGAATTTCCGGTCGGCGTCGAAATTTTTTTGCGTGTTTTGATGGCAGAAAACCCGAGTCAGCCGGCAATTGTATTCACAATCAAGCCCCGAAAATGGATCAGAAAGATATTCATGAAATGATAGCGATGGTGATGGAATCGCTTCGCGAACAAACCCAGACCCTGGCAGCCTACGAAGGCAGAATACCTCAAATAGAGATAGATATCGTGATGTCGAACCTGCGGAAGGTTTATGAGTATTGCGCCAAGCTCAACATGCTCAACCAGGGATTTTCTGTTGTGCGGATCGAGGCAGCCAATGCTCCCGTGGTAGAGGCCGTTTCGCCTCGCGTTGCAGAGGCTCCTGAAGAGGTGTCCCCGGCGACCCCCGATGAAGCTTCTCGTCAGCAACCCGATGGTGTCTTAAAGCCTGAAGAGCAACCCGCTGCCGGTGAACCGGAAGTGGGGCCTGTGACGGTAGCCGGAGAGGTTGTTCACGAACAGAACCAACCACAGCAGGCATCCCCTGATGCTGTTGTTGTGGCCGTTGAACCAGAACCAATTACCAATGCTTTGGATAGGCATGTTGCTGACGCTGATCAGCCTGTTGAATCACAACTGGGGGGTGAGAAAACAGCCGGTGAACCGCTTGCTGTCGAGCAGCCTAAACACGACGAATCCAGGGAGGTTGTGGCAGCCAGCAAAGTAAGCAGCGATGCCGGGGCTGTTGCATCTCCGGGAACCGAAGCGTCAGAATCGCTTTTTAGCGCCCCTCCCAAACGTGTTGAGCACAAGCCGGCAACCCGGAATCAAGAGCCCGATCTGTTTGGATTCAGCACCCCCACCCTGGCCGATACCCTCCGCACCGAAGCACCTCCTTCGGTGGCCGATCGCTTCGCCGGAAACCAACCTGCCGAAAGCGTGGCCTCACGCTTGGGGAGTAAGGTGATTAACGATATGAAAGAGGCCATTGGAATTAACGACAAGTTTTTGCTGATCAACGAACTGTTTAAAGGAAACCAGCATCACTACAACCAGGCCCTTCATTTTTTGAACAATGCCGAGTCGTTGGATGAAGCAATGGGGATGTTTTCGCGCATGTTCAGCGAGTTGAAATGGAGCGATGATTCGAAAGCGGTTGATAAGTTGCGTTCGCTCATCGAGCGGCGGCATGGCAATACTGCTCGTTGAGGTGTTGAAAAACCAACCGCAATTGCAGAACAGGGTGGGAGGTGTTTGGAATACTCACAACCATGCTGCAAACTGAACGATGAGAAGAGTCGGAACCTGACAGTGGTGACTGATGAGTGCAACCCGGTTCAGGATAGAAAAACAGGCACTGAAGCTGGGGGTGTGTGATGCGGCCAGTTGGGTGAAACTGTCGGATTCCTGCTTTGTGGAGGTTGAAAGGGGATGGGCGTTTGCCTTAAACCGATCGCGAGATCCAGAAGCCCGCAACAACTGATGCCAATCCCAATGCTATGCTGCCGACTGAATACAGCATGAAGTTGAACCATTGACCATCGCGCAACAGCATCAGGTTTTCGTGGCTGAAGGTGCTGAAAGTAGTGAAGCCGCCGCAAAAGCCAACAGCAAGAAACAAACGCAAATCGGAGTTAAGCAAATAGCCACGTTCCGAAAATCCATATACAAGACCAATAAAAAGCGATCCCAATGTGTTGACAGAGAAGGTGGCATAAGGAACAGGGGCAATTACCCATTGCTGCATTGCCCACGAAACAAGGTAGCGGCTAATGCTCCCCAGGAAGCCTCCCACGCCAACGAACAACAAGGTGCGAATCATAAACGGATGGTTTGTTGAGCCGCAAAAGTAAGGTTTTGTCGTCAAAATACCATCCGGCGTTGCAGCACGGTTGCTTGGATAGCCCACCTGTGTGTTCATGTGAATGAAGATTCGCGAAGAAATAACAACCACCTCCGCGATCGTCAGGATGAAGCCGGAGAAACTTACAACGGCTTCTGACATTTCAGAAACGACCCCGGAGAAACTTACAACGGCATCTTACATCGTTAGAATGATGTTGATCAAACCAGCAACGGCATCTTCCATCGTTAGAATGATGTTGATCAAACCAGCAACGGCATCTTACATTGTTAAAATGATGTTGAACAAACCAGCAACGGCCGTTTGTGTCCTCAGATAGGGGCTGGTGAAATGATTGTCAGCAATTTTCCAAAATCACAACCAGTAGCTAAAGGCAATGCTTTTAGCCAATTGTGTGACCAAATTGTTTGAGGGTAAACCTTTTTTAAGGGAAATGCGTCTGTTGAGTAGTTGCCAATCCATAAAGCGAGATCCATGTTATGTAAAATCAGATGTTTTGCTTTTTTGTTTTTGCTGTTTGTTCCAAGCCTGCAGGTTTTAGCGCAATGGGTTCCCACTTCCTTTCCTGTTGATTATGATGTTAACGATCTTCAGAGCACTGGAAAGAATCTGTATGTTGCCACCGCGGGCGGCGGGGTATTTGCATCGGTTGACCAAGAGGGCGATGTATGGATCAGGTTCCTCCACGAATTGCTGCCGGCCGATGCCCGGTGGGTTGTGGCTACCGACACCCTGTTGGTTGTGGCAGGTAGCTACAGTGCACCTGTGTGTTCGGTGGATGGAGGCCTTGATTGGTTGGAGGCCGGGCAGGGATTGGGAGGCGGTGCCGTGGAGTTGTTGAAGTTGAGCTGCGATGGAGTTTTGGGTGCCAGTTTGGGGCGGTTGATGCGCTTCGAGGCAGCAGCCCGTGAATGGGAAGTGTATGCCAGCACCCCTCAAAACGAAGAGGTGTGCCAGCTCTCGTGCCATTATCCCTACCTGCTGTGTGGAACGCGGTGGCAGGGGCCCTATTATTCGCCCAACTGGGGTGGCTATTGGGTTCAGGGTGAAGTTGAAGGAGGTGCGTTGCCGGTGTTTTTGAGTGTGGTTGAGATCAACGAGGTATGCTTTGCAGCCAGCATGTCGTCGGGATTGTTTCGTTCAAACGATTTCGGTGGACACTGGGTTGCTCTGAATACGGGGTTGCCCCGCGAACCCATGTCGCTGGCTGTTTGGAAGGAGTGTTTGTTTGCTGCCGGACCGTCGGGGGTATGGCTTAGCACCAGCCAGGGTGAAACCTGGAGCAATTGGAGTGAAGGTTTGCCCATTCCAATTGCCAGGATGGGTGATGAGCCGTTGTTGCTGGTGGAGGGTGGTTTTTTATTTGCCGGAGGTCGGGGAATTTGGAAGCGAAGCCTCAACGAAGCATTGGCGGTGTCGGAGTTGGCAGAATCGGGTGCAATGCCGTCGCCAAATCCAGGCACAGGCTTGTTTCGGGTGAAGGGAAGTGTGGCGGGGCAAGCCTATGAAGTTTTCGACCAATCGGGAAGGTGTGTTGCCCGCGGAAACATGGTGGATGGCAGCATCAATCTTCAACATCTGGTGCAGGGAAGCTACATTTTGAGTACATCCAACAGGTGTTTTCGGGTAGTTGTTGTCAGAAACAAAAAAAATATGTAATTTTTGCATACTAAGAAAAGCAAGCTTTCGTTATAGCGTGAAAATAACCAGTTTTTTCATTCACGTTAATGGCATCGGCATCCTACAGATATTCCGGACGGATTCAAGAGAAGATTTCTCTTGGGTTTGAGAGCCCCCCCCCCCCCCCTCAATGGATAACCGCGTTGTTATCAGCACTCTGGGCGTGGAGGCATCTGGCACAAACAATTGTGGCTGGGTTTTCGACGCTTTATCGCCAGGCAGTAGCGGGGAGTGGGTGTTTGGTGGGTTGCCTGTCGGAAGCACGAGTTAGCTCATGGTGCAACCACCATCTTTGTGTTTATGATCCATGTTTTTTCACTACGGGGTTCACATAAGTTGGAAACAGAAACAACTGATTGTTGCTTTTATTTTAACCTAACTTATTAATTTTCCAAAAGATACCTTTTATATGAAAAAAAATATTCTTC
>JAQVCV010000063.1 GCA_028689615.1 Bacteroidales bacterium | reverse complement strand
GACGGCTCAGGCAACAGAATTGGAGTTTGAGTTCGACAACCGTCCACACCGCTTCATCGACCTGGAAACAGGTAAAGAACTAAAATTAAACCCGCTGGAGGTTCGCGAGCTCTACACCTCGCGAACAAAAAACTATCTGGAAAACATTAAATTACGCTGCAACCAGTATCGAATTGATTTTGTGGAAGCCGATATCAACCGGGGCTTTGAGCAGGTGATGGTCTCCTGGTTGTTGAAAAGGGGACGAATGGTGTAGTCTATTCACCCCAATGGTATCCGCCACCAGGCATACCAGCTGTTTCTAAAACGCGGTTCACGAGTGGGTTGATCAACTCGTCGATGTCGCGGGGGTGGTGGTAAAAAAAGGGAGTAGCAGGAAATACAAGGGCACCCGATTCGGCAAGGGTTGTCAAGTTGCGCAGGTGTATGAGGCTCAGCGGGGCTTCGCGGATAACCAATACAAGTTTGCGTCGCTCCTTTAGCATCACATCGGCAGCCCTTGTGAGAAGCGTGTCGGAAACACCAGCAGCAATTCTCCCAACTGTTCCCATCGAACACGGACAAACGATCATGGTGTGGTAGGAGGCCGAGCCACTGGCAATATCGGCAAACAAGTGGTGGTTGTCGTATACCGTGAAACCTGTCTCTTCAGGCAAGGGCAACATTAATTCGTGTTTCCATACCTTACGGGCCGTGTCGGACATAACCACCCTAAGGTTCTGGCTGTCGTCAATCAATTCTTTGATTCTTAGAATAATGCGGTGGCCAAGTATGGCTCCGCTAGCTCCGGTTATCCCAACAACGATACCCCCTCTTTTATTGGTCATTTTTTTTGAAATGATAATATAGCGAAAGCGTGAGTACATCGTTGTATTGCCCGCGGTTGAAAAGCCGTTTAACCCCCGAAACATGATCGCGAAGAGGAATCAGGGAGTTCACAGATCGGAAACCTGCGCTGAACTGATCGGATAATCGATAGCTCAATCCGGCTATGATATTGAGAGCATGGGTGTTGAAGCCGGCGCTGCTGACAAAGGTGTAATAGTCGGATTCTTCGTAATGGTTCATCAGGTAGCCGTAGCTGAGTCCCCCTTCAAAGGTCAGTTTCTGATTGTAGTGATAGCGGAAGAGCAGAGGTAAGTCGATGTAATTGACTCTGAGAAGGTACTGCCTTGGGTCATCATCCGTTGGATTCAGCCTGCTCCCCTTTTGGGAATAGGCAAGCTCCATCCTGAGTTCGGAATGATCGTTCAGCCGGAGTGAGGCAAATCCGCCAAAGGTGAGCCCCACCTTGTGGTAGCCCGATGCCACATCGCCGGCCACCTGCGAGGCGTTGAGACCAGCAAACAATCCCCCTTCAAATTTCTGTGCCGATAACCAAACCGGGAACAGAAGTATCACAACAATCAGCCTGAAAGTTTTCATCTGCATTTCGTTTTTCTTGCCATAAAGGTACAGATTTTACCAAACCTGGTCTATCGATCCGACACGATGAGGATGGAGGAGGTTGGCCGTGGCCGGTCAACAACAAGAAGATAAACTCCTTGTGGCAAGGTTTCAACCGATAGTTCAACCTTTGCATCGATTGCTGCACTCCTCCTGATAACACGTCCACTGAGGTCGGTCAACACTATTTGGCTTCCCAATTCAACTCCGGTTAGGGTTACCAATTTGTTGGCCGGGTTCGGTCCTATTTTCAAAAACGACTTGGGTTGTAGGTCAGTTATAGCGGTATTGAAGTCGCAAACAGCAAAGGCTTCGTTTTGATAAACCTGCTGACCGTTCTGCCAAAAGCAAAGCAACTCCTGACCCCCACATGCGGCAGAATAGAAGCTGTTTCCGGCATTTATCACTCCCCATTGACTGCCAATGCCTTCAATCCACCACTCTTGTAAAGAAAGCTCAAAATTTGTCAGACTAATCCTTTCGCGCCACCTCTCACCCAGCCAAACTGAATCGGTGCTTGTAACCAGAAGTTTGATGGTATCAGACCCAAAAAGCTGGTTTACCAATTTGGCGGTATCGCCGGGTTGAAGCGAAAAGTCGTAGATCAATCCATCTGAATCGGCATAAGGGTACCGGTACCAGGTCCTGCCATCAACAGTATCGTTGATCAACGAGCCATAATACAAGGGCGGTTCTGAAGCTGTGTTCCAAAGTGTTTGATAAACTGAGCTGCCAAACACCGTATCCTGACCTACCGTTATTTTCGACGATGAGTAGCTGTTGCCTTGTGGAAGACAATGTATTTCAACAGTACTCCATTCCTGACCCAAAACCCCGATGGGAACAGTTTGCCCGTTAAGCACAAATGAGAGGAGGCTGATCATCAGCCCGGTGGCGACAAAGGTTTTCATATTCAAAAAGATTGGAGTATAACAACACCCGTGGGAGGTGTTTGTTTGGTCTGCCCGAGCCTTCCCAGCGACACCCCTTTTCACGAAAAAAGCCCTGTGAACAGTTTTCTTTCACAGGGCATTCAAGCTTCAAGCTGATTTTTGAAGCCGTTACTGCTTGATGTAGCCACCATCCGGCTTATCATCACCCGGGCATTTCTTTGACATATAGTAGCTTGCAATCAGGGCGATGCCACCAAAAATAAAAGTCATCGAGAAATAGGCTACCCAGTCTTCAAGCCATCCCTGAGCAGTAAAAATATTGCCCAGAAGCAGGCCAATGGCGACACCAATCAAAAGCATGCCCCATTTCAACTGCAACTGATTCTCGTCATGCCGTTTGAAAGTGTCGATGTCGAGACCCCGGTCCAGAAGCATCATCCGCTCCCTTTTTTTAAAATTAAGATAAACAATCCCGAAGATCATCGCGAAAAACCCGAGTGGTACTAAGATTCCTTCAGCCATAACATTGATATTAAAAGGTTAAAATAACTGCGTTTCGTGAAATTTGACAGCATGAATTCTTTATGGTTACAATCGCAATGTATAGCATTATCACTATGGCAGGAGCGTTAAAATGCCGTTTGCATCAGACAAGGGAGATGATGGCCTTTGAAAATTGGGTTAAACTTCTAATTTTGACACGATTTGTATTATCTTTACCGATTGATGTAACCCACCGGAGAGGTGATGCGTCCAAACCGCATCTACTGTTAAAAGAAGCAGAAAAATTGCAGAAGGAAATGAAGTATCATGACGATGAGTATTACTTGATGCAAATTGCGAGGGGCAATCAACAAGGCTTTGCCATGTTGCTCGACAAGCATAAGGATCTGGCTTTTACTGTTGCTCTTCGCATTCTTTCGAGCAGGGAGGATGCCGAAGAGGTGGTCATGGATGCTTTTGTGAAGGCATTTAAGTCGTTGGGAAGCTTCAAGCGAGAATCGAAATTCTCGACCTGGCTCTACAGGATTGTTTACAATACGGCCATTAGCCGTACACGAAAAAAAAGTCTTGAATATACCCCGATCGATGAAACTCTTACCGAAAGGCTTCCCGATCCCGATCAGGCGGGTTCGGTAAATGAGCTTACTTACGAAGAAAAAGAGGCCTTCGTGAATTCGGCTCTTCAATCGCTCTCGCCCGACGATGCTTTGCTTATCACCTTTTTCTACAAGGAAAACCTTCCGGTTGAGGAGATTTGTCAAATCACCGGGTTATCGCAATCAAATGTTAAGGTGAAACTTCACCGGATTAGAAAAAAAATGGCCGGCATGGTTCAGGACCGGCTTTCAAAAACTCTTCAGGTTGTAATATGAATACATACGATCCACATCAAACCGACGCGATGCTGAGGGAGATCTTCTCCACCATGAAGCTCGATTCGCCATCCAACGATTTCTCTGCCCGCGTGATGGCTCAGATTGCACCCGAGTACGCAAAAGATGAGGTAGTTGATCAGTCAGATGTTAAGAAAAGGATGTGGCTGGCAATTGCATTTTCCATCTTGTTCTTCTCCTTGTTGTTCTTTACCTCCGACATCCCCGCTTTCGATATCTTTAATCGCTTTCTTGACTTTAAATGGTTTACCGATTTCACGATTTCTGACAGCGCCACCCAGTTCATTCAACGCGTTTGGTCGGTCATAAGCAACATCCGCCTCAGCTACGTGATGATTCCGCTTATTGCTCTTGCCATGTTGGCAGGTGTCGATTATCTGCTGAATAACAAAACCCGGGAGAGTTCATTCTTCACGTTGCTTTAAAAATGTCCACTCCTAAAGGGATTGTCCTACTGGCCCAAGACCTTCTGAAAACACTTATCAAACCCGGTGCAACGTTGCTTCAGGCAATACCCGTGCATGGTGGCGACATCAACAAGGCGTGGCTTTTGCGTACCAACACCCACAACTACTTCCTGAAAACCAACGAACCAGAAAAGTATCCAAATCTCTTTACCACCGAAGCAAATGCATTAATTCACCTTCGATCTGCAAACGCCCTTAGGGTTCCGGAGGTAATATCTTCAAGCGACGCAACATCACCACCCTACCTGTTGCTCCCATTTATAGAGCATGGCAAACCCGTTCATTCCACATTTTCGAAAGCAGCCTGTCAACTTGCTGATTTACACAAAAACACATCAGATTATTTTGGTTACCATGCCAACAATTATATCGGGATACTGCCCCAGATAAATACGCCGCAAACCCATTTTGTGTCCTTTTTCGTGGCAAACCGGCTAACCCCATTAGCACGCGTGGCTGTTGACAAGGGGCTGGCTCCCGGTTCTCTTTTACGACAAATTGATCGGCTGGGACAAAAACTCCCAGATATCATTCCTGAAGAACCTCCCTCGCTGTTGCACGGCGACCTGTGGAATGGAAATGTATTTGCCGACAAATCTGGTAGCCCTGTTTTTGTTGATCCGGCCACCTATTTCGGTCATCGCGAAACCGACATTGCCATGACTACCCTGTTTGGTGGCTTTCCTGCACGCTTTTATGAACAATACAACGAATGCTACCCGTTAACCCCTGATTGGCAAAACCGGCTGAAATACTTCAATTTATACCCTCTATTAGTTCATTTGAATCTGTTTGGGATCTCGTACTGGAAACCGATATCGGAAATTTTGGCCCCTTTTTAATCCATTTAGCCAAGTGAATTGTTATAACTTAGCGAATTGAAAACATGCACCCCCAAAAATTGCCTGTATTATGAAAAAAATAGCTGTTCTTTACTGGCCTGCCGGAGGAAATACCGAAGAAGCCGCCAGAAAAATCTTTGCCATGCTGGGCGAAGGTAACACCATTGCCAGCCTCGATGAAGCAGCATCGCTTCACCTGGCCGATTTTGATTGCCTGATAGCCGGCGGAGCCACTACCGGTGCTGAAACCTGGGAAAAGGCCACCACATCCAATAATTGGAGCAAGTTTTTTGCCGCTAACGATAACCTCATGCTTTCATCAAAAAAAGTAGCGTTGTTTGGCCTTGGCGATCAGGTTTTGTATCCAAACCACTTTGTGGATCAACTTGAATATTTGCGCGATGAATTTGCCAAACGCGGTGCCGAAATCATCGGACGTTGGCCAGTTGAAGGGTACAAATTTGAAGAATCACGATCGGTTGACGACGGCCACTTTTTCGGGTTAGCCCTCGACGACGATAACCAGCCGGAATTGACAGGTCGCCGAATCGCCGAATGGGTGAACCAGATCAAACGTGAAATACTCTGAAATAACCCTAATTACCAAAAGAAGGGGGCAGCCATGGCTGCCCCCCTTTTTCATCTTTAAAGGAATCTGTACTATTCAGAAATAAGGTTCCGATAGTGGTTGTAACGATTAATAACGCTTTTAACTAAGGCCGTGGGTTCGTCACCGCGGCAGTAGCCATAATATACAACCTCATCGGAATAATATGCCGGGAGAGCCTTTTTAGCTAAAAAGACTTCAACATCAGACCACAGATTGGGGTTCTTGCCATTTTTCAAAGCAAGCCTTCTCGCATCCAAAACATGGCCAATACCCACGTTGTAGGCAGCCAGGACGAAAAGGGCGCGTTCGGCACTGTCGGCCACAATCGGCTGAAGCTGCTTGTCGATGTTGGTTAGCAGCGAAACACCGGCAACAATGTGGTCAGGGGTTGTGGACAGGCTGTCGATGCCATATTCGGCGGCTGTCTCGGGCATCAACTGCATGATTCCCGAGGCTCCCTTATGGCTCACCGCATCCTGATTGAATTTTGACTCCTGGTAAATCAAGGCAGCCAACAAGCGCCAATCCCATTTCAATTTCGATGTCAGGTGTTTCAGCAGCTGGTCGTAGTCGCTGAGGCGTGCGCTCTGTGGCTTGGATAACCTGGCGGCTCTCCTTAGGGCCTGCGGATCGGAGTACTTCCTGTAAAGCCTCCGCTCAGCTGATGATCCTGAAAACTGACCAAGCCAGTTATCAACAACCCGGGCCCAGGCAGAAGCTCCTTTGCGATAGCCCCAGTGTGTTGTGTTGTAACCGCCTACTGGAACAGAAACATCAAGGTTGTTGTGAACCGAAGCAAAGGTAAGGGCCGTTTTCTCGTCGGCAACTGTGAATTCAAGCTCACCACTGGCTACCTTACTGATGATTTCGCCGCGATCAAGGCTTTGACGCTCCAAAATAGCAGGCTTAACCGGCAAAAATGCGGTGGCTCTGGCGATCTGATTAACGGTGGCTGATCCTCCGGCCACATTCAACCCAACACCAGCTAAAGCATTGCTCTGCGCTATGGCCAGATCGTGACCCTTTGCAGGAATGCGCTGAACTACCACCAAACGTGTTTTGCCAACCGGGAACGACAAGGCAATCTGGCTGGTATCAACCAAACCACTGAATAAATCTGCGGCAATAATATCGGCCTGACCACTGTTGATAAGTTGAACTGCCGAGGTGAGGTCGTTTCTGACTACAACCTCCAGTTCAACGCGAAGATGTTGAGCGAAGGCTTTCAGCATTTCAAACTGGTAACCTGCCGGCTCGCCGTGGTAGAGAAAATAATCGAGGGAATTGTACTGAGTGACTGCTATCAGTTTTCCGCGCATCCTAACTTGGTCAATTACCGGTTTTTTAGTGAGTTGCACCAAGTTGTGACTGCCTTCGGGGTTTCGGTCGCATGAAATAATGACACTGGTTAAAAACACAATCATCAGAACAAACAACCTGAAAACAAAAGACTTAAGCATTAAAAGTGTTTTCGTGAAACTTCATTTTTTGGGGCGGCAAAGATACGACTTTTTCGTTACGACACTTTATTTGAACAAACAAAAATCGGTATTTTTAGCCAATCGTTCATTTTTAACAATTTGGGTTTATCTTTGTTCGTGTTGAAAAATTCCTACCTTGATGAAAAAACTAATTACTCTTTTGTTTGCTACACTTTTGACAAGCAGCCAATTGCTAACAGCTCAGTCGGAGATGAGTTCTTTTTTTACAACCGGATCGGGGCTCTCCAGCACCATGCTTTCCGATTACCAGACAGCAGGTATCAACCCTGCTAACCTGGGTTGGAGTCGCGATGGCCGAAAATTTCATCTTGGATTCGCTGAATTGAATGGTTCTGTTTATTCCCAGCCACTCACTCGTGCTGATCTGTTTAACTTCTTTAATGACGATCTCGACTTCACTCAAATGGATAAGTATGAAGCTGTTAAGAATTTTACCAATGCACGCCTGATTATGGATCTCTCTGCCTTGGCAGCAGGTTTCTCGTTTCAAGACGAAAAGATCGGAGGTATTGCTTTTCATGTGCGTGACCGAAATCTGGTGAATATGAAACTCAACAGCCTAGTGGCCGACATCCTGTGGTTGGGTTACAACAGCGATTACTTTGATGAAAAGATTTACGATGAGCTTGGAAATATCATCGAGGGAATCTCTACCAATCCTCAACCCATAACCAACTTAATGAAAGGAACCACTTTTACCCAGTTGTGGATCAGGGAATACGGATTAAGCTACGGCAGACAGGTTCTCAGCAATGATGCTGTACAGCTCTATCTGGGCGCTGGCGTGAAGTTGTTAAATGGGATTGGCATTATCGAGATCACCACCGATAACGACGAGTTAAGAGCCTATTCGGCACTCAGTCCTGGCTTCGACTTTGATTATCCGCAACCATCACCTTCACGGGTTACCGGATCGGGTTTCTCGCCAGTTGGTAGCGGAACTGCCTTCGATCTGGGAGCTACTCTCGACCTTTACGACAAGGTACGGGTGAGCATGGCGGTGAACGATATCGGATCAATTACCTGGGATGGCAATGTTTATGAGGCATCTTACAGCGCTTCAATTTCACGTATTGAAACCGCGGGCCTTGGCACCGAGTCCATCAATAAAATTTTTGATGCTATAGCGGTAAAAGACGACATTTTTGAATGGAATGGACTAACAGAACGGGAAACCAGGCTCCCCACCTCATGGAGAGCAGGAGCAACCTACTCAGGCCTGGGCCGGTGGACCCTGGGGATTGATTTTATGGCACCTATGGAAAAAAGGCCAGGAAGTTATGAACAAACTGTTTGGGGAATCGGAGCACATTACAACCCCTACGGCAAGTTTAACTTAACCGCCGGAATTGGTGGTGGCGGCAACACGGGCTTTCGTGTACCTTTAGGATTGAGCTTCGAGATTTTACCCGGATGGGAGGCAGGCATTGCCACGCGCGATATCACCACGCTGGTTCGCAACAAAGATCCCTATATGTCGGTGGCACTGGGATTTCTCCGGTTTGGATTTGGTTCGTTTACGCGTACCGTCGCCGCCAACTCAATGGAGTAGCCTGAAAAAACAGTTCGATTTATCTCATTTGACACTGAACCTTTACAGGTTCAGTGTCTTTTCTTTCCCGAACCCTTTGGTTTCTTTGGAAAGTCAGTCATTTTTGGGAGGCGAGGAGAACTAAGGAGGTGAGATGCCTCGTCTTGAATTAGCTCAAAGTCGATCTGTTTGCGCTGTAAATCAACATTTTTCACCCTAATTTTCACCTCGTCGCCAAGTTTGATGGTTTCCCCGTAGCGCTGACCTACCACCTGGTAATTGTCTTCATCAAGGTAGTAGAAATCGTCGTTCAGGTCGCGAAGCCTGATCATCCCTTCGCATTTATTACCAATGATTTCAGCAAAGATTCCCCATTTGCTTACACCAGAGATCCGGGCCTCGAAAACCTGCCCCAGCTTGTCGATAAGAAACTCAGCCTGCTTGTATTTCACAGAGGCGCGTTCGGCTTCCATGGCTTTTCGTTCCATTTCTGATGCGTGGTCGCACATTTTTTCGTATTCCTCGGCATTGGCCGAAGTGGCTCCATTCATGTAGTCGAACAGGAGCCTGTGAACCAGCAGGTCGGGATAGCGGCGGATAGGCGAGGTGAAGTGGGTGTAGTAAGTGAAAGCGAGTCCGTAATGACCAATGTTGTGTGTGCTGTAAACGGCTTTTGCCATGGTTCTGATAGCGATGGATGAAATCATGGTCTCTTCTCCTTTGCCTGAAACATCTTTTAAAAGCTTGTTGAATGAACTTGCGATTTCTTTGTTGGAGCCTAGTTTCATGCTGTAGCCCAGTTTGCTTACAAACTGCGAAAAAGTGTTCAGTTTTTCGGGCGACGGGGCGTCGTGAATCCTGTAAACGAAAGTTTTCGGTTCTGTTTTCCCCTTTTTAACTCCGATGAGTTCAGCTACCTTGCGGTTTGCCAGCAGCATGAAATCTTCTATAAGCCAGTTGGCTTCTTTTTGTTCTTTGATATAAACCCCGATTGGCTTCCCTTCGTTATCGAGGCGAAATTTCACCTCCTGACTTTCGAAATTGATAGCCCCTTTGCGGTAACGTTCTTTGCGAAGAATGGATGAGAGATGAAAAAGGGTCATAATGGGTTCTTTAAAGTCGCCATCGGCACCTTCTATCATTGCCTGAACTTCCTCATAAGCGTAGCGTCTGTTGGATTTTATAACCGTTTTTCCAAACCACTGGTTCAGAATTTTAGCATTGTTGTCCATTTCAAAGACGGCCGAAAAGCAAAGTTTTTCTTCATCCTGCCTGAGCGAGCACACATGGTTGGAGAGCTTCTCGGGAAGCATCGGGATTACACGATCCACGAGGTAGATTGAGGTACCGCGGTCAAAAGCTTCCTTGTCGAGCGGAGAACCCTGCTGCACATAGTGCGCTACGTCGGCAATATGCACTCCCACTTCCCAGTTGCCCGATGGCAATTTTTGGAGCGATAAAGCATCGTCGAAGTCTTTGGCATCGGCAGGATCGATGGTGATGGTGAAAATGTCGCGAAAATCACGCCGGCGTGCAATTTCTTCTTTTGATATGGTTTCAGGTATTGCACCGGCTTCGGCTTCAACTTCGGGACGAAAAGCTAAAGGGAAGTCGAACTCAACCAAAATGGATTGCATCTCAACATTGTTGTTGCCAGGCATGCCAAGCACTGCCACGATTTCGCCGAACGGATTCCGCGAATGTTCGGGCCATTCGGTGATTCGGGCTACTACTTTCTCACCATTCCTGGCTGTGCCCACTTTATCGGGAGGAATGAAGATGTCAACGGGCATCGAAGTGTTGTCGGGTAGCAGAAAAGCATAATTGCGGTTGAGTTGCAAGGTTCCCACGAATTGATTTCTGTTGCGTTCTATCACTTCCACAACCTGCCCTTCGGTTTTACGACCCGAACGCTTGGGAAAAAGGTAAACCTTCACTTTGTCGCCATCCAGGGCATGACCGGTATTGTTAGGCGAAATATAAACGTCTTCTCCAAGATCGGGCGAAGTTACATAAGCTTTGCCCGTCTGCTTCATATCAACAGTACCTGTAATGAATTTCTTATAAGAGCTAAGTTGTGGCAAATGTTTGGGGTTGAGCAGAAACTTGCCGGGCTTCACCTCCTGGATGGTCTCTTGCTGCTTGAGTTCAAACAAAACCGAGTAAATCATGTCGCGCGTGGCTTTGTCTTTTACACCCATTGCGGCAGCAACTTGTTTGTAGTTCAAAGCTTTTAGAGGCGAGTTGCCAAACACGGCCAGCACGTTGTTCACAAATGTTCCGCCGGAACGTTTTAGTGAGTCTTTGGTTTTTTTGGGCATAGGTTTTACTGTTTTTTTAAGCTATAAAGGTAACCTTTTTATGGGAATGGTTATTCAGCGCAAAGTGTCGGCCTAAAGACTGGGGGCTGAATATGAGCAGCATAACTGCCACAATCAATTTTGCTGCATCGTTTCGGCAAGATCAAAATGAATTTCGCGAACAAAAACTGGAGTTTTCTTCACAAAATTCCACTATTTTCGCTTTTGACCGGGATGAAGAATAATTTTTGTTATTCACTGGTTTACAACATTTAAATATTTGTAATCGTTGCATCCAAAGTTTATTTATAGCCCTGTCGGCATGTTAATTGAAACATAAAAGGAATTGCTGTAGCGGTTTCATTCAACAGGTGATGAGTCTGTTGAGAATTGGACGCAGTATTGTTGAATATTCTTGAACTATCAAATTGGTTAAAAAGCATTCTCTATACAGGTATCAGTTGGTTATCAAAAGGCATCTGCCAAATGTGGGCATCTTAAGAGCAATATTTATTGCAGCACTCTATTTCTGGGGGGCGTTCCCCGGAGAAGTTATGGCAAGCACTCCCGATACCATCGACAAATCATGGGTATTAAGCAGAATATGCGACTTTGCGAACCATCCTTCTACGTTCAATTTCGATCAAAAGCTGGAACTTGCTGAAGCCGTGGCACCTTTCAGTCCCGAAACGGCAACCGCCTTGCTGGAAAAAGCTAAGGATGAAGTAGCCGACGACCCATGCCGTACATTGAGAATAACCACTGCCAAGGCTGTTTTGCATTTCAGGAATAAAAATTTCGCGGCAGCCTTGGCAACTTTCTCTGAAGCCCTTGAAATGGCAACAGAACCGGAGGTGAAATGCCCAAACACCCCCGATAAATACTACCTGATCCATTATTTAGCCCAAACATCTGCCTTGCATGGCGATGTGTTTGCTGCTGACAGCTGGTACGGGAAAGCCCTATCCCTTGCGCCACCCTCTGAAAAAGCTTCTTTGATGTTGGAGTGGGCCGCCAATATCGAGCGACTCACCGATTTCAGGCGTCTTTATCCCATGCTTGACACTGTTATCGATTGGTCAGAAAAAACTGGGCTGCCCCTCGTGGGGGTTGAAGCCAACATTCTGAAAGCTTCCGTCGCACAAAAATCGAACAACCCCGCTCTGATGAAGAGATGGCTTTCATTGGTAGAACCTTATGCTGATACGCTGCCCTTTCGTTTGGCCTCAAACTACTACAAAATCAAAGGTTCAACGCCTTTTCATTTGAGTTCGCCTGCCGAGATAACCCAATGTTGGATCAGATTTTTAGAAATTGCATTTCTTGATCCCTCTATTCCCCTTCCCACCGAAAGCATTACGACTGCTATTGATCAGTTGCAGCGCACCAGGCAGGAGACAAGTGCCATACTTTTGCTTAACAAGTACAACCATTTACTCGAAAATCGCGTGGCTGGCAGTTTGTCAGACTCAACCCTGACAGCCAGCCTCTTCTCTGAAGCAGCATCCAGAGCCGTTGCCTCCGATTCAGATCGCCACACCTCTATTTCAAGTCACAATCTGTTCTCGGGTCCCTTCACGGTTGTTTCGGTGTTGCTGGGCTTTTCGTTGTTGATAATTCTTCTGTTGATAACCAGGAGCCAACGACGAAAAAAAACAGTAGAAGTGCAACACAAAGAGATCAAAATTCAGCAAGATGAGATCAAAAGGCAGAACGAGAGGTTGAGCCGCATCAACCAGGAGTTGCGAGAGGCCAAAGAGAAAGCCGAAGAGGCCACGCAATCCAAGTCGTTGTTTCTGGCCAACATGAGTCACGAAATCCGGACGCCAATGAACGGGATTATCGGGATGAGTAACATGCTCAGAGGCACTGAACTCACCCGTGAACAGCGCGATGCCGTTGGGGTGATCGTTAACAGTGCCGAAAACCTGGTTACCATCATCAACGAGATTCTCGATTTCACTAAGATTGAATCGGGAAGACTCGACCTTGAGAACATATCGTTTGATCTGCATGCCGAGACGGCCAATGTTGTGAAGCTACTGAAAATGAAAGCAGAAGAAAAAGGCATCATGCTCACTCAAAGCATATCGCCTTTCGTCCCGCGCTTTGTAATGGGCGATCCTGTTAGGCTCAAGCAAATTCTGATCAACCTGGTTAACAATGGAATTAAATTCACCGAGAAGGGGAGCGTGAAAATTCACGTTGCTGTTGACGACAGGGTGGGTCGCGAAAGCGTTATCAGGTTCGAGGTAACCGATACCGGAATTGGCATAAGCGAAGAGGGACTCAACAAGCTGTTTCAAACTTTTTCGCAAGCCGACATCTCGTTTACCCGCCGGTTTGGTGGCACGGGTCTGGGGTTGGCTATTTCCAAAAACCTGGTAGAGAGAATGAAGGGTCATATTGGTGTTGAAAGCCGACAGGGAACGGGAAGTTCTTTTTGGTTTACGGTAACCCTGCCCGATGGCGAACCTGTGGTTCCTCCCTTGCCGCAGCCGAAACCATCGCTGGTTGATGCCCCAGCAACATCACAAAGAACTAACCTCAAGGTGCTTCTGGCCGAAGACAACCTGGTGAATCAGAAAGTAGCCATGATGGTAATACAGAAAATGGGGCATAAAGTCGATGTTGCCAACAATGGGAAAATTGCTGTAGAAAAGTTTCTTAACGGCCAATACGACCTTATTCTGATGGATATGATGATGCCGGAAATGGATGGCCTTGAGGCCACCCGCGAAATCAGAGAGATTGAAAAAGGCAGGTTGCCGGCTTCGAGAATCAAAATTGTGGCTCTCACAGCCAATGCTATGAAAGAAGATCGCGAACGATGCATCGAGTCGGGAATGGACGACTACCTTTCAAAGCCCTTTAAACCTGAAGATTTGCAACGAATCATCGACTAAGCACCGGTCATTTAGCCGTTGTAGAACGGGATCATGGACCGTACGTCCACAAACATTTCGATTATCAGAAAAGCACCGATAATTACCAGAATGATCCCAACAACCTGGTTCATTCGATGAACAACGTCGGGAGTTAGAAACCTTTTGAGCTTATGAGCCACAAAGCACTTCAGCGAATCGGTGCTCAGAATGGTAACAATGGCACCGGCAAAGAAATAAACCAACGAATTGGAATTCACCCCGTAAGTAGCGCTAACGCTTACCAGGGCTGTGATCCAGACAAACCAAACTCCGGGATTGGCAATGTTGAGGAAAAATCCTTTCAGAACATAAATGGCTGGTCCGGGTACTTTGATTACCACTTCGCTATCGGGATCAGGGTTCTCTATCACGGGTTTTCGCGTAAAGGTCACCGTCCCGAAAATGATCATCACCATCCCGCCAACCAGACTGAAGTAAAAATTCTGTCGTGGATCATCGCCCAATATTTGAGAAAAACCTGCATGACAAAGCACAATCGCTGTCAGATCGCTCAGGAAAATGCCGGCGGCTATAAGCAACCCGGCTTTAAACCCCCGGTGAATGCTGGTTTGAAGTAAAACAAAAAGTGCCGGACCTATGAGCAATGCAAGGGTAAAGCCAACAATTATACCATTTAATAAAGGATGCATCGTGATGAATTGGGTTCACTTTGTTTCGCTTTGCTGCCTACTTCTGAAAGTGACAATCATCGAAACCCGTGTCTGACGATCACGGTTTGCAAATGTAACGAAAAATGGAAAAACGGTCAAAGCCAACCCTGCACAAACCACAATCAGTTGAGGTGGCCACTGAATGGTTGCTCCACGACAACAGACACGGCCGCCTCAAAAGCTACTCGGTGAACATCAGCTCATAAGGGCGCTCCAACTCCTCCACTATGGCTGAAAGAGAAATGAATTTGCTGTAGCGACGGTGTTCGCGGCCATCGAACAAAAAAATAAGGGTAGGGCTGGCAAAAACGCCATACGATGCAGCCAGTTCAGGGTTGGAAATAGCCTCGATGAAATGGGGCTCTATAAGCGGGAAGTTCTTTTCTATCATATCTTTAACCTTAGGCCTGAGGGCTACACAAGGTTGGCAGGTGTTGTTGTAAAAGTAAAGCATGACGGCCGGCTTATCAGCAAAAGATTTGTCCATAGCGAATGATTTTGCGCCTTTAAACAACTTCTATGGAATAATGTTGCTGCGCGATTTGCTGAAAAGGTGTTCAAAAAACTCTATATTTGACACCAAATTTTTTAACAATCCCAAAATCATCACTCTATGTCTATTGTTATCAACGGAGCGGGACTCACCATCGGGCAGGTGGTGGCAGTAGCCCGTAACCACGAAAAGGTGGAACTTCACCCCGACGCGCTTCAACGGATTAAGACCTGCCGCGCTATGCTCGAACGGAAAATTGAGGCTCACGAAATTATGTACGGCGTAAATACCGGCATCGGCGAGTTTTCGGAAGTGGTGCTCAACGACGAGCAGGTAAAAGACTTCCAAAAATACCTCATTTACAACCATGCTGCCGGTATTGGCGACGCGATGCCCGAGGAGTGGGTGAGGGGAGCCATGCTGGGGCGTATCAACGTGCATGCGCATGGCAACAGCGGTGTACGACCAGAAATCACCCTCACGTTGGTTGAGATGCTCAACCGCGGAGTCACCCCGTGGGTTTGCACCAAAGGCTCGGTGGGAGCTTGCGGCGACCTGGCTCCCATGTCGCAGATTGCCCTGCTCATGATGGGCGAAGGAAAAGCCTGGTACAACGGAACCCTTTACAGTGGCAGCGAAGCTATGCAACAAGCCGGCATCCCGGTTCCGGGCTTGCAAGCCCGCGACGGCCTGGCTACCATCAATGGCAGCAACGTGCTCACTGCCATGAGTGCCATTTTCCTCCACGACGCCAACAATTGGCTGAAACAGGCCGAAATTGCCGCTGCCATGTCGCTCGAAGCCCTCAAAGCCAACATGAAACCCTATCACCCGCTGATTCACGAGGTAAGGGGCTTTAGCGGGGCCATCCGCTCGGCGGCTGCCATTCTGAAGATGGTTTCAGGCGGCGACCTGGCCGAGGGTCGCATAAAATGCAAGGTGCAGGATGCCTATTCCATGCGATCAACCCCACAGGTGATCGGGGCAGCCCACGATGCCCTCGCTTATGCCCGGTCGCAGGTTGAAATTGAGTTGAATGGCGTTGGCGATAACCCCATCTTTTTCCCCGATCGCGAAATGCAGTTATCGGGCGCCAATTTCCAGGGAAGCCCCGTGTCGTTGCCCATGGATATGGCTGGCGCAGCCATCACCATGGTATCGGTGTTATCCGAAAGGCGCCTCAACAGGCTCAACAACCCCGCCCTCAGCGTGGGGCTGCCTGCTTTCCTTACCAAAGGGGCAGGAATGTTCTCGGGGTTGATGCTTAGCCAATACACCGCCGATATGCAAATCGTGGAGCAACGAATCCTGAGCATGCCCGCATCGGTGCAATCAATCCCCGCGGCTGCCGATCAGGAAGACTTTGTTTCGATGGGAATGAACACTGCCCAGAAGAATTTCCAGATACTCGACAACGCCTATGGCATCCTGGGAATCGAAATGATGGCGGCTGCTCAGGCGCTCGATTTCCGCGATTACACCTTTGGCGCCGGAGTGACGAAGGCACATGAAGTGGTGCGTCGTCATGTTGATTTTCTGGATATTGACCGGCCGCTCTACAACGACCACAACGCCATGAAGGCTCTGATTCAAAGCACCGAAGTGCTCAGCGAAGTAGAAGCACTCATCGGGTCGCTGGGTTAATGGCCAAATGTTGTTACCTTTGAGGCTGCCTTACATCCCAGGCAGCCTTTTTTGTTTTATGACTTACAAACCTTTCTTTTTACGTCAGTTGCCACAGGGGCAAAATGCCAGGCCTCCCATGTTCGTGGTTCTGTGTGTGCTCTCGTTTATTGGTAGCGGAATGCCAGCTTTGGCCTATACCTTCATGGCAGCCAATTTCAACGAAGTTGTAACCATGGCCGAAAGCGGCCAGGTGATGCTCCCCGACAACTTCAGTTTGTTTCTTTCGGGAGGGCCGGCATTTTTTGCACTGGAGGCCTTGCTCAATGCAGTGTCGTTTGGTGGTGTGTGGGCCATGTGGTACCGGCGGGCTATCGGTTTTCACCTCTATGCTGGGGCTCAACTTTTCCTGGCTCTGGTACCCACCGCCTTTCTCGAAGGAAATCCTTTCCTGGTGGCCGATGCCGTACTCTCGGCCGGCTTCGTGCTGATGTATTATTTGCAACTGAAACGGCAAGGGGTTTTTAATCCTGAAGGGAAGGAAGAAAGAAACTGATTGTTTCAACTTACTGAATACTCAACAAAGTTGGCTCAACAGGAGCTACCTTGATTCAAAGGAGTTGCAGCCGGAGAACAGCCTGTGTTTTCTCTATTTTATCTCGAAAACCCATGCCTCTGTCCCTTGACGGAAGCCGCGTAGCGGTTTTGGAACTTTCACCACGGTGCCATCGCCCGAACTGATGAATTCGAGTGGGGTCGTATCGCCGTTGAGGGTAATTTTCTGGTCGGGTTTGGCGAAGAACTCGTACATCATCACCTTTTCGGGGAGCAGCGGCTCGTCGTCGCCGGCCAGATAGATGGCATAGCGGGTTCCGTCGTTGCCCTGCGTCCAGGCGAATTTTCCTTCGCGGTAGGGCTTCACCGCGCAAGTGTTGTAAATGGCGTTTCCGTTGATCTTCATCCAGTTGCCTACAGCCTCCAGCATCTGGTAAGCCCCTTCATCCCAGGTGCCATCGGGACCCGGGGCGATGTTGAGCAGCAGATTGCCCCCTTTGGCCACGATTTCGCTCAGGGTGTGGATCACCTTTCGCGACGAGAGGTATTTGGCATCGGGCACCCACGACCAGCTACCGCCGGCTATGATGCACGATTCCCAGGGATAGGGAAGGTGTTGCGTTGGAACGGTATTCTCGGGTGTGAGGTAGTTCTGGTTGGGTCCCTCCACGGCGCGGTCAACCACTATCAGGTCGGGTTTCACGGCACGGAGCTTGGTTTTCAGTTCGTCCATGCGGATGTCCTGGCTCTGGATTTTCTGAAACCGGTAAGTGGGGTCGTTTTTATAGGCGGCCACCTGTTCATCGGATAGTTTCTGCACCCATCCGCCATCGAGCCACACCAGGTCGAGGGGGCCGTAGTTGGTTACCAGCTCCAGCAACTGGTTGTGGGTAAACTGCACGTAACGTTCCCACCTTTCGGGGTAGCGGTCGATTTCATAATTCACGTTGCGGTCGGGTGTGGCGAAGTTGGGCCACCAGTAGTCGGTGCAATGCCAGTCGGGTTTCGAGAAGTAGGCCCCGGCCCACATCCCCTCGGCACGGAAGGCATCGAACACCTGGCGGGCAATGTCGGCGCGCTTGTTCACGTGGAACGGGCAGGCCGTGTCGGTTACCTTGTAGTTGGTGTAGCGGGAGTCGTACATGCAGAATCCGTCGTGGTGTTTGGTGGTGAACACCACATACTTCATCCCGGCCTGGCTGGCGGCTTTGGCCCATTTCGAGGGGTCGAACCTCACGGGGTTGAAGCTAAGTTTCAGGTCTTCGTAATTTTTTTTGTATTCGATGTAATTGTCGGTTTTCCGACGGCACCAGTCTTCGTCTTCGTTGCAAATGCTCCACGATTCCACCACGCCCCACTGGCTGTAGGGGCCCCAGTGCATCAACAGTCCAAACTTCATGTCGGCCCACTGACCGAGTTTCTGGTTTACGACGGGGCTGGCATCGGGGACGTAGGTTTGTGGGTGGTGCTGGGCCAAAAGACATTGGAAGGCCATTGTGGACAACAGCAGCGAGAGAATTTGGTGAATGTTTTTCATTTGGGTAAAGTTTTGGGCAAAGATAGGGAAGCTATTTTAAAAAGAAGCATCTGGCAGGGCTTTTAATGCTGGCTTAAAAGGGCTTTGCTTCCTATAAACAGTGCCAAAAATCAACTTAATTTGATCCTGTTCTCAATTCGAAGTACGTAGCCTGTTTTAAGGCGGAAATCTTCCATACGGGTGGTTTGACTTTCTCTGAAAAGAGGCTTCCGGTTGTTGGCAACGTATGCTTTTTTTATTAAAAAATTTGATTGGCTGCTTGCTTCAAAGAATTTGATGGTTGATAGCAATTGTTCAATCCCCTCCTTTACCCATCCGCTTCCTTTTTCGTTGCGCGATTTCAATTCAACAAAAATTATGGATTCATCGGTTTGGAGCATGACATCGCAGCTCTTTTCCCTGGGTTTGGCTCCTCCGGTTAGCAGCACACAGTTGTCGATGGCTGTAAAATGAACCTTGCAGCAATCATCGTTGTGTACAACTGCAATCCAGTTTTCCCCTTCATTTTCATCCAGATAAGCAGGCATTGACGGGGGAGGTGTGTGGTCGCAGAGGCCAAACCTTCTTTTCGTCGTAATGGTCTGGCATTCCGGTTTATTGAAATTTATGCTCATTCTCGATGGCTTGTTCTATTTCTAAGAGTTCGGCAAACAGATCATTACTGTCGCCCATTTTCTGGTTCAGAAGGTTTTCATCGGAAGGCAAACCCATGAAGGGATCAAGCTTCTGAATTGTTCCGTTAAATTCGTCAAACTGGTATATGGCTAGGTCATCAGGGGCAATGGTTGACGCAATGGGAACGATTTTGTTTATTTTGGATCGGAGCTTCATGTTGTGGGTGCGCGTGAGCAACAGCGAGGCTTTCACCGCGAGGGTGAGATAGCTAATCATGTAGGGGCTGTGGCTTGTGAGCAACAAAGTGTTGCCTGCTAACAGGTTGTTGAATTCGAGCAAGCTGTAAAGCAACTGCTTTTGCGATTCGGGAAATAGATTTTGCTCGGGTTCTTCCACTATGTTGAGCAAACATGTGCTCAGGTATCTGGCGTCGATGGCCCTTACCCGTTCCATTTTTTCAGCCTCGGTGAGATGGTTGAAGGCGTTGTTGTAGAGCACATCCGAAATCTCTTTGTTTCTTTTGATGCTGTGCTCAACACTCAACCGCTCTCTTAGCAGACCTTCTCCTTTTTGAAGATCGTCAGTTAAAAACTTCGTAACCAGAAAAAGAGGTATAAGCGACTGATAACCACTTGCCGACTCAAGCAGATCAACTTTATAATCGTTCCCAATCAGCAATGAGGTCTCATTTGCTTCATCGTATGTATATTGCAAATCTGGCAGGGGCAACCGTATTTTCTCCCCTTTCAATTCCAATTGTCCTTTTCGCAACTCCTCAGCAAAAGTGTAAAGGGTGTCGGGCAGGTTTTTTACCCCGTAAGCATTTTTCACCACGCTCAAAAAGTTTCTTTCGGCAGGAACATACATGATTTTTGGAACGCGGTACGTGTTGTTCTTATGAACTGAGATGTTTGCCTGAAGCAGGTTTTGAAATACTTCATGAATTATATTAGCATAGGATCCATCATATTCAATAGATGAATTACTTCTAAGATAGTTATGAATGCGTTGGTATTTTAAGAATTTTCTCAATGAGCCTGAATTAAAATCCTCAAAGTCCACATCTCCCCTATTCACAGCCTTCTCAAGCCATGCCAGCGTAGAGAATGCCTTAGCAACGGTGCTTTTCCCCGACCCTTGTGGTCCAATAAAAAGAGTTACTTTTTTAATGTCCATCCAGCCGTCGTTGGTGGAACATCCTTCCCTGATCGGCCCAAAATTTTTTATTCTTATTCTGCTCATGAATATGCATTTTTTGCCAGAACTCTATAGATAACTTCTGAAAAGCATAACAACAAAAAAAATCTGCGAGTTGTGAAAACATTGCAAATGTAGTGAAAGAAGTGCTTTTACTAAATGATTCACCAGAGGGATCAACTGCTGTAATTTTTTATGGCTTAACGTGTATGGCAAAAGCCACCACCTCATTTCACCACCACCTCATCCACAAAGATCCAGCTTTCGAGGCCGTGGCCGGGGTGCCAGTCGGGGCAGCGCAGCAGCGATGTGGTGGTAAGGCGGATGTAACGGGCTCGGGCTTTAGGGGTCTTCACCAGGAAATCGTGGGTGAAGCTGCCGGTCTGTTCAGGTTTGTGCGGATTGAGGGCAGTGCCGGCACGGGTGAAGTGTTGCCCGTCGTCGGAGAGCTCAACCGTAACTGTTTTGGGCAGGAAAATCCAGGCCTGGTGAAACTGCAGGAAGGTGGCCGTCACAGTATCGACAGGTTGTACCGAGCCCAGATCAACAACGGCTTCCATCTCGGTGCCGTAGAATCCGGCCCAGTTCACGTTGTAGTCGTTCATTCCGCGGATGCCGTCGGTGAGGGCGGCACTACCGCCAACGGGATATTTTTCGCTGGGTTGGCGTGGCATGGTTACCTTGCACCTGTAGCCTTTGCCGGGGTTGGCGGTGGCCTTCAGCAGATTCAGCACCTCCTGGCGGTAGGAGGCCGGTGTGGTACCACGTTCATCGGCATCGAAAACATGAAGCCTCTCAGAGCGGTTGACCAGCGTGTCGAGTAAGGCCCTCATCGCAGGCTTGATGGTTACTGACGATCCTTCGCGTTTCACGAAGCTGAACGTGGTGTCGGGTTCATGCAGCGCGATGTCGAGGCGGGCAAAGATGAGCGGCAGGAAAGCCTTTTGCACCCTTGCGGTGAGGGTGACGTTGCCTGTAACAGCTTGCAGGGCACTGTCGGCAAGCTGGTCGTAGCGGTTCATCAAAGCGGGCGTAAGGTAGGTGTTGAAGCCATCCCAGGGGAAACCATAGATGCCCAAGCGTCCCTTCGAATCGAGGAGGGCTTTCTGTCGGAGGGTGAGGTAGCGACCCACAAACGCACCGGCTTCACCGTAGTATCCCTGTAGGAAGTCGTTGGTGATGGCCTCCACGTCGGCATCGGGATTCCAGAGGAGTTTGGCGATGAGGTATTGTTTCAGCTCCACCATATCGCTCCACGACCGTCCCGATCCCTGTTGAAACATCATCGGGATGTTGTGTTGACCGAAGAACCTGAGGTTGGGCTGCAACACGTGGAAGTTGGGGAACGGATCGAGGTAGTTGCGAAACTGCACCACGTAATCCCACAGGAAGATGTTGCGGGTGAGTTGGCTCCATTGGGTGATGTCGCGGGCAAACCCTTCGTCGTCGGGCACGGTGCGGGCCCGGTCGCACTCGATGGTACAGAGCATCACGTTCACGTTGTCGCGGGGGGTGATGTTGCGCGGGGCTTGCCGGGTGTACTGGTAAGCCAGCGTGGAGATGATTTTGTCGGGAAAGCTGTCGGCCACCTGGTTCACAAACCAGATCATGGTTCCCGAGGGGCCGCCGTAAAGAGAATCGAGTTTGCGGCAGGCAGCGCATTCGCAGTTCTTGTAGGTGTCGTTTTGTGAAACCGACCAGTAAAGGGCATTGGGCTTTAGTGCCATCTCGGCGCGAAGGTTCTTCATCACCAAACCGAAAACGGCAGGGTTCGACAGGCAGAGTTGCCCGTCGGCAATCCGCACGCCTCCCACCTGTGAGAAGTACTCAGGATGCGAGGCAAACCATTCATCCACAGGCACCAGTTTCTGAAAGGTGTGCACAAACATCCCCCATTCGGGCGAGTTTTCTTCTTTGCGATGCACGCGGTGCCAGTCGCGCCAGGCGTGGTTAAGGGGTTCGGGGCCGTGAATCTCTCTGAAACTGAAGGCCGGCTTCTGAGTGGTGGGTATTGGTTGTATCGTGATGATGGAAGCCCGGGGAACCATCATCCCGTCGTTGGCATAAAAGCGGCACCCCAGGTAATCTTCGAGGAAGGCATACACGCCGTTTTGGGTTCCGGCCGGGGTATTTCCGGCAATCAGAATGTTTTTCCCGTCGAAGCGGATGGCGAACCCGTCAGAACCCAGCGTGTCGGGGAATTGCAGCGCGGGATCACCAGGCCGGCAACCCAGCCACAGCAGGTTTCCTTTGCCGGCTTCAGATTGCTTTACAACCGGCAACGTAGCGCCCGACATCCGGCTGATGAAGGCCGCCAGTGTATCGGCCGCGGCTCTGGTTACGGTTGTGGCGCTGTCAGGCACCACGATGGAGTAGTCAGACGACTCGTTTTCAGCCAACACCAAGTGCGATGGTTGGCACGAAACAAACACAAGAACACCGGTTCCGAACAACAGCAGCCAGGCCGCGGTCAGTTTTTTCAGACTCTTTTTCATGGAGTAAACACTTTGAGTTTGGGCGGTGCAAGATAGGAAATGTTGGGGAGAGAGCGGCGCCGAGGATAAGGATCGGGAGGCGTAGCGGACAACCTTAACGGCCCCGTGATACACCGCGTGTTATACCGCGTCTTAGTGAAAATGCGAAGCATTTGAGCCTTAGAGGCGGTTAATCCCGAATCGTTTCACTCTCGGGACGAAGATCGTACCGAGCCACGAGACGCAAGCTATTTTCGTAAAATCAAGTTGATTCGGTATAAAGAAAAGTCGCAGCTCCATCTATATATTTCATAGGGAGACGGAGTTTAAGGCCACCAGAGAAAAACACGGGCAACTGTATGTGAAACAAGATGCTGGTATCGAACTATGGCGATGGCATGAACCTCAAAATCGTCTCAAAATTTCGGTTTTACTGTTTCTTATCTTTTCTTCGCTCAAGAACAATTCCACCCACAAAACCCGAAATGATGAAGGCCTGGGTCATGATAATGGCTTTGTCGAGGTTGTACGATCCTGAAAAATAGGGATACCATGCCACGAACAGAGCTACTGCGATGGCTGCGATGGCAAACAGGGTTTTGTTATTCATGCGATTGTAGATTGGTTTATTTATGATGATGTGTTAACGTTTTGCAGCTACCCGAAGGTGGCGATTTCGAAGCACTTCACTGTCAACCAAGCACAAACTTTGATAGAAGCACAAAGCTTGATTTAACCACTGAACCGCCACTTTTGGGTAGGTGCTGTTGGCAGAAGTATTTCTTTTCATTGCATTCTATTTACGTCTTGAGTTGTTTGTAAGGCTCCGATAGCTTCAAAAACTTCGTCTTGATTTTGCGTTTCCGTCCAACCTTTTAATGTTAATTCCTTTCTTACTTGGTCTTCTGTTTTATCTTTTACAAAGTGGTAAAATGCAAAGTCAACTACTTCTGGCGGAACTCTGTCAAGTTGATATTTGGTTAGATTTCGTATAACTGTCATTACTGTCACATAGTAAGTAATAACAAGTTGTAAAATCCAATGAACTAATAAGCCAATCCATCCTGTATTTAGTTTTTTGATTGTAAGTCCTTGTTCAAATTTGATTTTTAAAAACTCAAAAAAACCAATCCTGTCATAATTGTTCTCAAATAATATTATCTCGTATTGAAAGTATTGGTTTAAAAGATATGTCAAGCCAACTGTCCCTAATATTACATAATGGAGTTTGTCGTAATTAGTAAAGTTTGAAAACTTAAATAAATACTTAAAAGTAAAGCCTATGATAAATCCGACTAAAAACTCAAAAAGTCCAATAATGTAGAAACCACTTATTGAAACCTTTGCAAGTAAAAAAGCAATTAAGATTGTGAGTATTGAGCAACCAACAATATGAATGTAAAATTTTGGTTCTCTAACTTCGTCAGGTTTGGGTAAAGAGTCGGGAACTACATAATCGTCCCAATTATTTATAGTTTCTTTTTCACTCACAAGGTTTTGGAGTTCTTCTCTGTCAAAGGATTTTTCTGTTTCCTGGAATGCATAAATGAATAATTGAACACGTTTTGAGTTTCTACCAACATCCCACATTTCATTTCCAAGTGTCACACTTTTTACTTGAATTTTTCCATACTCAAAAGTTGCTGTAATTCCTTCTGTCCAACGTTCTGTTCCTAATGATTTTTCGCTTCTTTTTGCTTCAATAGATTTGTCGTCTTGATAGACAATGTCCCAACCTAAGTCTTTAAAAGTTTTTTCTGCGATTGCAATAAATTCCTTAGCACTTAGTCTTGTGGTAAATTCTGAGGCATATTTTGGTGTCCAAGCGAAACTATGCTTCTTCTTAATTGTCTTTTCGTATTGTTTGTATTTCTCTTCCATTTACACGGTGTCTATTAATATTTCTGCCAACGGTTCGGGTATTGCCGCAGTGGGGGATTTTCAGCACCAAAGTTCAATAGATGTACTACCGTTTGTTTAAGCACAAAAGTTTCATAGAAGCACTTTACCCCCCATTGCGGCAATACCTTGTTAGCGGCTGTATTTTTATCAAAGTTCAATTGTCCGTTCTATGTTTATTTGTTCTAAAAATGTTTCTTCGTGCGACACAACAATGATTGTCCCTTGGTATTCATTTATTGCTGCTGTCAGTATTTCAACATTCTGTATGTCTAAATTATTTGTTGGCTCGTCAAAAATAATAATATCTGGTGACTTACTGTTAA
>JAQVCV010000007.1 GCA_028689615.1 Bacteroidales bacterium | reverse complement strand
TTTGCGGTTGTTGTTCTGATATGTCTGAAAGAAATTATTTTTTACATTCTGTCTTTACTTAATTTTTTGTGTCTGCAAATATATGAACTTTCTGTTTAGCACGGTCGGTTGTAATATAGCCGCTAACTAGTAAATATCCGCAAGTTTGTCACGTTTTCTTTGTTCTGCACTATTCGCCAAGCACTTAACACGCATGGCAAAAATTACATGATCCGAATTTAAACGTTTACAATTGGTTATATGCACACCAAAAGGGCTGTTATAATCCCAATCCGGACGTATAACAACACCTTGGGTGCGTTTTATCTCTACCACCCAATCGCAGCTACACCCCGCTCCATTCCAAGCAGCAGCCTCAGGTGCCTGACCCAACCGGTGAACGATTCCGTTTTTCATGGCATTATACATCTATAATATGGTGTGGCATCAACTGCTCCCCTCCGGCTCCAATCCCAATTCAAACACGTAATCCTCGCCGCCCTGGGTGGTGGCGCCTTGCAGCGTCGCCGCCTGGTAGCCGTCGGCGGTGGCGGTGAACTCGTGTTGGGTGAGGGTGAGGTTGTCGAGGTCAATTTCGCCGTACTCGTCGGTTACGTCGTTCACGGGCTGGTCGTCGAGGGCCAGGGTGGCACCAACTATGGGCTCGCCGTTGGTGGCATCCACCACCTTCACGGTGGCCGTGGCCACGGTGGGATCGGCCTCTTCGGGCTCCACCGGTTTCTTGCGGCGGCGGTAGCTCACCTTGCGCAGTGCTTCGTATTCGGCGAGTACCTCGGGGGTCTCGTCGGCTACAGCCTCCATCAGCAGGTCGAGCTCGTCGCGAAGCAGCCGCTTGGTGTCGCGGAGCAGCAGGCCGATGGTGGCCGTGGCCTGCACCGACTCGTAGCGGGCCGAGGCCACCGACAGCATCAGGTTGCGCAGCGTGTCGCGCTGGCTGGTGAGCAGGGCGAGGCGGTCGGCGGTGATTTTCACTGCTGCAAGGTCGGTGAGGTGTGGGGTGACGATGGCCATGTAGGTTTCGGCCACGGCTATCAGGTCGTTCTCTTGCAGGGCCGGCAGCCGCGACAGCAGCGAATGGCATTGCTGCGCTTCGGCGGGTTTTTGGGCGAAGTTGAAGTAACCTGCCGAGCGGGTGAGGAGCGTGTTGAGGTGAGCCGTGTAGGTGGTTTTCATCTGCTCTTTTTCGAGGCCAATGGCCTTGCGGTCGCCCAGTTGGATGGCATGGTTGCTTTGGAGCAGCCCGTGGTTGGTTCCCACCTTGGCGAAGAGGGTGGCCAGCGGGGCAAAAGTGCCGATAAGGGCGTTGTGCCGTTGTGCGAAACCAACGATCCTGCCGATCATCAAGGTTTCCTGTTGTTGGTTGTCGGTCATAGTCTTGAGTATTTTTTTGTTAAACATTCGGTGAATTGACAACGCGACAAATGTAACCATAAATGTGACGAAAAAATGCAAGAGAAGGAGAAATTTTTTTTGATTGCGGGGAAATTATTGATGCACGTGGGGTTGTTGTGACGCAACAATTTGCGCCTAAACCCGAACGGTGGACGTTCGTCGTAGAGACGCAATGCATTGCGTCTCTACAACCGTCTATGGGGTTCCACGTTTTTGATAGCGATGGTTGATAGTGCCCATATCCTGCGGTTCATCGTTTTTGATTTTCAGGGTCGTCCGCCGTCGCGTCGCAACCTGTTGCGTCAAAACCCCAACGGTGGTCGTTCGCCGTAGAGACGCAACGCATTGCGTCTCTACAACCGTACCTCCACCCAGAAATAAAAGTGACACACTTTTCTGAATACTCCCTCGAACCAACACAGACATGATTCTAAACAACCCAGACACCTCCCGAAACGCTAAAGAAACAAATACAAACAACAAAAAACCAACTCCGAACAACACAGACACCATTCTGAACGACACAGACACCATTTTGACCAATACAGACATCATCCTAAGCAACACAGACATCATCCTAAACGACACAGACACCATCCTAAACTACACAGACACCATTCTGGATAACACAGACATCATTTTGAATGACACAGACACCATCTTGAACTACACAGAGACCATTCTGAACAACACAGAGACCATTCTGAACAACACAGAGACCACTTTGATCAACACAGACATTATCCTAAGTGACACAGACACCATTCTAAACGACACAGAGACCATTTTGATCAACACAGACATCATCCTAAGCGACGCAGACACCATTCTGGTCAACACAGATACCATTCTAAACGACACAGAGATTATTTAGAACGACACAGACATCATTCTGAACAACACAGACATCAATTTGAATGACATAGAGAGCATCCTAAATGACACAGACATCATTCTGGACAACACAGATACCATTCTAAACTACACAGATACCATCCTAAACGACACAGAGACCATTTTAATCAATACAGACATCATCCTAAGCAACACAGACATCATCCTAAACTACACAGACACCATTCTGAACAACACAAACATCATTTTGAACAACACAGACACCATCCAAAACTACATAAACCCTATTTTGAACGCTAAAGAAACAAATACAAACAACAAAAAACCAATAGAGTACGCTAAAGAAACAAATACAAACGAAAACAAACCAATTGAGTACGCTAAAGAAACAAATACAAACAACAAAAAACCAACTCTGCCCGACCCACAAACAGTCACAAGCTTCCAGTCCATCGCACGCGAAGCAACAACGCGCTACAGAAACCCACAACGACAATAGAATTTAAAATCAAACGGTGGTTACTCCCCTATCCGCAGCACCCAAACCTGCTTTGTTTGGGATGTCATCCCAAACCTGTTGTCGGCTCGATACCCAACAACCCAAACGATCCTGTCGAGCCCATCACACAGAATCCAGACATTGGCTTTCTGCCAGGGAGAAAGCTTCAGATCGGTAAAAAAATCGCTCACCTTCTTCGATCCATTCATCCCAAAGGGCACAAAGCGGTCGCCTTTTCGCCACCGGCGCAATGTCAGGGGGAAAACGAGCTGTTGGTTGTCAACCCAGGCCTGTTGCCCGTCAGGGGGCTCAACAGGCAACTGACTTCTCTCCACGAGTCGCCCGTTGACGATACCACCGGGTAACATCAGTTGTTCGGGTGAGGTAAAAACGTGGTTTTCGACGCGGGTAATGGCAGCAGCCCGCGATGTTATCAGCAATTGATGCTGTTTCAGAACCGCCTGGTGGCTGGCCGAGGCAAACTGCTGTCCGGTGGGATTATCAATAGCTTTGGCCATGTTGTCAACCACCGGAGAAGTGAACCCGAAAGGGCGAAGCAGCTCAAACAACCAAAAGCCCACCGGATGGAGAAGCTTCAAGGCCTCCAGATCGAGACAAAAACCATCGGGAGCAGTGCGCAGCAAAGCATCGCGTTGATTTTCCACCAGGCTGTCGATTGCATCCGAAGCGTTCGACAAGTGCCCTATGGTGGTATTGAGACGTTGGGCAAAACCGGGACTAAGCTCTTCGATGAGCGGAAGCAACTGGTGCCTGATCTTGTTCCGGAGGTAGTGAGTTTCGGCATTGGTAGCATCTTCGCGCCACTCCAAACCCTCGTCGAAAGCCCATTGACCAATCAGGGCACGGGTGGCAAACTTCAAGGGGCGGACAACAGTTCCCTGTTTCAGCGGTATAGCTTGCAAGCCACGCAAACCAGTCCCCCGCATCAGGTTGATAAAAAAGGTTTCGGCGTCGTCGCCGGCATGATGTGCCGTGGCAACCAGGTCGTAGCCCGCCGATTGCCTTACCTGTTCAAACCAACCGTAACGCAAATCGCGGGCAGCCATCTGCGTGCTGATTCCTTGCCGGGTGGCATAGGCACGGGTATCGAACCGCGTTGAAAAAAAGGGGCACCGGAGTTCGCCGGCAAGAGCCTCCACGAAACGTTCGTCGCCATCGGAGGCATCGCCCCGCAATTGAAAGTTGCAATGGGCAATAGCAAATTGCAACTCCAGTCGCGCGAAGAGGTGCGCCATCACCACCGAATCAATCCCTCCGCTCACGGCAAGCAACACCTTCTGCTGCCTGTCGAAGAGGTGGTTTTTGTTAACAAAATTCCTGAATTGCTCAACCATGACGGGCGAATGGATTAGCGGTGAAGCCTGAATCTGGTTTCACGGGGCAACCACCGCTGGTGCAAAGCGAAAAGAGCAGCACCACACGCGGCTCCCCACAAGGCACCAGCCAAAATATCGCCCGGGTAATGAACCCCCAAATACACCCTGCTGTAAGCCACAAGCGAAGCCCAAACCAAAAGAGCAGGAAGCAGCAGTTTGTGCCTGCGCCGGAGAAGCAACCCGGCAAACAGAGCCACCCCGAAGGTGTTGGCAGCATGCGACGAGAAGAATCCGTAAGGGCCTCCACGGTAACCCTTCACCACGTGAACCTGATCTCCAAGCACGGCATCGTGGGAGGGACGAGGGCGTTTCACGGTGTTTTTCATCAGGCCCGAACCCTGATCGGTGATTACCACCAGCAAGAGGGCAAGCAACAACGTGCGCCACACCTGACGGCCAAACATTTGCACGAGCAACCACACGAGCCAGCCATACAAGGGAATCCAGAGCCATTTGCTGCTCACCACCCACATTACCTTATCGGCCCAGGGGGCATTTGTGCCGTTGAGGACCAGAAACAACGCCGTGTCGGTTTGTTCAAGCCAGCTTACCATTCGTCGGGTTTGTTAAGATGCCTCCAAATAAGATCCTTCAGTTCGGCGATCCCTTTGCCGGCTACAGCCGAGATAAACACAGCCGGTATCCCTTCGGGCAAATCAGCAACCATTTGCTGCTGCATCACCTCGTCAATCATGTCGGTTTTGGTTACTGCAAGCAGGCGGGGCTTGTCGAGCAGCTCGGGGTTGTACTCTTCCAGCTCTGCCAGCAGGATGTTGTATTGCTGGCTGATGCTGTCGGCATCAACCGGCACCATGAACAGCAGCAACGAGTTGCGCTCGATATGGCGCAGAAACCTGATGCCCAGCCCCCGACCCTGTGAAGCCCCCTCGATGATACCCGGGATGTCGGCCATCACAAACGAACGGTTGTCGCGGTACGAAACCATACCAAGATTAGGCACCAGGGTGGTAAAAGGATAATCGGCAATCTCGGGTTTGGCTGCCGAAACCACCGAGAGCAGAGTCGATTTGCCGGCATTGGGAAACCCCACCAACCCCACGTCGGCCAGCAGTTTCAGTTCGAGGATGTACCACCCCTCCACGCCGGGTTCGCCGGGCTGGGCATAGCGTGGCGCTTGGTTGGTGGCGGTTTTGAAATGATCGTTGCCCAAACCACCCCGTCCGCCAGGCAGCAGAATCACCTCCTGGCCATCGGCAGTAAGCTCAGCCAATTGTTCACCGGATTCAGCATCACGGGCCACTGTGCCAAGGGGCACCTCAATAATGTAATCCTTGCCCTGGGCTCCTGTTCGCAAGGCACCAGCCCCCCCCTCGCCGTGTTCGGCGCGGATGTGTTTGGTGTATTTCAAATGAAGAAGCGTCCAAAGCTGATGATTGGCTTTCAACACAATATGCCCTCCCCTGCCGCCATCTCCGCCATCAGGTCCCCCTTTGGGAATAAACTTCTCGCGGCGGAAGTGCATCGAACCGGCACCGCCATTGCCCGATTGAAGAAAGAGTTTGACGTAGTCAACAAAATTGGATGAAGCCATCTGATCAACGTATTAAATGAAGTGCAAAGGTACGGTACTTTAGGGTCTGTTCACAACAAAAGCGACCGGGCTTTGTCCCGATCGCTCTGTATAAGGTTTTTTCGGAGGCGCTACCTGATGGTTCTGAATTGTTGCTCGATGGTTTCGTCGAGTCTTTTGGTTACCATATCTCTCTCGCCAAGCCCATCCACTTTGAGGAACTTACCCTGGTTTTTGTAGTAGGTTTTCACCAGAGTGGTTTTGGTTTCATACTCTTCGAGACGGTTCACGATGAGTTCCGGATCGCGGTCGTAGGTTCTTCCCTTCTCCTGTTTTCCACGCGCTGCAAGCCTTTTGAAGCACTCCAGGGTGGGAACCTTCAACTCGATGGTAATGGTTACCGACGAATTCAGTCTTTTTAGAAGGCCGTCGAGGATGTAAGCCTGAACAATGGTACGGGGAAATCCTTTAAAAATGAATCCATTGGCATTGGGATGCATCTTGATTTCGCGTTCAATCAGCCGGATAGCTATTTCATCAGGAACAATTTCTCCTCTCTCCATGAAAGGAGCCGCTTTACGGCCAACTTCGGTATCTTGCTGAATTTCGCGTCGGAGCAACGATCCTGTGGAGATGTAAATCAGGTTGTGTTTACGCGCCAGATCCTTCCCCTGTGTCCCCTTGCCCGAACCCGGAGGTCCCAGCAACACCACGTTCACCCATTCCTTTTTCAACGACTGGTCAATAGCCTGGGTCACGCGATGAAAGATGTCGTCAACACTGCCTGTACCATCAATAGGGTAAAACTTCTCCTTTTCGAGATAAAACTGAGCCACCGGCTTGGTTTTGTTCTCGTATTCTTCGAGCCTCACCTGAATCACTTCAAGGTTGTCGTCCGATCGTCCGGATGTCTTGGAGCGTTCGAGCATGCGTCGGATAAGCTCATCGCGCGGAACCTCGAGCGCCAGCATACACGAGAGGGTGGAATTCATGCGCAGCAAGAGCCCTTCGAGGATGTAAGCCTGAACAACAGTTCGCGGGAAGCCATCGAAAAGGATGCCCCGCGCCGATGGGTCGGTCGAGATGCGTTTCTCGATAATCTGAACGATGATATCGTCGGGAGCCAGCCCCCCTTTCTCGATGATGTCTTTAGCCTCAAGGCCCAGTTCTGTACCTTCGGCAATCTCCTGGCGCAACAAGTCGCCGGTGGCGATATACACCAGGTTGTATTTCTCCATGAGCAATTTCGACTGGGTACCTTTTCCGGCACCCGGAGCTCCGAATAGGGCAACATTCAGCATAATTGTAGGATGTTGAAGTGGTTAAACAATTTTATAAATATCGGGCAGGTTTCGCCCATAATCGTCGTAGTCGAGACCATACCCCACGATAAAATCATTGGGGATTTCCAAACCGATGTAATCAATAGGATAAGATTTTTGAAAAGCACCGGGCTTGAACAAAAGGGTGGCTATTCGCACATCGGTATTTCCGGCTTCTCTGAGGCGGTTAACGTAGCTCTCCATGGTGATTCCCGTGTCGATGATGTCTTCAATAATTACGATAGGGCGTTTGCCAGCAGGTTTGTCAAGAGACATCTTCTCTTTTACCACGTGACTCGACTGGGTTCCAACGTACGACGACAGGCGAACGAAAGCAATTTCAGAAGGGATGTTGACCATTTTCATTAAATCGGAGGCAAACATAAAGGCTCCATTGAGCACCACCACGAAGAGGGGATCTTTCCCGTCGAGATCGGCGGTGATGGCATCGGCCACCTTACGCACGGCCTGCTCAATCTGGTGTCGGGTTAGGTAAAGAGCAAACTCTTTATCATTGATTTTGAGTGTATTCATAAACAAAAAAGGGGAATCTCCCCCGGATGATGGATTATCAGTATTTTTGTACAAACCTAAGAAAAATTGGCCAGATAATCAGAACCTTCGTAAACAAATGTTGTTCAATATATTTCAATAAATTCTTTATCTCTTTATGAAAGCAAAAGTGAGTATCATCATGGGCAGCACGTCCGATTACCCGGTAATGGAAGATGCAGCCAAACTGTTGGATGAGTTTGAAATCCCGTTTTCTATCAATGCCCTGTCGGCACACCGCACGCCAGAGATGGTTGAGAAATTTGCCCGGGGAGCCTATGGCGAAGGGATTAGGGTGGTTATAGCAGCAGCCGGCATGTCGGCACATCTGCCTGGAGTTATTGCTGCCATGACACCGGTTCCTGTGATCGGCGTTCCTATCAACGCCTCGTCGCTCGACGGGCTTGATGCCATGTTAAGCATCATCCAAATGCCACCGGGAATCCCGGTTGCTACTGTAGGCATCAACGCGGCACGCAACGCGGCAATTCTGGCCGTTCAAATCCTAGCAACCGGCGATGAAGCTTTAATGCAGAAGCTTTTAGCCTTCAAAGAAGACCTCAAATCAAAAATCGTTAAGGCCAATAACGACCTGAAACTACATCAATTCAAACACCGAGTGATGTAGAAAAGCAATCTGCTCGAACACAAAAGGGGGATTTGGTGTGCAACCAATCCCCCCCTTTTTTTTTGCGAATCCGAACTACTTCTTTTGAATGAAAGCGTTGTACTCGGTGGTTGTAAAATCAAGCTGATCTTTGATGATGTTGGCCCTGTCCCAATACTTGGTAATCTCAATCCGGGCTTTGTCAACACCATTTTCGAGTTTCACGTTGGCACTCTTGTTATACTCGTTTTTGGCGTAGTTGATGTATTGAGCCACACGCATATAAGCCTCCATCTGGTCCGCTTTGGGGTAAGCCTTCAATTCGCTCACAACAAAAGCGGTAAACTCATCGGTTTTCTTTGATTTCCAGATGTCCATCACCATCTTTTTCTCCTTGTCACCCAGCTTCATGAAATGGTCAAATACAACATCAACACGCTTTTGCTCCTGTTTGGTAACCTCTTCGTCTTCGCCTGCAACGGCTACCATTGCTGCATAAACGGCTTGTTTAAAGTTTATCTGCGACATAATCTCATAATTTTATGAACCTTTTAAGGCGTAAAGGTATAAAAGTGAAACGGAAAATCTTTATTTCCGGCAAAAAAAAGAGAAAAAAAAATCGTTTTCGACGCTGAAGAAAAAACTTTATCTTTGCAGTCCCCAATTAAAACGGGCTACGGGATGTAGCGCAGCTGGCTAGCGCGCCACGTTCGGGACGTGGAGGCCGCTGGTTCGAATCCAGTCATCCCGACAAAAAGGAGAACCCAAAATCGGTTCTCCTTTTTTTATCTCAAAAGCATTAATACCAGCATTTTGATTCCCAACACGTGCGAATGAAGTCTAAAGTGTATCTTTGCCGACTTAAAACCTGATTATGCAACCTCCTGTCCCTTATGCCGGGGAGCTGGCAGCTCTGGCCACAGCCTTTTTTTGGACTACAACGGCGCTGTCGTTCGAGATGGCAGCTAAGCGTGTAGGATCGTTGGCTGTTAACATATTGCGTTTACTTATCGCCTTTTTCTTTTTGAGCGCGTTCACCTGGATTTACAGGGGGATGGCACTTCCATTCGATGCCACGCCACACAATTGGATGTGGCTGACCCTTTCAGGACTGGTAGGCTTCGTTTTTGGCGATTATTGCCTTTTCAGAAGCTACACGCTGGTTTCGGCCCGCGTTGCGATGCTTATCATGACCCTTGTGCCACCCATTACGGCCCTCATCGGTTGGATTATGCTTAATGAGACCATGAGCCTTCAACATCTGGGAGGGATGACCCTCACCCTTTCAGGTATCGCGCTCACCATTCTGGCGCGCAGCACCGAAAACGGGAAGGTAGGGCTCAACTATCCCTTGAAAGGGCTTCTGTTTGCCTTGGGTGGAGCTGTTGGTCAAGCTGTTGGACTGGTGATAAGCAAATATGGGATGGGCGATTACGACCCATTTGCCGCCAGTCATATCCGCATCATGGCCGGGGCGATTGGATTTGGGCTTATAGTAGTTATGTTCAAGAAAACGAGCCTGGTTAAGTCTGCTGTTTCTGACCAAAAAGCGATGAAAGGGGTGGCTATAGGATCGTTTTTTGGACCATTTCTGGGAGTGAGCTTCTCGTTGCTTTCTGTTCGCTATACTTCAACAGGGATAGCCTCCACGCTGATGGCCATTGTGCCGGTACTCATTATAGCGCCGGCGGTTTTGCTTTTTCACCAGCGGGTAACACTCCGTGAAATTGCCGGAGCTGCAATAAGTGTAATAGGGGTGGTGCTTTTCTTTGTATAGATCAACGCTCACCTTCATAAAGCAATAAAAGTGCGGTCCAATGGGCCGCACTTTTAACAATATAATGAGACAACAATTGACTATTCGTCGGTTTCCTGCTCCTCGTAAGCTTTAAGCAGAGCTGTCTGAACATCGGGCGGTACCTGGGCGTATTCAGCAAACTTTAGCGAATACATGGCACGACCACTGGTGATCGAACTCAGGGCCGTTGAATAACGGTTCATCTCGGCCAGAGGAACGCGGGCTCTAATCTTCTGATAATTACCTTCGCTATCCATTCCCATGATCATGGCGCGACGTCCCTGAAGGTCGGTCATTACATCACCCATTTTATCCTCGGGCATGATTACCTCCACATCGTAGATTGGCTCAAGAATCTTGGGACCGGCATTTTTAAAAGCTTCTCTAAAAGCATTACGACCTGCCAGTTTGAAGGAGATTTCGTTGGAGTCAACCGGGTGCATTTTACCATCGTAGATGTTTACCACGATATCGCGTGCATACGATCCAGTGAGGGGACCTTGCTCGATTTTTTCCATAATCCCCTTAAGGATGGCAGGAATAAAACGGGCGTCGATGGCTCCGCCAACGATACAGTTGTTGAGCACGAGTTTTCCACCCCACTCCAATTCGTGAACGTCGGTACCACGCACGGGGAATTCGGTCTGGTTGGACATCCCTTCAGAATAGGGCTGAATCATCATGTGCACTTCACCAAACTGACCTGAACCACCTGATTGCTTTTTGTGGCGATACATGGCTTTTGCCGACTTGGTGATGGTTTCGCGGTAAGGAATGCGGGGTGCAATATAATCGATAGAAATCTTGTTGATGTTCTCGATCAGCCATTTGGCAATATTCAGATGCAACTCACCCTGACCACCTACAATAAGCTGACGCAACTCTTTCGATTGCTCAACAGTGAGGGTAGGATCAACGCGGTTCATTTCGTTGAGCAGAGTCCCAAGTTTTTCGTCGTCGGCAGCATTTTTGGCTTTTACAGCCATTGTAATTTTCGGGTTGGGGAAAACGATGGGTTCAATTCTATCGTCGCTGTTTTTCAACGAGTTAAGCGTGTGATTTGTGCGAACGCTTTTGAGTTTGATGGTTGCAGCTATATCTCCGGCCACAACTTTTTCAAGTTTTTGACGGTTTTTGCCGGCCACAGCAAAGAGTTGTGACAAGCGCTCTTTGGAGCTGTTTACACCATTGACCATATCCATGGCTTCGGTAATTTCACCAGCATACAACTTGAAATAACTGATTTCGCCAATGTGCTGTTCGATAGATGTTTTAAACACCAACGCGCTGGCGGGTTCTGATGATTTGCATGTGAGCTCTTTCCCTTCAATGGTTTTAACGCCAGCCACTTCATTGGGGGCTGGGGCTGAATTGCAAAGAAACTGCATCAGGCGGTTCACGCCCATATCTTGTTTGGCATTGATACACAACACCGGGAATACACCACGATTGATCAAACCAAGCTTCAAACCACGACTCATCTCCTCTTCGGTGAGCGAGCCGTTTTCGAAAAACTTCTCCATCAGTTCTTCATCGTTGGCGGCAAGATCTTCAACCATTTTGGCATAGAGTTCATCGGCTTTATCTTTTTCACCAGCAGGAATATCAAGAATTTCGGGTTTACCTCCTCCATTTTTGAATTTCAGCATCTTCATCTGCAGAAGGTCGATCACGGAATCAAAGCTCACACCTTCGTTAACGGGGTATTGGCAAATTGTGACTCCACCACCAAACGACTGACGAAGCTGACGAATAGTTTCGTCGAAGTTCGAGTTTTCGTGTTCCAGATGGTTAATGGCAAAAACCACAGGAATGTTGGCCTTGGTGGCGTTGCGCCACGAGATTTCGGTTCCTACCTCCACTCCGTTTTGAGCATTAACTACCATCACGGCTGTATCGGCAACATGCAGAGCGGCAACCACTTCGCCAACGAAGTCGTCGAAACCTGGGCAGTCGATCATGTTTATTTTACGGCCCTCGTACTCAGCATATAAAACCGTTGAGAAAACAGAATTCTGACGTTCCAGCTCGATCTCGCGATAATCAGAAACCGTATTTTTGTCTTCGATCGTACCTCTTCGGGTGATCACGCCCCCCTCGAACAACATCGACTCGGCCAGCGTGGATTTTCCGGTTTTAGCGCCTCCTACGAGGGCGATATTGCGGATTTCATTCGTCTGATAAACCTTCATTTGATTTAAAATTATTTACATTGAAAATTATATGCGATAGGGGGGCAAATTTATGAAAAAGGTTGAAATAAACACTCATAGGGCATGAAACAATCCTTAAATGTGGCCCGGGCCTTTAAACAACACATCGGTGGTCGGATTACCACACCAAAAAAGCGATCACGAATCGGGATAAATCGTACCATGCCGCCGCACTTTTCACCACCAACAACAGGGAGTGGTGACAACAACATTGCCGAAGGAAAGAAATCTCAAGAAAACGGCCCGTTCAACCATTTACAAAACAAGCCGGGGTATGTTATTTGAGGCAAAACAGACCTCGTGTTGCCTGTAATAACATCCTGAAGATCAAACCTCCTTTTCGCCCTGGGGCGCTTTGGCATTGGGTGGATTGGAGCCTTGCAAACTGAGAACAAAACTCACCACTTGCAGGATTTGCTCCTCGGAAAGCTGATCCTTGAAAGGAGCCATCCCTTTAGCAGGAACGCCATTTTTCATAACCTCCATCAAGTTTTCCAACTTCCCGCCATGAAGCCAGTATTCATCGGTAAGATTAGGTCCCACGGCATTCCCTTCACCCAACATACCATGGCACGAGTAGCACAACTTGTCGGTGTAGATTTTTTTCCCTGACTCAAGGCTGGCTGCATCGGTTAGTTGCACCAGTTTCACAGCGGTGGTGTCGGCACCACGGGCGGTTTCGGCGGCTGCTATTTCCATGGCATACTCCTCGTCCTGGTTGGGCCCCTGCTTAAACGTATGGTAGTGCACCCAATAGAGAGCGGCAAAAAAAACCGTGAGATAAAGCAGGTACATCAACCAGCGTGGTGCAGGGTTGTCGAGCTCACGGATGCCATCGAACTCATGAGGCATCAGAAGATTTTTCTCTTGATCGGTCAACATCACATTTTCGTCGGGGTTGTGTCCGTTGGTATGAGGATTTGATTGGTTATTCATGGTTTGTGGAGTTATCGGGATTAAACGGGATGGAGTCGTCGTGAAGGGGAGCGTGCTTCATCTGCTCAACAAAACCCTTACGCAGGTTGAGCACAAAGTAAAGCATGACGCCAAAGAAAAGGAGGAAAAGAAGGAGCGAGCCTACAGCCCACAGGCCGCTCCCTTCGGATTGTTCGTATAATTGTTGAAAAAATCGCATGGCATGAGAGAGATTTATTTCGACACAGCGGGCTCGCCCTGAGGTTCACGCCCGCCTGCTACATGGGTTCCGCGCAGGCTAACCGTGAAGCTATATACCTGTCGCAGCTGTTCTCTATTCAAAAGATCCTTCCAAGCCTGCATCCCTTTGGCCGGAATCCCGGCATGGATAGATTTGTAGATATCGCCGTCGGCACCTCCATGAAGCCAATAGTCATCGGTAAGATTGGGTCCTATGGCGTTGCCCTCTCCTGAGGCACCGTGACAGGCGGCACAATTGGCGGTATAAACCTGACGCCCCAAATCGAGCGAGGGCTGATCGGTAAGCAATTCGGGCACTTCAACGGTTTCGGCACCGGCATCAGATGCAGGTTTCAACTCACTGATATCGCGACCAACACGGTGCATATAAGCTATCATGGCTATGATTTCGCGATCGGGCTCCACCTCAATACCCGATTGTTTCAGATCGTTGGCGATGAGGGTGGCCTGAGCCATAAGGCTATCAATTGCCCGATCGGCAAACCCTTCGGGATAAGGGACACCCAGGGTAACCATGGCTTTAATTTTTGCCGGGGTTGATGCTACATCAAGTTTGTTGGCTATCAACCAGGGATAGGCCGGCATCACACTTTGAGGATTCATCTCCTGAGGATCGTAGAAATGGTTGAAATGCCAGGCAGCCGTTTTAAACATTTTCCCACCAACCACGCCGGTACGAGCCAGATCCGGCCCCATGCGCCGCGACCCCCATTGGAACGGGTGGTCGTAAACAAACTCGCCGGATTTGCTGTACTCGCCATAACGTTCTGTTTCGCTGCGGAAAGGACGAACCATCTGACTGTGACAGGTGTAGCAACCCTCACGAACATACAGATCGCGTCCCTGAAGCTCGAGAGGCGACCACGGTTTCACGCTGCTAATGGTTGGAATATTGGTTTTCACCACGAACAGAGGCACGATACTCACCACACTGCCTACAAGCAAAGCCACGGTAACCCAGAAAGTGAACTGCACCGGTTTGCGCTCCATCCACCCGTGGATGGTTTCGCCAAGAATCCGGCGCTTCTCTGTTCTCTCTAAAGGCATGGCACTGGTCTCTTCCTCTGCCACAAACGCTCCCTGTTGGATGGTTTTAGCCAGGTTGTACACCATGATTCCTGCCCCTGTCAGATAAAGTATCCCGCCAACAATACGCGTCATGTACATGGGAAGAATCTGGGTAACGGTTTCCAGGAAGTTGGGATAGCGTAAGAAACCCTCAGGTGTGAACTCTTTCCACATCAAACCCTGGGTAATGGCTGCCCAATAAAGCGGTATGGCGTAGAACAGAATTCCCAGCGTGCCCAACCAGAAATGAATGTTGGCCAATTTGTTGGAATACAACTTGGTGCGCCACAACACCGGAATCAGCCAGTAGAGCATGGCGAAAGTAAGGAACCCATTCCAGCCCATGCCTCCGATGTGCACGTGAGCCACAATCCAATCGGTGAAATGGAGCAGCGAATTGATGGTTTTGATCGAGAGCATCGGCCCTTCAAAGGTCACCATTCCATAGGCTGTGACCGCCACGGCCATGAATTTCAACATCGGGGTTTCGCGAACCTTATCCCACACACCACGCAGCGTGAGCAACCCGTTGATCATACCACCCCATGAAGGGGCGATGAGCATCACCGAAAAAATCACCCCGATGGTTTGAGCCCAGTCGGGCAATGCCTGGTAAAGCAGATGGTGCGGCCCCGACCAGATATAGATAAAAATGAGCGTCCAGAAGTGAATGATGGAGAGTTTGTAGGAATAAATCGGTCGGTTGGCTGCTTTGGGAAGGAAGTAATACATCAGCCCAAGAAACGGAGTAGTAAGAAAGAAAGCCACCGCGTTGTGACCATACCACCATTGCACCAAAGCATCCTGAACCCCTGCATAAACAGGATAACTCTTCAGGAAAGAGACAGGCAGTTCGAGCGAGTTGAACACATGCAGAACCGTGACAGCCACCCACGAGGCAATATAGAACCAAATGGCCACATACATGTGTTGAACCCTCCGACGGGCAATGGTTCCGAACATATTCCAGCCAAACACGATCCATACCACAGCAATCAGCACGTCGATGGGCCACTCCAGCTCAGCATACTCCTTCGAGATGGTGAAGCCTAAGGCCAAAGTAACGGCGGCCAGGGCAATAATGAGTTGCCATCCTCAGAAATGGATGTAGCTTAGCGCGTCGCTAAACATCCGGGTTTTGAGCAAGCGCTGCATGGAGTAATACACCCCTGTGAAGATGGCATTGCCCACGAAGGCAAAAATCACGGCATTCGTATGAATGGGTCGCAAACGCCCGTAAGTGGTAAAACTCAGGTCGAAATTAAAAAAAGGGAAAGCTAGTTGAGTGGCTATCAACAGCCCGACAACCATCCCCACGATGCCCCAAAATATTGTGGCATAGGTGAAATACTTCACAATCCGGTTGTCGTACGAAAAAACTTCAGGTTGCATATCAGCGTTGGTTAGGTTTATTTCTCGTTGGAATCAGTTAATGGGTTGTCTTCTGGTGAAGGATTGGTCGGGGTTTCATTTTTCGCTTCATCCTCGAACAAGATGCGCACCGAGGGGGTATAATCATCATCGTACTGACCGCTTCTGACTGCCCAAAGGAAGGCTATCAGAAATCCGGCAGCTACCAGCAAACTCGCGGCTATGAGAACAAAGATGACTTTCATGGGGTTCTATTTAAGCATCAGACTACCTAAAAACAAAGATAGGGTATTGAACAATTGGTTTGACAAGTTTACTGATCAGCATATCAATTTATACCTTTTATAAATTATTCAACAACTATCACAATTTCAAGTTTTAAACGACTTTCTACCCAAAAGATGAATCATAGTGGTAACAAAAATTACAACGGTTACCGAGCTTGCAGGCATCAAAATGGCAGCAACAACAGGCGAGAGCAATCCCCTGATGGCAAATGTGAGCCCCAAAATATTGTAGAGAATTGATATAGCAAAGCTTAACCTGACAACCGTGAGGGTTTTTCGGGCGAAACCAACAAAAGAGCCCAACCGGCTGAAGGCTGAAGCTTCAAGAATGGCATCGCTGGCAGGTGAAAAGTGGTAAACATCGTCGGCTACCGAAATACCAGCATGAGCCTCGAGCAACGCACCGGCATCGTTGAGGCCATCGCCAATCATAAGAGGATGAAAACCTTTATTCTTAAGGGTTTTTATATACTCCAGCTTATCGGCAGGAGTCATGTTGAAAGTGAACAAAGCTTTTGAACCTAAAATGGCTCGTAAACGCGGTGCTTCTGCGTCATTATCGCCACTGATTACATGAATCGGACCCAGCTTTTCCAGAAAAGGCACCATCTGCGACAACCCGTCGCGGTAGCGGTTGGCCACCGTAAACCATCCACGATGCACACCACCTGTTACCACATGCACTACCGATCCCAATGCTGTAGAAATCTGACTGATGCCCAGCCATGACGCCGATCCAACCCTGATCTCCACCCCGTTTACCACGCCTATCAACCCACGCGAAGGTAATTCCCTAAACCCTGCTACCGGCTCAACACCAGCTTCAAGAAAGCCGCTGACAGCCTGACTCAACGGGTGAACCGAATTGCGACACAACGATCTGATGGCACTTTGCTCAGCAGCAGACAACACCTCTCCGTGCCACTCAACCAAACGCTCATCGGAAAGGGTAAGGGTTCCAGTTTTATCGAAAACGACGGCGCTGACTGAAGCCAAATTTTCTACCACACCTGTTTCACGAAGATACAGCCCCTGACGACCAAACAACTGCATGGTTGTGCCATAAGCAAACGGCAAAGTGAGCGCCAATGCACAAGGACATGCCACAATAAGCACAGCCACAAATGCCTGAACGGCAAATGGGGCATCCCACCAAAGCCATCCGACCAAAGTAAGAGAAGCCACCACCAACAGACCTGAAGTAAAATGACGGCTCACCTTATCCACTAATTTGGTTACAGGGTGCGGTGCATCGCTTGTGGAAGCCTGATTCCACAACTTGGTGAGGCGGCTTTGTTCCACCTCCTCCTCAATACCCACAACAACGGCACCACCTGTTTGCCTGCCACCAGCATACACTTTTTCGCCCTCATGTTTGGTCACAGGCAACGACTCTCCCGTAACAAAAGCATAATTGATAAGACCATCACCCGATACCAAAACACCATCGGCAGGAATAAGCTCCTGGTTGTGAATCAACAGGCGATCACCTTTTTTAATCTCACGAAGTAACACCGTTTCTTCTTCACCCTCTGTGGTAATGCGTGTTACGGCAACAGGGAAGTAAGACTTGTAGTTTCGTTCAAACGACAAAGCCTGATAAGTACGTCCCTGGTACCATTTTCCAATGAGCAGAAAAAAAACAAAACCCGAGAGCGAGTCAAAATATCCCGGGCTCGATTGGCTGATGATCTCATAGAGGCTTTGTCCGAAAAGGGTCAGGATACCAATCACAATAGGTACATCGAGGTTGAGTATTCCTTTGCGCAGGTTTCCAAAGGCCGAAGCATAATAATCGAATGCCGAAAAAACCACCACAGGTAAGGCTAGCAGAAGGTTGATCCAGCCAAAAAAGTTGCGAAAAGCAAGCTCAAGACCCTCTTTATGAGCCAGGTAATCGGGCAAACTTAGCAGCATTATGTTGCTAAAGGCAAATCCGGCCACACCAATCTGAAAAACAATCCGGCGATTTACCTTTCCGCTCCGGGATTTTTCAACATCCTCAAGGGTGATTTCAGGTTCGTAATGAATCTCGGCCAGAGTTTGTACAATTCGTCGGAGGGTGGTTTTTTGATTGTCCCAAGTGATGGTTACCTCCTTTTTAACAAAATTGACCATCGATCTGCTGATGCCAGCATCAAGTCGTTCGAGGTTTTCCAGAAGCCAAATACAACTGCTGCAATGAATTGACGGGACAAACAGCGTGACACGATAAAGATCGTCCTGACGAAACTCGACCAATTTATCGAGTATTTCAGCACTGTCGAGCCAGGCATATTTTCTGTTCAACGGACGAATTTCAGCTGGCGGCCTCAACCCTGGTGCATCCATTATGGTGTAGTATTGCTGCATCCTGTGCTGGTTTAGAATCTGATAAACAGACTTGCAACCATTGCAGCAAAACGGTTTGCCGTCGAACACCACCGGGGCGGCACCACAATCTTCACCGCAGTGAAAACATGCTATTTTATTGGTTTGACTCAAGATTTAAGGGTTGATGATCAAAACACAGGATGGTGACTTTCAGCAATTAATCTCAAAAAACACCGGATACTTCCTCCCCCACGAAAGAAAACCGGAATGCTATGCCTCCTGCCGGTTTATTTTCAACACGTTCATGACTACATAACCCATGGTTCCCCAAACAATCAACAGAGCTCCAAAGAAAGTTATAATGATGTAAAGCGGTGCCACTCTGGCTCGTCCCCACAACGACCTTTCCTCTGTAATATTCCGCATAACAAGCGGTTTTCCAAAGGCAGCCTGTAGAGTATCAGACACATTGTCAATTCCATCGTTGATGATTGCTTTAGCAATCAGGGTTAGCATACCGGCAGTATCGCCGGGTAAATTGACTGGCAATTCAACTGCAGCCCAACCATTGACATCTGTACGCTGGACCCCTTCCCCCAGCGGCAAATCCCCAAAATAACGCTTCACGAAAAAAGCCACTTCAACGCCTGCGGCAGGAACAGGTTCACCCGAAGCGCCAACAGTGGTAAGAGTGGCAATGAGCATGGTATCACGCTCTCTGATATGCAGATTAAGTTGAATTGGCACTCCGGCCTGAAGTAGGGTTGAGGCTGGCATTGCCAGTGTGTCCGCTTCTACTTCGATTGCATCGGCGCTACTTTTTTTTTTGCCGAACGTGCGCACGTAATGGATAATGCTCCATTTGTCGGTTTCGCTTATTACGTCAGCAAATTTGGGCATAGCACCTCTCCCGGTCATCATTTTGTAAAACATTTCACCGTCGGTTTGTGCCTGATACTGTGCACTTGCCGGGTCGGTGGGCTTGGGTTGAAGCGGCAATCCGTTGTTTTTCCCCGGATCGCCATGGCACGATTTGCAATGAGTGTTGTAGAGCGATTTCCCTTTTTCAACCACGGCAGCCGAAGCTGCAACCGGGTTTTTAACTGTTTTCTTGGCGGCGGGTACCTGCCAGGGTGTTGTTGTCTGCCCCATCACGTGTGAAGCAGTCCACAACAAAGGAAGCGCAACGAAAAGTTGGAATATAGTTTTCATCTTCGCGGGGATTGTTTATTTAATCATAGATTCATCAACGCCCTTTTCGTGGGCTATCTCCCAAACAGGCATCACCGGAAAAAGTTTGGCGATGATGGTAATGATAAGCAACACGCCAGCAATGGGCAGGAAGGTTAGCATTATCTCGATTCCGGTTGGAACGTAATGATGAAAGCTTTCGGGCACATTTTGGATAGGCAGGTAGGGGTGTTGCTGCACAGGTACCACAATCAACAACCGTTTAAACCAGGCCCCAATGAGCACCAAAACAGAGAGCCAGAGCATGATGCCAGGCTTACGCATTCTCTTAAAAATCAGAAGAAGTGTTGGAATAGCCAAACAACCAATCTGAGTAAACCAGAACAGAAAAGCCCAATGCCCCTGAAACATCTCGTGAAGGTGCAGCTGCTCGGCAGTGCGCATCTTGTAGGCCGGGACGAAATACTCGTTTAGGTTGAAATAGATGTAAACTGCCGACACCAAAACCAGGACCTGCCCCATGCGGTTGAAATGAAAATCGGTGATATAATCGCCTAATTTATAATTGTAGCGAAAAAAATACATCGCAATAATAACTGCGGCAGCACCTGCAACAAATGCTCCACTTACGAAGTAGGGGCCAAAAATGGTAGAGTCCCAGCCTGCACGTAAGGTTGCGGCAAAAAGCCAGGAGGTAACCGTGTGAATTGAAAGAGCGACAGGGATGATGAGAATGGCAAGTATTCGCATCGAGCGACGGATGGTTTGGTATTGATCAGGACGGGCCTCCCAACCCAGGTGCAGCAAATCGTAAATTTTCATTTGCCATTTGGGAAGATCGGGAAGGCGACGCCTAACGATGGCAGCATCGGGAATAAGCGGCAGCAATAAAAGCAAGGTGCTAATGGCCACGTAGGTAGTCACTACTGTCACGTCCCAAACTATCGGTGATTGAAAGCGTCCGTGAAGAAAAACATTGAGGAGCCTGTCAGGGCGCCCCATATCAATCACAATCACGATTCCGGCCCACATGGCGAAAGCCAGAGCGATCATTTCTGCAATCCGGCTGATGGGAGTAATCCATTTGATCTTCAGCAACCCCAACACCGAACTGATGAACATACCAATGAGGCTGGTGGCAACAAAAAACACGAAATTCCCGATATACATTCCCCATGAAGTGTAGTCGCGCATGGCGGTAACGCCAAGTCCGTCGCGCAACTGGATGAAGTAGGCATATCCCCCCACGATGAAAACGAGGGCCAGAAACAGAATCCAAAGCTCAAATCCCTTGTGGTGAGTTAAAGGTCTAAGCAAATCCGTTTCGATTTTATTGAGCACCGAGCGGCTCTCTTCGGGTGATAACTTATTGACCGACATAACAGATATATTTCAGTGAATAGTTGCAAACAAGAATAACTGATAATTAGCCTCTTCCTCCTCCGATGCGGCTGTCATCGGGATCGAGAGTTGTTTTACCTTCATATTGATAGGGGAACAAGCGGTTTTTTGGAGGCAGATAGTAAACCTGAGGTTTGGTGCCAAGTTCCTCAAGAACGGTGTAGCCGCCATTTTTGCGAATCAGTTCACTAAACCGTACAGTTTCGCGAGTAGTTCCATTGGTAACGACATCTTCGTTCAGGTCGCCAAAATAATACACACCATTCGGACAAGCCCTTACGCAATATGGCAACTCCCCATCGCGCAGGCAATCGGCACTAAAAAGACATTTGGAGATCGTACCTTTACGTTGAGGCACATTCAGCTCCACATCGTAAGGCAGGTCTTTGTCCTCTTCCGATTTCAGCGGTTCGATCCAATGGAATATACGGGCAGAATAGGGACAGGCGGCGATACAGAAGCGACAGCCAATACAGCGCTGATTATCAATTAACACTATGCCGTCCTGCCGCTTAAAGGTAGCATCAACCGGGCACACTTTGGTGCAAGGAGGGTTGTCGCAGTGGTAGCAGGGCTTGGGCATGAAATAAGGCTCGGTATGCTCTGCATCCTGCATGCGCAGCACGTTGATATGGTGCTGCTCGGGACGCAGATGATGAGCTCCCTGACAAGCGGCCATGCACATACGGGCATTACGGCATTTCGACAGATCAATCACCATAACCCAGTGTTTCCCGGGGATTCCTTCACGGCCACGACGCTGAAGTTCCGTTTCTTCGGTTTCAACACTGTTTTCAGCCTGCAACAGTTCTGCTTCGCTAACTTCCATTAGCTGCCCATCGGCTGTAAGGACCCGAATCTTTTTCCCCTCAGGGTTTTTCTTGTTTTCATGATCGTAGCCCATATATACTGCACCGGCGGTAACTGCTGCACCGGCACCTACCACCAAACCCAATTTTTTTAAAAATTGGCGTCGGGCATTTTGATCCTCCTTTTGAGGCTTTCCCGACAGATTATTAGTTTCTTCCATATCAGGTATAAGTCAAATTTGAATCGTAAATGTAGAAACTTCTGCGACTATGAACAATTATTTAAGCAAAAGGATACCAAAATTTAAAAATTTAGATTCGGTTTAAATAAACGCTGGTCATTTACCTCCCTTTATTAGACAGGTTTCTTGCAGAATGATTATTTTTGCAAAAAAAATATATGAAGAACTATCTGATTCTTTTAGCAGGTATAGCCTTGTTTCTTATGGCGGGTTGCAACAAACCGCGCCAAATCAGGCAGGAGCGTACTTTTGTGACGGAAAATTGGCAAAAATTCGATACGGTAAGATACAACATCGATGGTCAGGAAAATGAAAAACCACGTGATTTAAATCTGATCGTGCGATTTAATTCATTGTATCAATCTCGCTCACTTCCAGTCACAATCCTGATTCAATCGCCCGACGGTTCGGAAAGTGTGATAGAAAAAACAATCTGGTTGCGCAATCCTGACGATACGCCACGAGGAGAGCTTACCGGTGCTGCAAGCTGGAACTACACTTATTGTTTCAGAAAAGCATATGAATTCACGGTGCCTGGCGTTTATAAAATCTTGATTGACAACAAAACCGGGAAGTACGACAACCCGGGAATCGAGAGCATATCCTTCGAGGCTCTACCTACCTCTGACCGCGAAGCAACCGACAAACAGGGAGAATAATCGAAAACGGGGCTCAAGCAAGCCCCTTTTAATCCTTTGGTTTAGCGAACAAATAATCGATCAGGGTTATAAAAAAAACGGTCACAACAGTATTGGAAGCTGTTCGCATCAGAACAATACCCCATTGACCATTTCCAAAATCTTCGAGAAAATAAAGGGTTAGATGGTGAACTGCTGTAAAAGTCAGGACAAAAGAATACCATACAGATCCATCTTGGCGGGCCGAAGGTGCTGCATCCCCTTCATAATCGCGACGACCGGATGCAAAGCCGGTAAAAACCGGGCGAACGAATGCTGCGGCCAAAGTAGCGGCTGCGTTCATTCCCGGGGTGCCACAAAAAACATCGATAGAAAACCCAAGAACAAAGGCCCAAACCAACAATGCCCAACGGGGTGTTTGATAAGGCAACTTTATGATAAAATAGATGTAAACCAACGGATTGATTAACTGCCAGAAATAGATGTTGTTCAACACCAGAATCTGCACAGCAACCAACACCAACAACTTAAAAACCTGAATGGCAATTTGCATCTGCAACAATTAATCTGTAATTCGTCACACTATCATTCCTACACCAACAGTTTCGTTGGTAGCTTCATCTATCAAAATAAGACTGCCCGTCCGACGATTTCTCTGGTAAGTGTCAAACACCAACGGCTTGGCGGTTTTGATGTTAACCCTTCCTATTTCGTTCATCGACAAAGCTTCGTGCGAGTCGGTCTCCTCAAGTGTGTTCACATCAACTCTGCTTGCTGAATCCCGCAGAATGCATTTTACTTCGCGGGTAGTTTGTCGAAGAATGTAGGAACCACCCAGGCGCATCGGACTGGGATTCATCCAGCAAACCATAGCATTGATGTCCTGACCCACGTCGGGCATGCTGTCGGCTTTTACTATCATATCGCCACGGCTGATATCCAGATCATCGGCAAGACGCATGGTGACAGACATCGGGGGGAAAGCTTCCGTAACCGAGCTCTTGTACTGATCAATGGATTCAACAACCGAACGAAAACCTGATGGAAGCACCACCACCTGATCGCCGGGATGAAAAATCCCGCCCTCAATACGCCCGGCATAGCCCCTGTAATCGTGGTAATTGGTATGGTGAGGCCTGATAACATACTGAACAGGAAATCTGCCATCGGTAAAGTTATTCCCAGTCTGAATATCCGTGGTTTCTAAAACCTCAAGCAAGGTAATGCCAGTGTACCAGGGCATTTTTGCAGACTTCTGCACAACGTTGTCGCCATTAAGGGCACTTATTGGGACGAACTTAATTTCGTTGAAGTTCAACTTCGACTCCAACGATTTAAATTCGAAAAGGATTCTGTTGTAAATGGAGGCATCGTAATCTACCAGATCCATCTTATTAACACACACAATCAGATTGGGGATGCGAAGCAGCGAAGCGATAAAGCAATGCCTGCGGGTTTGTTCGGTAATTCCGTTGCGGGCATCGATAAGAATAATGGCAGCATTTGCGGTGGAAGCACCCGTTACCATGTTGCGGGTATATTGAATATGCCCCGGGGTATCAGCAATAATAAACTTGCGTTTGGGAGTTGCGAAATACCTGTAGGCAACATCAATTGTGATACCTTGTTCTCGTTCGGAGCGAAGGCCATCGGTAAAAAGCGAAAGATCGATTTCGGTGCGCCCACGGCGAAGGCTGTAATCCTTCACGGCCTCCATCTGATCTTCGAAAATGGCTTTGCTATCATACAACAATCTGCCAATGAGGGTACTTTTTCCATCATCAACACTACCTGCCGTGGTAAACCGCAGCAACTCCATATCCAAATAACCCTCTGTAGGATTTTGATTCATAGACATACTCAACGATAATATTAAAAATAGCCCTCCCGTTTTCTATCTTCCATGGCAGCATCAGAGCGCCTGTCGTCGTAGCGGCCACCCCTTTCGGTGATTCTTGTGGCAGCAATTTCATTCACAATATCTTCCACCGAATTGGCATGGCTCAGGGTAACGCCAGTGCAAGTAACATCTCCAATTGTGCGGCATCGCACGTCCATCTCTACCACTTTCTCATCTGGAAATTTAGCCATGAAAGGAGCATCGGCAAGCCAGACGCCATCGCGTTGAAAAACCAGTCGGCGGTGCGTAAAATAAAGACTTGGCATTTCTATTTTTTCTAATAAAATATATTGCCAAACATCCATTTCGGTCCAATTGCTTATGGGAAAAACCCTGAAATGCTCCCCGAGGCGTTTTCGCCCGTTAAAGATATTCCACAGCTCGGGGCGTTGATTTTTAGGATCCCACTGCCCAAATTCATCGCGATGCGAAAAAAACCGCTCTTTGGCCCGAGCCTTCTCCTCATCCCTCCTTGCGCCTCCGATGGCAGCGTCGAACTTGTGTGCAGCAATGGCATCAAGAAGGGTTGTAGTTTGCAAAACATTGCGACTGGCATTAACCCCCTTTTCGTCAACCACCCTACCCTGCCTGATGCTTTCCTCCACCGATCCCACGATTAAAGTTGTGCCGGTTTGGCGTACAAGTTTATCACGGTATTCAAGCGTTTCAGGAAAATTATGGCCAGTATCGATGTGTAAAAGAGGAAAAGGAACCGGGGCAGGCCAAAAAGCTTTAAGGGATAGATGAACTAAAACGATAGAATCCTTGCCACCAGAAAACAACAGAACTGGCCGCTCAAATTGAGCGGCCACTTCACGTAGTATGTAAATTGACTCTGCTTCGAGTTCTTGCAGATGAGTCAGATTAAAATTGCTCACAATAAATAATTATAACTAAAAACAAAAAATAAGTCGTCACGACTTTTTGAAGATCTTGCTAAAGAGGGATTCTTTTACAGGAGTATTTTCATCAGAATAATAGCCGTAGCCATAGCCGTAGCCATAACCGTAGCCGTAACCATAGCCGTAACCATAGCCATATCCGTACCCATAGCCATAGCCATATCCATCACGACTCACTTTGACATCGTTAATTAGCAAATAAAAATTGTTCTCCTTACGACTTTCTAAATCTTTTGTAACCATCCCAAAAATTTTCTTATTCGTATATCCTTGACGGACAACATACACATTTTGATCAGAATAACTCATCAATAGCATGGCATCTGTTACAAGACCAATAGGGGGAGTGTCGATAATAATAAAATCATACAATTTTTTCAATTCGAAAAACAGTTCATCAGCACGCTTTGAAGAGATTAACTCTGCGGGATTGGGAGGTACTGGCCCGGCAAGAAGCACATCAAGGTTCTCTACACTGCTTTTTTGAATGATTTTGCTTAACGCACTCTTCCCAATCAGATAACTGCTTACCCCCTCAGTATTGGACAAGCCAAACTCCTGGAAAATTTTTGGCTTCCTCAAATCGAATCCAATCAGAAGGGTTTTGCGACCATTTAATGCATAAATTGTTGCCAGGTTTAACGAGATAAAAGTCTTTCCTGCACCCACCATATCGCTGGTAACCAGAATTGTTTGATTACCGCCAGATTTAATTGCCATTAAATTTGTTCGAATCGATCTGAATGATTCTGCTATAGATGATTTTGGCGATTCGGCTACAACCAATTTCGTTTCCCTGGTATTGTGCATTACGACTCCGACGACTGGTATTCTGGAAAAACGCTCCACATCTAACCTGCTCATTATCTTATCGTTAAAGAACTCTCTCATATATATATATACAGCGGGAAGAATTAGCCCTAGAAGCAGCGCTATCAGATAATTCAGACTTTTCTTCGGGTAAACTGGTGTTTTCCCCTCGGCGATTGCAATATCCACGATTTCATTATCGGGCAGATTGGATGCTTTGGTAATTTGTGCTTCTGCCCTACGTTGTAGCAAAAATGTGAAAAGATTATTGTTCAAATTAAACTCCCTTTCAAATGCCAAAAGTTTTCTTTGACTAGCAGGAAGAGAGGATATGCGACGACTTTGTGATGCAATCCGTTCCTCGATATCATGAATCGCAATATTGGAAGTACTGACAATGTTGTTGATGTTTTCTACAAGATTTATCTTGGCATTTTTAATTTTTAATTCTATTTGAGCTATAGCCGGATTTTTTACCGTTGAGGTGAGTAGTAATGCAGACTTCTCTTCATGCAACCTGGTTAAATCAGCTAATAACTGAGATAACAAAGGATCTTCAACACCCATGCTGGAAGGGACCAAAAGATCGTCAACGTCATTGCGTTCTTCAATATATTTTTTAAGGTAATTGTAATATTTTCCTTTCATCATCAATTCTGCCCTTTGCTTATCCAGATCTTTCATATATTGAAAAACCTGTTGGGCTTCAAAATCAAGCTGCATGATCTGATTGTCGCGACGAAAGTTCTCGAGTTGCGATTCAGCCATCGAAAGGCTATCCCGAATTCCTATTAATTCCCTGTCAATAAATTCAATGGTTTTGGTTGCAATCAGGTTTTTCTTGTTCAATCCCCTTGCCAGGTATTCCTGAGTAAGTGTATTCAAAAAATCAACAGATTTCTCAACAGAATTACCTTTAAGCTTAATTTCCAAAATAGAGGCTTCCCGATTGATTGGTTCAATTTTATAATTTTTAAAAGCTTTAACCTGACTTTGCAGATCGTTAAATGTGAAGTAGAGCTTTTTATTCTGGTGCTTTTCTGACTCAAAATTAAAATTGAGCAGCACCTTAAAACGTAAATACTTCGATTCAATCCAGTCGCCAAACAAATAGGACTTTTTCAGGTCTATTCTGTCAACAACAACCTCTTTGTCGTTCTCTGTAAAAAATTTTCCAGCCGAGAAATCATACAGCTTTGCATTTTCTCCGTCGGCTTCTATCTCGAATGTTGTGTTGTTTTTTATTGTAACAAAAAATTTAACGCCTGCAGGCTGAGGATGTGTAGTGTCGATGACAACTGACAAAGGACTTGTTTTATACAATTCAGTGGTGATAAAATTATCCTCGGCATAATAACTCACCTTTTGATTTAGAGCCTTCACCGCACTAATCACCAAGGAATTAGAATTGAGAATCCCTATCTCGTTTTGCAGATTTTGTTGACTGTTTCCAAAACCAACTCCGATAAGCGACTGCACATCGGCCATTCCCCCCTTTTTTTCATCCTGAATCAAGACCGTACTCGACACTTCATATACAGGCTTGGTGTATTTATTAAAAAGGAAGGCTATCACCAGGGCTACAAACACGGTAATGGCGAAAAAGTACCAATAGCGTAAAAACTTAAAGAGAAACAGTTTTATATCAACCGACTCTTCCCGAGAGTCGTCTATTTGATTTCTTAGCTCGTTGTTCATGCGGAATAATCTTATTTGAAGTAATTAAGAATCAACAGAGTACTGCTTATGACAGAGAAAAGAATTGTGTAGGGGAATTGAGAAAACGCAAACTGTTTGCCCCTGAGTGGTTCGATGTAAAGTATATCGTTGGGTTGCATCAGGAAATACGGCGATTCTAGAATTTTGTCAGACGTAAGATCGAGGCGATGCATTTGAACCCCATCAGCAGTTTTGCGTAGCAGGACAATTTTGGAACGATTCGCGAAATCAGAAAGATCGCCAGCCCTGGCAATTGCTTCAAAGATGTTAATCTTGTCCTGATAAATCGGGTAACTTCCCGGAGTTTTCACTTCACCCAAGATGGTGATTTTGAAACTAACCATTTTTACGATAAGGGTAGTTTCCTTCAAATACTGATCGATGATACCCTGCATTGTGGCCTTTACATCATCGGTGGTTTTGTTAAGCACGTTGACCTTCCCAATATATGGAAAACTAATATTTCCATCTGAATCAACCAGATAACTATTAAGATAAATACCTGCATCGTTGTACATGGCGTTAGAATTCACTGTTCCTCCATCGGGGTTAAAAAACTGATAGGTCTTTTCATCAAAGCTTTGAACTTTGATGTACAAATTATCGCCTGTTCGCATTCTGTAATCAGGCGCAGGAGTGAACACATAACTTCGGGACGAATCGGCCCCGGCAGATGATTGGAGGTAACGAATCTTCTTTTGAGGTACACATGCTGTTAACACTGTAGCTGCCACTAAACTTAAAATCAAAACCCTTAAAAAGAGTTCTTTTGATGTTTGCCTGTTCATTCTTCGATTATTAGATCAATTTTCACATAAAATTTCACCTGCAAAGGTAACGGTTTTTCCAACAACACAAACATCAAGATTGTTTAAAAAACATACACTTACGGGTTAAAAAAGCATCTAAACTAGTTTTGCACAGGTAGAGTTACCTGAACCCTCACATCCAAATAGGTTTGATTATCAGCAACATATAAGCCATGTCGTTTTTGAATTGCAAAGTCAGGTGCTCTGGAATTGTGTAATATCTACTATCACATACCCCAAGGTACTTTGGATCTACGGATGACGACTCAATAAAACAGCAATGCTGATATAGAAAAAACCGGACGAACAAAACAAAACTACATTCCTTCAGAGTTGGTGAATTCGAATTACAAACCCTTCAGGCATCTAGACAACAGTAATATCTCGATCACTTGAGGTTCATCCAAGCAGCAGAGTACAGTTTTAAGTAAAACGAGAAACAAATCCTTTATACCTTCCGCTCGCTCATATCCTCTTCCATAAAGTCATCCTCATACTCATCTTCCTCAGGATCAAAACCATAGCCATAGCCCATCGAATAGGAATAGCCATATCCATAGGTATAACCCCCCTCTGAGTATTTTACGTCGTTCATGAGGGTGTACATATTGGATACTCCCTGCTTTACCAAATCGCTGGTGATATTCGCAAGAGCATCTTTATTGGTTACACCCTGCCTAACAACATATAAGCTATAATCAGCATATTTTAAAAGCAACACAGCATCTGTCATCAGACCAACTGGAGGTGTATCAACAATAACATAGTCAAACTGTGCTTTAGCCAGGCGAAAGAACTCCTCTGTCTTATCGGAGTAAATAAGCACCAATGGGTTAGGGGGTATTGGTCCGGCAGGAGCAAGATAAAGATCTGGGATGGAAGTGGGGGAAATAGCCTCATTGAAATCACACTTCCCGTTCAAAAAAGTAGTAATTCCGGTACGGTTGGAAATCCCAAAATCCTGAAATAGCTTAGGTTTTCTAAGGTCAAATCCAAGTAGAAGAGTCTTCTTTCCAAACTGTGCATACGTAATAGCCAAATTTGAGGCTATAAAAGACTTCCCTGCACCAACTAAATCACTAGTTACCAACACAACCTGTTTGTCATTCTCCTTGGATAAGAGCAATAAATTAGTTCGTAAAGTACGGAACGATTCGGCTATTATCGATTTCGGAGCAGAATAAGCCACAAGTCTTGAATTTTCAGGTGTATGCAAAACATAACCTATAGATGGAAATTTAGAATAACGTTCCAAATCGCTTCTGGAGGCTACCCTATGCCCATACAATTCCATTGCATATATATAGACAGCAGGAATAGCCAATCCAATGAGAAACCCTATAAGAAGGTTCAACCCCTTTTTAGGATAAATAGGAGGTTGCGGTGTCAGTTTAGCAACATCAATTATATAATTATCAGGTAGATTTGAAGCCTTGGTAATTTGTGCCTCAGCTCTTCTCTGTAAAAGAAAAGTGAAAAGATTGTTGTTAAGATTAAACTCCCTCTCAAACGACAGCAACTTGCGTTGATTTTCTGGTAAAGTTGATATTTTCTTCGTAAGGACGTCTGCTTTGTTTATAACCTCCTCAGTAGAAATTGCCGATGTTCTAATCAGATTACCAATGGTTTCAAGAAGATTTGCTTTAACAGTATTAATTTGGGAGTCAAGTTGTCCAACCACAGGATTCTTCTTGGTTGAAGTAAGAAGCACAGTAGATCGTTCTGAATACAGTCGGCCTAATTCGTTAAGCATTTGACTTAGAAGAGGATCCTCAATCCCAAAACCAGAAGGGGCAACTATATCACCCACCTCTGATCGTCCCATAACATAGTCCTTTAAGTATTTGTAATAACGATCCTTAATTTTAAGCTCTGCTAATTGCTTATCAAGTTCATTTAAGTAACTAAACACTTGCTGAGCCTCAAAGTCAATTTTTACAATTTGGTTACTCTTTCGGAAATTGACAAGTTGAGATTCTGCCATGGTAAGAGAATCTCTAATTCCAACCAATTCCCTGTCAATGAATTCAATGGTTTTTGTCGCTATTTGATTTTTTCGTTCAAGTCCTAATGTGATGTAAGAGTTAACCAAGGAGTTTAAAAAATCTCCTATCTTCTTTACATTAGCCCCCCTAGCTTTAATCTGAAGAATAGAGGCATCTCTGTTAATTGGCTCAACCGTATAGTCACGAAAAAACGGCACCTGCCCTTCTAAATCATTAAAAAAGAAATACATGGGCTTATCAAAATACTTTCTGGAATCCATTTTTGGGTTAAGAAACAACTTGAACCTGAAATTATCGTGGGTATTCCATTCTCCAAAAGTAAAAGTGCCTTTGAAATCTATGCGATCGACTTCCATAGGCTCTTCGTTTTCTAAGGCAAAATCGTTAGTACTATATAAGTAAAGTCTGGCCTTTTCCTCTTCAGCTTCAATTGAATACTTCGTTTTATCTAAAATAACTATATTGAATTTCAGCCCGATAGGCTGGAAATGAGTAGAATCAATAACCACAACAACAGGCGAATTTTTATACAATTCTTCATGCACAAAATCGACTCTGGAGAAATACGATACTCTCCAATCAATATTCTGAATCGCCTTTTTTATCAATGATTCGGAATTAAGCATACCTATCTCATTCTGCAAATTTTGCTGACTATTTCCATAAGAAAATCCTAAAACAGATGAAAGATCTCCCAACCCCCCTTTCTTGGGCTCCTGAATCAGAACTGTGCTTCGAACTTCATAGATGGGCTTAGCATATTTATTAAACATCACAGCAATAACTACAGTTATTAGAACAGATAGAACGAATACATACCACATCCTTGCTATCTTTAATAACAACAACTTAAAATCAAAATTTTCACTATGGTGATCCGATTTGGAAGGATCTAGCGGGAAGTCACTCATTTTTTATCTTAGGATTAAACTATAAAATCTATACTATAAGATGTATTAATCATCCTTGTTGAAGATATGTCAATTAATCTGCTGATTAAGCACTTGTATAAACAAGTTTCATGCTTCACATCTACAATTCAGACAAATAATAAACCGTTAGTTTAACAATTCTCCTTATCCAGTATTAAATGTGCAAATGTAAAAAAAATACTCAATTCTCTTTCAAACAACAAATTTCTATATTTGCATATCACTTTTACTTTTCTTTGTTATCACAACATTACTAATTGTTTAAACCTATAAATATGTCAAACTCACTTATGGATCCCATTGGAAAATTGATGGGACTGCGTTACAAAAGCCACCCCTGGCATGGTGTCGAGATTGGTGCTCATGCACCTGAAGTTATCACAGCCTACATAGAGATGGTACCAACCGATACTGTAAAATATGAAGTTGACAAAGCCACGGGCTACCTTCGTCTGGACAGACCACAGAAATACAGCAACACCGTACCAGCCCTTTATGGCTTTATTCCACAAACCTACTGTGCCGAGAAAGTTGGACAGTACTGCGCAGAGAAAACAGGTCGTGAAAACGTCAAAGGCGATGGAGACCCGTTGGATATCTGCATTTTAACTGAAAAAGACATCACTCATGGCGATATTCTTGTGATGGCCCGACCAATTGGCGGACTACGAATGATTGATGGCAATGAAGCCGACGACAAAATCATTGCTGTTCTGGAAAACGACCTGGTTTACGGCGAATACAAAGATTTGGAACAACTCCCAGAGTTAGTTATCGAACGGTTAAAGCACTATTTCCTGACTTACAAAGACCTCCCCGGACGCGATAAACGCAACGCCGAAGTAACGCATGTTTACGGCGTAGAAGAATCGCAGGAGGTGATCAGAAGAGCGATGGAAGATTACCGGCATAAGTTTGACAACCTCCGCTCGATGCTTTCAGATTACTGATTTGATTCAACTCCTTTTAAGGTTGCGGGCGTGCTTCCCGTAATCTTCACATTCACATACGTACCCGCCTGATGTCCGTTATCAGGAAATACCACCACTTTGTTGCCACTAGTTCGGCCCATCAAAAAATCGGGTGAGCGTTTTGATTTCCCTTCTACCAAAACCTCCAGAACCTTCCCGATATCAGATCGGTTTGATTTCCCAGATAGCTTTTGCTGCAAAGCAATTATTTCTGAAAGACGACGAGCCTTTACCTCCCCGGGAACGTCGTCGCTATATTTTTTGGCGGCCACAGTTCCCGAACGTTCCGAATATCTAAACATAAAAGCAGAATCAAAAGCCGCCAGGTTCATCAAGTCGAGCGTAAAAAGGTGATCTTCTTCTGTTTCTGAACAAAATCCGGCTATAATATCGGTAGAGAGCGTACAATCGGGCATAGCCTCTCTGATTGCTGCAACTCTGTCCAAATACCACTCGCGTGTATATTTACGGTTCATCAATCCCAAAATACGATTACTTCCCGACTGAACAGCCAGATGCACAGCCCTGCATATGTTGGAATTGCGTGCCATGGTTTTGATCAGTTCGTCGCTCAAATCCTTTGGATGAGAGGTGGTAAACCTGACCCTCAACAAGGGATTGACCCAAGCAACCTTTTCCAACAGATCATGAAACAAGATGGATTTTTTTTCATGCACCCAATTGTAGGAGTTCACATTTTGTCCGAGAAGGGTAACTTCCCTATATCCCATTTCAAACAAGCGTTTTGCCTCATTAACAATGGTTTCCGGATCACGGCTTCGTTCTTTACCCCTTGTGAACGGCACTACACAATACGAGCAAAAATTCTCGCATCCACGCATGATACTTATGAAGGCGGAAACCCCATTGCTGTTGTACCGAACCGGCTGAATATCGTCGTAAGTTTCCTCGGCCGACAGCTCAATATTAGCAGCCTTCTGCCCGGCATCCACCTCTTGCAGCAGGGCGGGCAAAATCCTGTAGGCATCAGGCCCCACCACCAAATCGACATGAAAACCACTCTCGAGCAACTCATCTTTCAACCGTTCGGCCATACAACCGATAACACCTATTTGCAGAACCTGATTTCTGCGTCGCAAAGCCTGAAGTTCACGCAACCGTTTCCATATCCTTTGTTCAGCCTTATCGCGTATAGAACAAGTGTTTACAAGAACCAATGAAGCCTTGGAAGGGTCAGCAGATTGTTCATAACCCGACTTGTGCAGTACAGAGGCCACGATTTCACTATCAGAAAAATTCATCTGGCAGCCATACGTTTCTATATAGAAGGTCTTCTCAACAGACATAAACTATTCATTTAATTATAATTACAACAATGCGCTTCACCCGACAGGCGAAGCGCCGCGGCAAAATTAAACAAAAGATTTGAGCACCTCGCTCAACAGTTTGCCAACACCGATGTTGAATCAGATCAACCTATTGTTATACCTTTGCACCGCATTTGCATACAATTTATAATTTCAGAAGCAGTGAAAAACCTTGTCATCGTTGAGTCTCCGGCAAAAGCCAAAACCATTGAAGGTTTTCTGGGTAAAGACTTTGTAGTGAAGTCGAGTTTTGGACACATACGCGATTTGAGCAAAAAGAATCAAATGGGCGTTGATATCGAAAATGGATTCAAACCCGACTATGAAGTTCCATCAGATAAAACCAAGGTGGTATCAGATTTGAAAAAGGCCGCCTCGCAGGCAGAAACCGTCTGGCTGGCATCCGATGAAGACCGGGAAGGGGAAGCCATAAGCTGGCACCTTGCCGAAACCCTGAAACTGGATGTAAAAAAAACGAAGAGAATTGTATTCCATGAAATTACAAAAGAAGCTATTACACGGGCGATAGAAAATCCACGCACCATCGATGTAAATCTGGTTGATGCTCAACAAGCCCGCCGTGTTCTGGATCGGCTGGTTGGATTTGAGCTATCGCCAGTTTTATGGAAAAAGGTAAAGCCCTCTTTATCAGCCGGCAGAGTGCAATCGGTAGCGGTTCGTCTAATTGTAGAAAGAGAGGAGGAGATCAAAGATTTTAAGGCAACCACATGGTTCAGAACTACTGGGTTGTTTAATGTTGTCAATGCAAAAGGAGAAGGAACGCTGATGGCCGAGCTCAACAAACGTTTTGCCACCTCAGACGAAACCCTCCAATTTCTAAAATCGATAGCCTTAGCACGGTACTCTGTTGCATCGGTTGAGAAAAAACCAGCCAAACGATCGCCGGCACCGCCCTTCACCACCTCCACGCTCCAGCAGGAGGCGGCCCGGAAACTTGGTTATACAGTGGCCCGAACCATGTCGCTGGCACAACAACTTTATGAGGCGGGGCACATTACATACATGCGTACCGACAGTGTAAACCTGAGCGATCTGGCCATATCTTCAGCAAAGCGTGAAATCGTCAGTCTTTACGGCGATTCTTACAGCCACACACGTCGCTTCGCCACAAAAACCAAGGGAGCACAGGAGGCACACGAAGCCATTCGACCAACCTACTTCAACCAACCTGAAGCTGGAACCGACGATGGGCAAAGAAGACTTTACGATCTGATCTGGAAAAGAGCCATTGCATCGCAAATGTCTGACGCCGAACTGGAACGCACCACAATAACCATTGCTATCAGCACAACCAGGAAAGAAGAATTTGTTGCAAAAGGCGAAGTGATAAAATTCGACGGGTTTTTGCGGGTATATTCCGAATCGACCGACGATGAACTCAACGAAGATACCGAAGGACTGCTCCCCCCTGTGGCTGTTGGAGAAGCTCTCACAGCCGGCACGATCACAGCAACACAAAAATTCTCGCAACATCCGCCGCGATACTCTGAAGCCAGCCTGGTGAAAAAGCTTGAAGAGCTTGGAATCGGGCGCCCCTCAACCTACGCGCCAACCATCAGCACTATTCAAAAAAGAGAATACGTAGAAAAAGGCGAACGCCAGGGAACCATCAGGCAATATCAGGTGTTGACACTGGAAAACGAAAAAACATCTGCCAAAACAAAAACTGAAAAAATTGGAGTGGACAAGGGGAAACTCTTTCCGACAGACATTGGCAACCTTGTAAACCAATACCTTGTAGCCAATTTCCCTGATATAGTGAATTATCAGTTCACCGCGAATGCCGAAAAAGAACTGGACGAAATTGCAGAGGGGCGCCTTAAGTGGAACAAGATGATCGCCAGTTTTTATACCCCTTTCCACAAAATGGTGGATGCTGCCATTGAAAACACCGAAAAAGTAAGGGGGGAAAGAGACCTTGGAACTGATCCCGTTACAGGAAAAAAGGTAGCGGTGAAACTAGCCAGATTCGGGCCGGTTGTTCAATTGGGTGAAACAGAAAACCCGACGGGCGAAAAACCCCGCTTTGCAGGGCTTAAAAAGGGACAATCGATGGACACAATCACCCTTGAAGAAGCCCTTGACCTGCTAAAATTTCCACGATTGGTTGGCAGCCTTAACAACGACGAAATCACCTGTGCAATTGGACGCTTTGGCCCCTATCTGCTTTATCGAAAAAAATTCTACAGTTTGCCAGCATCCGTTGATCCGGGAACAGTTGACGAAAAGGAAGCCATTGAAATCATCTTTGCCAAAGACGAAAAAGACCGTTTGAGTGTGATCAAAACTTTTAATGAAGACCCCGATGTAGTTGTTCGTACCGGACGTTTTGGTCCTTACATTGCCTGCAAAAAAGGGAACATAAAAATCCCGAAAGGGGCTGATCCCGCAAAACTCACTCTGCAAGATTGTTACCGCCTTGCTGAAGAGTCGCCAACATCAAAGGGAAAGAAAAAAACTACCACAAAAAAAACAAAGGAATCCGCTACAGAAAAAAAGGTTCCCGCTGAAAAAAAAGTGGCGAAGGAGACTGTGGCTGCAAAAAAAACCACAGCCAAAAAAACCAGCTCCACAACACCCGGAGGAAAGAAAGAGGCTACTCCAAAAAAAACCACCAAAAGCACAAAGAAAGAATAACCCCCTAATCTGCAGAACCTGCCGCTTCCCTTATAAGGTATTGTCAGGTGCCATACCCACTCATAACCATCGGGATAAACCGAAAGGATCAAAGAATGACGTGGCTGGGCAACTTTTTTTCTCAAATCGTGTATAAAAGTGCAACGAACCAATTAGAAATTTGTCTGAAATGAACGACATTTCGCTGTATTTTAAGCCCTTAACGCCAGAAGTATTCGATCCCGAATCGTATAGTCATTTGCGAGTTGGCCATCAAATCAAAGCATACACCACCCAAGGGCAATTCCCTGACCTGTCGGAGGCCGATCTGGTGCTGATCGGAATTGCCGAGAATCGAGGCAGAGATGCGCAACCGACTCAGAATAACGGACCCGATGAAATCAGAAAATACTTCTATAAGTTATTCCCGGCACGCAAACAGATGAAGATAGCCGATCTGGGTAATATGCAAACTGGCTCGAGCCTTGAAGATACCTGGGCGGCATTATCGGAAATTGTTGGAGCACTGCTCGAAAGCAGCATCATCCCTATCATCCTGGGAGGGGGACAACATCTTTCGTGGGCCAATTACAAGGCCTACGAAAACATGGGTCAGATCATCAACATTGCTTCCGTTGACCCCCGCTTCGATCTTGGAGGCGAGGAAGCAGACGCCCCGTCGCAATCATGGCTTAGCCGTATCATCCTGCACCAGCCAAACTACCTTTTCAATTACACCAACATTGGTTATCAAACCTATTTTGTTGATCAGGATGCCATTAAGCTTATGAAAAATATGTTTTTCGATATTTACCGACTGGGGTTCGTGAATCAAAACATCGAAGAAATTGAACCCATGGTGCGCAACGCCGACATGCTTTCTGTTGACGTTTCCGCCGTCAGAAGGAGCGACGCACCAGGATGTATTAACGCCTCTCCCAATGGATTTTACGGCGAGCAGCTTTGCCAAATGATGCGTTTTGCGGGCATGAGCGATAAACTAACCTCGGTTGGTATATATGAATACGACCCCGAAAAAGACCAGGAAGGCCAAACAGCACATCTGCTTGGGCAAATGCTGTGGTATTTTGTTGAGGGATTTTACAACCGGATGAACGACTTCCCCGTCAAAACAAAAGACCAGGATCACTACATGAAATTTCACGTTGCCATCGAGGGTCAGAAAGATGAAGTAGTGTTTTACAAAAGTGTCAGAAGCAACCGTTGGTGGATGGAGGTGACCTGCCCTGCATACCTTCAGACAAAATTTGCCAGACATTATCTTGTTGCCTGCTCCTACGCCGACTACCAAGCCGCCTGCAACAACGATCTGCCCGACAGATGGTGGCAGGTTTACCAAAAATTAATGTAGCCCCATTTTTTCATTCATGACTCACAACGATTGTTTCCAACTGGGCACCATCAGCCGAACGCACGGCAATTCGGGAAGTCTCACATTCTGGCTCGATGTTGACGACCCTGTGCAATACCTTGACCTGGAGTCGGTTCTTATCGAAATAGGTCAGTCGCTGGTTCCATTTTTCATCAAGAGCCTCACAGCGGGAAACAAACAACAAGTTTATGTTACCCTCGACGATATCGACACCATCGATAAAGCCCAGAAACTGGTTGGAAACCGGCTCTATCTCCCTCTTGAACTTTTGCCAAAACTCGAAGGAAACAAGTTCTACTTTCACGAAATCGTAGGCTTCGATCTGATCGACACCCAATATGGCCTTGTGGGTCTTATAAAGCAGGTTTACGACCTGGCCTCCAACCCCTTGTTAAGTGTTGATCACAACGGAGCAGAGGTGCTTATCCCTCTGGCCGATCCGTTTATTGTTGAAGTGGACCGGGCTGGCCGTCGGTTCGTGATGACCCTCCCCGACGGACTTATCGATTTATACATCAATCCGTAGATGCTCATGAGCCGGTTTCGTTTTAAACAATTCAGCGTTGAGCACCGGCAAAGCACCATGAAGGTTGGTACCGATGCTGTGTTGCTTGGAGCATGGGCCTCACCCCCACCGGGTAACAGAATTCTTGACATTGGAACCGGATGTGGTGTAATAGCGCTGATATTGGCCAATCGCTTCCCGACGACCGAAATTGTGGCCATCGAACCCGACGACTTGTCGGCTGCCGAAGCTTCCTCAAATTTTAAGGAGTCGCCGTGGAGCCATCGAATGAGTGTTGCAAACACCTCTCTTCAAAAGTATTGCGCACAGCAGCATCAGCCGTTTCATCTAATTGTCAGCAATCCGCCCTGGTTCAACAACAGCCTGAAAGTACCAAACAACCCACGAAGAAACAATGCCCGCCACAGCGACACCCTGAGCTACGAAGATTTAATACTTGGAGCCTTCCACCTCTCCACTCCCTGCTCCCTCTTTGCCACCATTTTGCCCTTTTCAGAAGCCACAGGCTTCATCAATCTGGCCTGCGAACATGGATGGCACTTGAACCAGAGATGCTCAATCAAACCCAAAGCTGAAAAACCTGTACACCGGATGTTGCTGCAGTTCGGCAGGTATCTGCCTGATGCGATTGACAACCACCATCTGATAATTCAAAATCCAAACGGGCACTTCACTGATGATTATCAGAACCTTACAAAGAAATTTTATTTAAGTTTCTAAACATGAACATGCTGGCAATCGATTTGGGCGTAAAAACCGGGCTGGCGTGCTGGGATGTCGAACAGAGAAAACTTTTATGGTGCCGGTCGCACAACTACGGATCGAAAAAGCTGGTGGCAAAAGCTGCTCCTGGTGTCTTGTTATCGGCTGGCGACCCAGGAATTTTGGTTTTGGAGGGCGGTGGTGATATTGCCCTGATTTGGAAGCAGGCAGGCAACAAATGGGGTTGGGATACCCGGATTCTTCATGCAGAAGAGTGGCGAAAAAATTTGTTTTACGAATCGGAATGGCAATACACCGGCGATTTAAAGAACCTTGCGATCAATTATGCTCACAAAGCCGCCCTTTGGGGAGGGATGAAAGTTGCAGGCAGGCTGAACCACAATGCTGCCGAAGCGCTTTTAGCGGGATTGTGGGTGTTGCTCGAACAAAATCCGGATGCAAACCTCCCCTGGCCTATGCCCCGGGTTCAGCGGTCGAAATAAGGACTTTTTGCGGAGACACTTAAAGGGATTGCAAACACTGTTGTAACCCCTTCGCCACACATCCCAAGCTCCAAAGCTGCCCTTCCTGCAGAATACATCACCCTGTTATCAACACCAAAGCCAGAGGCCACTGATACTGCCGATCCAACAGCAATCCCCAAATCCACCAGATTAAAAGCACAGGGTACTTGTGAATATTCATTCTTCTGAGCACAAGTGTTCAGTCCGCAATACCCGCAATACGACAAGCCCAGGGGTGAAACCGCAGTACCCAGCAACACCATCGCAATGCTTCGACGAAGATTAGCAGCATCGCGGGCAAAAAACGGGAGGTTCTCTTTTGAAGCAATCAGATCCATTTGATGAGCAACAGCCATCAACTCTTCACCGCTGGCAGTTGCAACAAACAAAGTATCGCGCCCACGACCTTTGGGTGCCGTGCGGGCAGCCGACATCATCATTTGGGCAACATGAAGAACCGATTCAGTTCTGGTTTGATTTTCGTGAATCATACAACAAGTTTTTAGGTGCGAAAATAACTCAAAAGGCAAAAGCTACCAAAGAAAAGGAGTATTTTGTACATTTGCCTTCAGAATTCGATAAAGCTTTGGAAGAGACAATATCAAGCAAGAAAAAGAAACCTCCAAGAGATACAAGTTCCGAAATGTCGTTTTGGGATCATCTGAGTGAGTTGCGATGGCGCCTGATACGATCGGTGGTTGTGGTTGTGATTCTGGCACTGGCCGCCATGATCAACCGCGAGTTTATCTTTGACAAGGTAATTCTGGCACCTCTATCGCCAGATTTTCTGACCACCCGTTTGCTGTGTGCGTTGGGCACCTGGCTTCAAACCCCGCAACTTTGTCTCGACAACTCGTCGCTGCAAATCATCAACATTACCATGTCGGGGCAGTTCATGACCCATATGTACATCAGTTTGATGGCCGGTTTGATAGTAGGATTTCCCTATATAGTATGGGAGATGTGGAAATTTGTTAGGCCTGCCCTTCACGACAAGGAGCGACGTTATTCCTCGGGAGCAGTTTTCACCATTTCACTCCTGTTTTTGTGTGGAGCAGCCTTCAGCTATTATTTGCTGGTACCGCTCACTATCAACTTTTTGGGCACCTATCAGGTTTCGGGTTCTGTTGCCAACCAGGTTTCTTTGGCATCGTATATATCAACTGTTGTGTCGCTAACCTTTTCGGTAGGACTGGTGTTTGAACTCCCCGCTTTGGTCTATGTTTTGGCACGTGTTGGAATAATCAACGGAGCCATGATGCGGCGTTTCAGAAAAGTGATGTTTATTGTTATACTGGTAGTTGCAGGAATTATCACGCCACCTGATGTTTTTTCGCAAATTCTTGTAACCCTGCCCCTTGTTGCTCTATATGAAGCAGGGATACTGGTGGCCGATCGCACTGCTAGGAAGACACAGAATGCTGAGAAATAAATTCAATAACAAATCGGGGATGTTTGCGTTTCATAATGGGCGTAACAAATGCTCCCATTTGAAAGTATAACGAGCATGATCTTGGTTGAAACAATAATATTGCATGCCCGGGCAGGCATGGCACGACTGGCTGTTTTGGCTCTGGCCCTGATTGTGCCGGTTTCCCTTGTAGCTCAGCAACGCAACCCCTATAGAAAGAAAACCTTTGAGGAAAAACTAATCCGGTTAGTCACCGAGAACTGGTCGGTTCAACTCGATATTGGGCCAGGCCTCTACTATGGCGATTTAAGTGTCAACGACAAAGACCCTTTTACTAAAATATTTAATGAAAGCAGCTTATCGGGGCAAATCGTTGTTGCCAACAAAATTAATTCGTGGCTTGCCCTTCAGGGCAGGGTGATATACGGAGGATTCAAAGCAGAAAACGATCAGGTGAACCGATTGGTTGATGGATCCAGCATTTTGCTGGGTGGCAATATCATGATCGACTTCGTTAACCTTTTCAGTTTGCCCAATGAAGTATTCCCCGATATTTATATATATGGGATTGTAGGTGGTGGCCTTGTCAACATCCGTTCAAAACTTAAAAACCTGACCACGGGCGAAGAAATTCTCACCAATCCTTGGAACCGCGAAGCAGTTAACGAATCGGCTGTTTATGCGGGCATTGGGTTTAACAAATACCTGGGGCCAAATTGGGATCTGGTTTTTGAACTTACCATGTACCACATCAGAAGCGATCGGTTTGACGGACTTCAGGCGGGCGAAAGCGACGATTATTACGTTTTGCCGGCTGTTGGCGTTAAATACAATCTTAGCAGGGGGTTGCTGGCCCCCAAAAAGCAGCATTTCCACTATCGCAAACAGCCAATCAGGCGTTAAAAAATCAGGAAGAAAGAAAATCGGAAACCACACGGAAGAACTCTTCCGGAGCATCGGCATGCAGCCAATGGCCGGCCTTTTGAATGGCGACCACCCTGGCAGTTGGAAACTGCTCATAAATCAGATCGCATTGATGACCCGAGACATAATCGGATAACTCACCTTTAATAAACAACGATTTCCCTGAGTAAAAACCGTTGGGGGTAATCCCTGCAAGAATTTGGGGCATGCAGGCAGCCAAAACAGGCAGATTCACCTTCCAGGCGAAACTACCGTTTTGATCACGAGTAATATTCTTGAGCAAAAACAGCCTGATGCGCTCATCAAACACCCCTGATGCTAACCGTGATTCAATTTCAGAACGGCTCGAGGCGGTTTCGGGGTGTGCATCCAGCATCAGTTGTATCAGTTGCGAATGGTAAGAGTGGTCGGGATAGGCTCCCGGCCCAATATCGGCCACAACGAGCCTGTCAACCAGGGCCGGATTTTCAAAAGCTAGTGTCATGGCAACCTTTCCCCCCATCGAGTGACCCAGAATTGAGCAACGATCGATATTCAGCTCGTTGCAAAGAATCGTTATGTCAGACGCCATCTCCTTATAAGTGTGGCTGGCAAAGTGGGGAGACCTGCCATGGTTTCGTAAGTCGGGGACGATCACCCTGTAACCGTTGGAGAGCTTTCGGGCCAGAGGAGCCCAGTTGTCGCTCATTCCAAACAAGCCATGAAGGATGATAAGGGGCGGGCCATCACCCCATTCCATTAAGTTTAAAGAGTTTTGAAAGGTTTTCATGGGGCAAAGATAAGAACACAAACCGGTGGAATTGTTGAGACGACTTCAAAAAGTCGTATTTTTGCACCCTATTGAATTACGAAGACCGATTGAAAATTAATTATCTATGAAAAAGAATTCTAGATTGATCATCATAACCGCGGTGTTGTTGCTGGCAGCTGCCCTGGTGCTGACAAACAACAGCGGATCAGCCTTTAATCCCTCCGAAAGTCAGTTTGCTATAGATGATACAGCAAGTGTAACCCGCTTTTTTCTGGCCGACAAACAGGGAAATCAGGTACTTGTAAGTCGGGACAGCACACGAGGAGGATGGTTGATCAACAGAGAATACAGGGCTCACCCTATCATTGTTTCATCTTTTTTAAAAGTAGCATCGCAACTGGCAGTTGAAAGCCCTGTGGCTTCCAAAGCTTCGCCCAACGTGATGAAAGCAATGGCCGCAAACGGGACTAAAGTTGAGTTCTATCAAATGAAGCCTCTGATTGATTGGTTTGGTCTCAATCTGTTTGTAAGTGAAAGGCTTACCCGCACCTACTACGTGGGCGAGGTAACCAGCGACAACACAGGAACCTACATGCTGATGGAAGGATCATCGCAACCCTTTGTTGTTTACCAGCCAGGGTTCCGCGGGTTTGTCCAGGCTCGCTATTTCACAACGGCTTCTGATTGGCGCGATCACACTATTTTTGCCTCCGCGCTGGAGCAGATACAATCCGTTGAAATGACATATCCCTCAGAACCTGTAAGTTCATTCACTATCGTGAACAACGGTAACCGCACGCTTACCCTCAAAACGGGAGCCACGATGGAACAAACGGCACCTTTTGACACGTTACGATGTCTGGCATACCTGACAGCCTTTCATAGCGTAAAATTTGAAGCCTTTATTAACGATATTCCACAGCCCAAACTCGATTCAATTACAGGAAGTACCCCTCTATTTGAACTTACACTTACATTGACAGACGGCAGGAAAGAAACCATGAAAGCCTGGCATATGGAAACAGGCGAACCCAACACAGAGCTCTACGGACATACCTTTAATATGGACAGAATGTATGGCATGGTAGGTAATGGTGATTTTGTTATGCTGCAATACTTTGTGTTTGACAAGTTTTTGATGAAATCAACCGATTTCATTGCAAACAGTTCCAATTAGTATAACCAGCAGGCAAAATAATGAACCTTCGAGATCGAATAGCCAGGTTGATTATACGGGTTACCAAACCCCGGATGATAACCGGATTTAAAAGATCCGACGGGGTTGTATTGAAAAATCTTCGTTTGGGGAGCACGACTGTTATTACGTGTAGAGAGAATTTTTTCCCTCAGGAGGATGTCTTTATAGGTCATCACAATTTTATTGAATCAAGCAATACTATTCAGATAGGTCAAGGTTGCCAAATCACCAATTTTGTAAGCCTGACTACCCACTCAAGCCACATATCTATTCGATTGTATGGTGATCAATACGCCGGAGCCGATATGGCAGGATATATAACTGGCAAAATAGAAATTGGAGACTACACTTTTATTGGTCCTCATGCAACCATTATGCCGGGAACAAAAATTGGGAAAGGGTGCATAGTGGCAGCCAACAGTTATGTGAAGGGGTTGTTTGACGACTTTTCGGTTATCAAAGGGAACCCTGCCACTGTTGTAGGCGACACCAGGACAATGGATCGTCCGTTTCTCGACACACATCCGGAGTTGAATGCCAGTTATTTCAGATGGGCTGAAGATGGGAATACAAATGCGCATTCTTAAACAGTTGAAAAGCAATGAAACAACTGCCAATTTCCTGAAACTATTTACAGGAAGTGTTATGGCGCAGGCCATTCCCTTTGCTTTCGAACCCATTCTCACACGTCTTTATACCCCTTCAGAATTTGCGGTATTGGCCCTGTTTATTAGTTTTTCCAATTTATTCGCGGTAATTGCCACCGGACGGTATGAATTAGCCATCATGCTGCCATCTACCCATAAAAAAGCTATTGATCTGGTGGCACTTTCGTTGATTATTTGTTTGGCAGTTACCTTGCTCACCCTTGTAATTGTGATCGTTTTCAATTCAAATATTGGTTCATTACTAAACAACAATTCCATTAAACCCTTTCTTTATTTTGTACCACTGATGGTTCTGTTTACCGGTATTTACCAAACTGCAAATTATTGGCTTTCGCGCAACAAACAATTTTCCGGGATAGCCACTTCAAGAGTTGTTCAAACCATATCAGGATCATCATTAAGTCTGGCGGCCGGGTTTTTCAAAACTGGCGCATTGGGATTGATTGCTTCTTATTTGCTTGGTTTGTTTTTTTCATTTGTTACGCTACTCTCCTCTGTCAGGAGAAACGACTACAGATTGGTTGTAACAACACGCCGAAGCGATCTCATCAAAGCGGCAAGGGGTTACAAAGATTTTCCCCGTATCAACACCTTGCATGCATTTACCGACATCCTCCAACAAAGCCTTCTCATTTTTCTATTGTCGTATTTTTTTAACGAAACTGTTGTAGGATCCTACTCGCGTACATTCAGGCTGATGGCGGCTCCTGCATCATTGATTGGGGCTGCCCTGGGGCAGGTCTATTTCCAACAAGCCTCACGGTTGTATGCTAATGGTGAATCAATTGCCGGCTTAACCCGAAGGATGATGAAAAACCTGACCATCATATCTCTTTTAGGATTTGGATTTGTTTTTTTTACCGGCGAAAATCTGTTTGGATTTATTCTTGGATCTGATTGGCGGGTAGCCGGCTCATACGCATCGGCAATTTCACCGTGGCTGATGCTTAATTTAGTGATTAGCCCTGTTTCGTCAGTACCATTGATTACTGGTTTCCAAAAAACAGCGTTCTATCTGAGTTTGATAGGCAACTCATGGATCTTAATCGGAACCTTTGGGGGTGCGCAGGTTTTTCATGATCCACTGCGCGGATTTCAAATTGTTTCAGGAGGCATGGTGCTGTATTATTTATTCTTGATAAGATGGATGCTCCGGATCAGTAACAAAACCCTTGGAGAAGAGAAAAAATGAAACCAGTTGTTATCATTACGGGATTACCTTTTTTTGGGAAAAAAATCTGTCAGGAGTTGCAAAAATTCGACAAGGATTCGAATTATATATTCCTGAACACCTATTACAAAAGAGCTGACCAACTTAAATATTTATGTTATATAGGGTTTTGCAGGAGTGTCTATTCTATTAATGGGGCAATTGGAGGAAGTTTTGTGTTATGGCTGGCTGTGATGTTAAGAAAAAAAATAGTTATGCATTGGGTAGGAAGCGACCTTATTGAAGCCCGCCAAAGAATAAGCCAACAAACGGCCAAAAAGGAATTGATTCACCGGCCCATTCACCTTACCGATACCCCTTGGTATGTTGAACCCCTGAGAAAACTGGGAATCAAGGCGCAATATAGCCCTTTGCTTTCATTGGGAAACGAACGAAAATTACTTCCTTTCCCCGACCATTTCGCGGTATTGGCCTATATTCCAAAGTCTAATCCCGATTTCTACGGCTTAAACACCATAACCGAAGCTGCTGTGGCCATGCCTGATACTGATTTTTTCATTGCAGGATTAAATCACTCAGAGTCATTACCTTCCAATATTAAAGCACTTGGCTGGGTTAATAATATGGAAACAGTATTCGCGAAAACTGTGGTTGCCATCAGAATGCCCTTGCACGACGGACTTTCGGTTTTTATTCTGGAGGCCCTTGTTTACGGGCGTTATGTGTTGTACAACCAACCATTCCCGCTGGCCATACAGGCATCTGACAGCCATGAACTTATCAATGGATTAAACAAGCTGAAATCTGAATTTGACAACGGCTCATTAAGCCTGAATACAACCGGGCATGAATACGTATTGTCCAACTTTTCAAAAGAAGCGGTACTCTTAAAACTTCAAAGCATTTTATTATGAAACCAAAGATGCCGTCAGGTAAAACCATCAACCTGCTTATTGTCACAGCCTTTTTCCCTCCCATTAAATCAGTTGCAAGTCAAAGACTGCTCTCGTTTGTTAAATATTTGCCTAGCGACAGGTATTCGATAAAAGTGCTGACAATTGGCAAAGGAATTGATTTTCAAAGCCATTTTCCCAACATCCATAACGTAGAAGTTTTTTTCATATCTAACAGGCAGTTGCTTCAACTAGCTGGTTTTGATACCCCTGCAAACTATTTGGTTCATAAAATAAAAGCTCTGTACAACAAAATCATTTTACGAGCTGGCGTTAATCCTTATGGGAAATGGGCTAAACGCGTAGTAAAAAAGGCAGAACACTTGCATCGTGGCTGGCCTATTGATATGGTTTTGGCCAGTTATCCAACTCATGAGGCATTGCAAGCCGGAATGGCCGTTGCCAAAAAATTCAATTTGCACTTTGTTGCCGATCTGCGCGATGGAATAACCAACAACGACAGCAATGCTATTTCATCTAAAGCCGCCGTCAGGCTGGAGGATGAAATTGCCAAAAACGCATCGCTGGTTATTTCTGTATCAAAACCCATACTTGAGTATTTCCATGTTAAACACCCGGAATACAAAAACCCCTTCGCTGAAATAAGAAACGGATTTGATTTCGAGCCTGTTGAAGGCTATATACCCAATAAAGATTTTACGGTTACCTATGCCGGAAAATTTTACGGAGAAAGAAGACCCGATCTCTTTTTCAAGGCAATAGAAAGCTTGATAAAACGATCGTTGATTGAGAATATTCAAATCAAGCTTATCGGAGTACCAGCAAATTATCGAGTTCCGGCCGCTTTGGAGTCAAAAGTTACTGCATTGCCTTACCAGCCCTATGAGCAAACCATCAAATACCTCCAAAAATCAGATTCACTGTTGCTTATTCTCGGAGAATCAAAATATAAGGGAATATTCTCTGGCAAATTATTCGACTATCTGGGAACATACCGAAGTATAATTGCTTTATGCGATCCAAACGATGTGGCAGCAAATTTAATCCGGCGGTGTAATACAGGATTTGTTGCTTCCACCAACAATCAGTCTGAAATTGAGACCGCTGTTCTAAGAAGCTATGAGCTTTGGAAACAAGGACGTCAACTTCCTATTAACAAAGAAACCATTAATGCCCATCACCGACGTGAACAAGCCGCAAGGCTGCATAACGCAATTCTTCAATTAACTTCCGATGAGTAAGAACCTCAAATACCTGATAATTGGCGATGGAGCCAGCCCGCACCTATTAAAATGGATTTCGGCATTGGCTGATCATTTTGACCTTTATCTGATTTCGTCGCGTAGCGTATTGCCCGAAATACATTCAATTATTCCTGACAATCAGATAGTAGCATTAAACTTCAGCCTCGATCCTGATGGTGGAAACCTGAAAATGTTGTCCTTATTACCTGTATTCATCAAACAGGTCAAAAAATGGAGACCCGATATCCTCAATGCCCACTACATCACAAGCTACGGTTTTCTGGCAGCTGTGGCCTCGTTGGTCTGTTCCCGACGGATAATCCTTGTACAATCGGCCTGGGGTTCCGATATCTTAGTTACACCTCAAAAGAGTATGTTATACAAGATGGTAACCAAATTTGCACTGAACAGAGGACATCTAATTACTTCTGACGCCAGGACAATGACCGAAGCCATTAAAAAACTAACTCGAAATCAGGTTGAAACCTTCGTATTTGGTTTGAATTCGTTGCCCGAAATTTCTTTAAGCCAAAAAAAACCTTTTAGTTTCTTTTCCAACAGGGCTCATACAAAAAATTATCGTATTGATCACGTAATCATTACATTTGGAGTAATAGCTAGCAATTATCCTGATGCCGGATTGGTGATTGCCAACAGCGGACCAGAAACCGAATCGCTACAAAAACTGGCACAGAGGCTCCACCTGACCAACCAAATTGAATTTACCGGATTCCTGAACCCCAAACAACAAAACCAATATTACCATCAGAGTCAATTCTATTTTTCACTTCCCGAAAGCGATTCAACTTCGGTTTCGCTTTTGGAAGCAATGGCATGGGGATGCATACCAATTGTTAGCAACATCGAAGCAAATAACGAGTGGATTGAGGACATGAAAAATGGGATTTATGAGAATGCCGAATTGATTGAAAAAATCCCGAAAGTACTGGCAACTCACCACAGCATAGCTGCTGTTAACCGACAAATAATCAGCCAGCGGGCAATTTTTCCCACGCTGATCCAACGATATAGTTCCATAATTGAAAAGATGGCATCGTCATGAAACTCATCATCCTCACACAATATTTCCCCCCCGAAACCGGGGCACCACAAAATCGCCTCTTCGAGTTGGCAGTCAGAATTCAGCGCCAGGGACATGAAGTAACAGTGCTTACGGCCATGCCTAATTACCCCGCGATGACCATTCATCACGACTACAAAGGCAAGTGGTGGGTTAAAGAAACCATCCAGGGCATTAAGGTTATCAGAAGCGCAATCTATGTGAGCAAAAACCGCGGCATTGCATCAAGGCTTCTCAACTACTTTTCTTTCGTGTTCTCAAGCCTACTGGTGGGGGCCAGACGTCTTCCTCAAGCTGATTTTCTGTTGGTTGAATCCCCTCCATTGTTCCTGGGGATCAGCGGTTGGATACTCGCAAAAATAAAGCACGCCGGATTCATTTTCAACGTTTCTGATTTATGGCCTGAGAGTGCGGAGAAACTTGGCATTGTCACCAACCGTGCTTTTTTGAAGGCAGCCTACATTCTGGAAGCATTTCTCTACAACCGCTCGGTGCTCATTACCGGTCAGACACAGGGTATAGTAGCCGATATTAAACTGCGTTTCCCTGCAAAACAAGTCTATTGGCTTAAAAACGGGGTTGATGCGTCGCTGTTTAACCCCGATGATTATCAACGTGATTGGCGAAAAGAGGCGGGGTACAACGAAGCAGACCTGCTTTTTCTTTATGCCGGAATCCTGGGTCATGCCCAAGGGCTCGAAACGGTGCTTGAGTGCGCAAATCTGTTGCGCGGGTATAGCCAAATTCAATTCGCTCTCATGGGAACAGGACCCGAAGAGGTGATGCTAAAGGAAACAGCCTCGCGACTTGGATTGACAAACGTGAGATTTTTCCCAAATCAACCTAAAGCAATGATGCCCAGGGTAATTCAGAGCTGTGATGTGGCCATAGTTCATCTGTTGCCCCTGGATTTATTTCTTGGTGCAATACCATCAAAAATATTCGAGAATCTGGCCATGAGCAAACCCGTTCTGTTGGGCGTGGATGGCGAAGCAAAAGAGTTGTTCGTAAACAACGGGCAATGCGCTCTGTTTTGCAAACCAGGTGATGCTGCTCATATGACTTCGGCTGTGCTCAATTTGGCCGGTGATGCAGAATTACGACAGAGGCTGGGGTCAAATGGACGAAAATTTGTGCAAACCGTGTTCAATCGCGATTCAATAGCAACTGATTTGTTAAATTTACTCAAATCGATACCCCGAAACAGCAAAACAAACAACCCAAACAATCAACCCGCAAAATCGTAACATACCATGGTTGTCACTCAAAAATTGATTAAAAACTGGATCAACCCCAGCTTAACTACCGATAATCATTGGCTAAACAAGGCTGAGCTCTGGCTGTTGTTAGCAATAGCTTTTCTGATTCCGCTTCATCAGCCCCTATCTTCTTTTTTTTCGTTTGTAGTTCTGGCTTTGTGGTTGATTAATCAGGTCAGGTCGTACCAGCGTTGTGGGAATCTTTTTCCCCGGTTTAAAAAAAATGTTTTTGCACTGTCGGCCATTTATTTCCTGTTTATTGCCGGATCTTTTTACTCCTCCGATAAAGACGCTACACTATTCGACTTGCAGGTGAAACTTCCAATCGTGGCTTTTGCTGCATTTTTCGCAACAAGAACCATCCGACGCGAAACAACAAAAATCATTGGGATAGCCTTTATTGCCGGCACTCTTCTTTCGTCGTTCGTCATGCTGATAGCTGCAACAATCAAATACACTGCCGAATTGGATGCCGGTGTATTCTATTATGTATTGTTGGCTTCTCCTTTTCATCCCACCTATTTTGCCATGTATTTGATTTGGAGCATGGTGCTTATAACCGAATTGACAGTCTCGCATGAGGTAAAACCCTATTCCGCAAAAGCCATAGCCTATTGGATGCTGTACCTTTTCTTCCATATCATGGTGGTTTTGATGAGCAGCAAAGCGGGATTGCTTTCGTTGGTATTGGCGTGGTGTTTCGTAATATTTAAAGTTTCGACACTTTACAAGTCATGGAAAAAAACCATGATCTGCATCCTGATTGCTGCCTCGGCCTACATCCTGTCTGCCGCGCTCTTCCCCAGATCATTCGGCCGAATTGAAACCGCGGGAGAAGCTATAAGTCAGGTTGACAAAAGCAACGGCAGCAACACCGAATCAACCTTTCAACGCGTCATGATCTGGAAAGCATCAGTCGAGATTGTTAAAAACCATTGGATAACCGGAGTTGGTACGGGCGATGTGAGGAAGGCACTCGAAAGTGAATACCGAACTTCGGGCAATGTGGCCGGACTTGAAGCCGGATTAAACGCTCACAACCAATACCTTCAGGTTGGCATAGCACTAGGTATCCCCGGGTTGGTCGTCTTTTTGATTACTATCGGATGGCCTTTTGTTCTGGCACTTTACCGGAAATACTGGGCTTATGCTTTTTTTCTACTAGTAGTCGGGATGAATCTTTTGTTTGAATCGATGCTCGAACGACAAGCTGGTGTGATGTTCTATGCCTTCTTCAACACCCTCTTGTTTTCGGATCTTCAGCACAGTAAGGCGCGCAGAATCGCGCCGGATTCCACCATCTGAGCATCGCTGACGAATGGCTAACCAACAAAAAAAGGCTCCCGAGGGAGCCCTTTTCTCACAAAAATGAACCTATCTATGTAAATTATACCAGACCCTGAGCCAGCATTGAATCGGCAACCTTCACGAAACCGCCCACATTGGCGCCTTTCACGTAGTTGATGAAGCCGTCAGGTTCTGTTCCATATTTCTGGCAAGTCTTATGGATGTTGATCATGATGGTGTGCAACTCCTCGTCAACTCTTTCGCGGGTCCAATTGAGGCGCATCGAGTTTTGGGTCATTTCAAGACCTGAAGTGGCTACACCACCGGCATTGGCTGCTTTGCCCGGGCCATAAAGAATTTTAGCTTTGATGAAAACCTCCACGGCATCGGGGGTACTAGGCATGTTAGCTCCTTCTGAAACACAAATGCAGCCGTTTTTCACCAGGGCTTCAGCATCGTTCTTGTCAACTTCGTTTTGTGTAGCACACGGGAGAGCCACGTCGCACTTCACATGCCAGGGGCGTTGTTCGTGATAATACTCCCCGCCCCATTTATCAACGTATTCTTTGATACGACCGCGTTTTACATTCTTCAGCCAGAGCACCCAGGCGAGTTTTTCGGCATCAATGCCTTTCGGATCGTAAATGGTTCCGTTGCTATCGCTCAGTGTTACCACTTTGCCACCCAACATGTTCACTTTTTCAGTGGCATATTGAGCCACATTACCCGAACCCGATATGGCAACGGTTTTACCAGCAAAACTCATCCCGCGGGTTTTGAGCATCTCTTCGGCGAAATAAACACAGCCGTAACCGGTTGCTTCAGGACGAATCAAGGAGCCGCCCCACTCAAGTCCTTTGCCGGTGAGTACACCCGTGAATTCGTTGCGCAGTCTTTTGTATTGACCAAACATGAAACCAATTTCGCGACCTCCTACACCAATATCGCCGGCCGGAACGTCGGTGTTGGGACCGATATGGCGTTGCAATTCGGTCATGAAACTCTGACAGAAACGCATCACCTCGTTATCAGACTTCCCTTTAGGATCGAAGTCTGATCCACCTTTTCCTCCGCCCATAGGCAGGGTGGTAAGCGAGTTTTTCAGAACCTGCTCGTAAGCCAGAAACTTCAGAATACCCAGATTTACTGTCGGATGAAAACGCAATCCGCCTTTATAAGGGCCTATAGCCGAACTCATCTCGATACGGTACCCTTTGTTGATTTGAATCTCGCCCTTGTCATCCATCCATGGCACACGGAAAAGGATAACACGCTCGGGTTCGGTCATCCGCTCAAGAATTTTAGCATGCTTGTACTGCGGATTCTCTTCAACGAAAGGTATCAATGATTCAACAACTTCCTGAACTGCCTGATGAAACTCGGCTTCTCCTGGATTTTTAGCCTTAACGCGGGCCATGAAATCATCTACTAACTGCTGATAAACATTGTTTGACATAACGAAAGATTTTTTTGGGGTTAAAAGGATTTTTTAAATGTTGATGCAATGATAGGTTGTTTTTGTGCAAATTATTCTCACTATCACTAAATTACCAAAAACACGCACGATCTATAAGTGATTCTCGCATCAACGCTAAGCAATACTCTAAAAAACACCCGCGGCTGATCGAATTTATTGACAGGTTTTGCTAATTGCATACATTTGAAAGTGATTCAATACCCCAAAATGATTTGACAGGCTCCATCCCGCAAAACGATTCGCCATGAAAAAGAGTTACTCCCCCTCAACCGATCGTTCTGATTCAGGTTCCGAAAACCTTCAGACATCTGGCTCTATCCAGGTTCAGGAACACTACCTGGCCATTATCAACCAAACCATGCTCATCCTGAAAAACGGGAAGTCAACCGACGACACCCTCAGAGAACTCTGCGCTTTTCTTCCAACCCTGCTGATGCATCCGGCTGAAGCAGCCGTTAGAATCAGACTCGACGATCTGGTGGTGACCTCAGCCGGCTTTGCCGATACCGAAAAATCGTTGAGTCAATCGTTCGAAACAAACGATGGCCGAAAAGGGGAGATCGAATTGATTTACACCGGAGCCCAAAACGCGCAGTTTTCTAACGACGAACGATCGTTACTCGACAGCGTGACCCATCTGCTTACCGGCTTTCTGAACACCATGGTTGGCAAAGAGGAGAAATACTTCACGCGCGAACGACTCAAAGAGCTTTCGGCTATCAACCAAACAACTGCCATTATCAGATCGGGGAAACCACCTGCCGACACACTGCGCCAGATAGCCTATCTGCTGCCTGCGGCATGGCAATTTCCTGAATTCACAGTGGCTCGCATCACCTACGATACAGTTAGTTTCACTTCGCCACAGTTCAGAGAATCGGAATGGGTTCTGTCGTCGAGATTCGACACCATCGACGGGAAACAGGGAAGCATTGAGGTGTTTTATCTGCGTCGGTTCCCCGAGTCACACGAAGGCCCCTTCCTTAAAGAAGAGCGCGATCTGATAGACAACCTCTCGGCCATGGTAGCCGGATACCTCAACGGAGTTCGCGGAAAAGAAGAAAAACACTCATTTACCGAACGACTCAAAGAACTTTCGGCAATCAACCAAACCACGGCCATCCTTCGCGAGAAAAAACCCATCGACGACACCCTGGGGCAGATTGCCAACATCCTGCCATCGGCATGGCAACACCCGCAATTCGCACAAAGCCGCATCAGGTTCGAAGACAAAGAATACACCACCCCTGGATTTACCGATACACGCTGGCACCAGGTACAGGAATTTGAAACCATCGATGGAAAAAAGGGTTCGCTTGAAGTTTGCTACACAAGGCAATTCCCCAATGCCGACGAAGGACCCTTTATAAAAGAAGAGCGACAGTTGTTGTCGAATCTGGCAAACATCATCACCGGCTATCTGAACGGCATCAAAGGCCGCGATGTTTTAAAACGCTCGGGCGATCTGGCCCGAAAATCACCCCAGAAATCGCTGATAAACAGCCGGCAACTCCTCCAAAAATTCCTCAACCGCAACAACTACAACCGCGACATCTTCCACGACCTGATGCCCTTTAAAGTGCGCGAAATACTTCTCGTAGCTAACCTCTACGACGCCTACAGCATCGAGAAAGAGGGTCGTTTCAGCGAACACATCCTGGGCGAGTATTACCAAATGAACCTCACCTCCGTACCAAGAATTACCGGAGTAAGTTCCTTTGAAGAAGCGATGGAACAACTCGAGGTTAAACACTTCGACCTTATCATACTGATGGTTGGCGTTGACAAAAACCAACCCTTCGACATCAGCCGGCGAATCCGTGAGGCTTTCCCTTATATACCCATTTATGTATTGCTCAACAGCAATGCCGACATCAGGCTCTTCGAGCCACGCAAAACCGACCAGCAAACCGCCATCGACAAAGTGTTTGTTTGGAATGGCGACTCGAAAGTGTTCTTTGCCATGGTGAAACACCTTGAAGACAGGGTAAATGTTGAGAACGACACCCGGGTGGGTATGGTGAGAGTAATCCTGCTGGTTGAAGATTCATCAAAGTATTACTCGCGATACCTGCCACTGCTCTACTCCAACGTGATGGAACAAACGCGCCGGCTGATTGAAGATGTGAACACCGACGAACTATTTAAAGTACTGAAACTTAGAGGGAGGCCAAAAATTCTACTGGCAGCCGATTACGAGGAGGCAATGGAGATTTTCTCCAGGTACCGCGAATTCATGCTGTGCCTCATCACCGATGTCAAATTCTCGAAAGAGGGCGAAATGAGCAACACTGCCGGGTTTGAACTTGTGAAAGAGGTGCGCTCCATCATGAAAGATCTCCCCATCATCATACAAAGTTCAGATGCCGAAAACGCTCACCAGGCTTTCCTGCTGAAGGCAAGCTTTATCGATAAAAACTCAGACAGCCTGGTGCAGGATGTCAAATACTTCATCAGCACCTATCTGGGATTTGGATCGTTTGTTTACAAAGACTCGCGCGGCCGCCCAATTGCCACGGCCCGAACCCTTCGCGAATTTGAAAAACTGCTTCGCACAATACCCGACGATTCGCTCCATTACCATGCCCGACGTAACCACTTCTCGCTCTGGTTCATGGCTCGTGGCGAAATTCAAATAGCCCGCATCATTTACCCTTTCAAACTCGAACACTTCGAGAACCCAAACGACATCCGCAAATTTCTGCTGGACGCCATACAGCAGCACCGCTCTGAACAAAACAAAGGAAAAGTAATCCCCTATGAAGAAAACATGCCCCTCGACGAAACCAACATCGTTACTTTAACCTCCGGAAGCCTTGGAGGGAAAGGACGTGGTTTGGCATTCATCAACACCCTGATCTACAATTTCGACTTCCAGCAACTCATTCCCAACATCAACATCAGAGCTCCCCGTACTTTCATCATTGGAAGCGACGAATTCGAAAGCTTTATGGAAAGGAATGAGCTCTATACAAAAGTTTTAACCGAAACAGATTATGAAGCGGTGAAACAACTCTTCCTGGCCGGGAAACTCTCTGAGGTGCTCACCAGCCGTTTGCGCCGGATCATCAGAATGATTGATTCTCCTTTAGCAGTGCGCTCCTCGGGTCTGTTTGAAGACTCACTCAACCAACCTTTCGCCGGAATTTTTGAAACTTACCTGCTCCCCAACAACCACGCCGACAACGACGTAAGGCTTCAACAATGTATGGACGCCATCAGGCTGGTGTTTGCCTCGGTGTTTTCGCCGGTGGCACGTGGCTACATAAGGGCTGTCAATTACAAGCTGGAAGAAGAAAAAATGGCTGTGGTGCTCCAGGAAGTGGCAGGCAACAGGTACGAGGATGCCTATTACCCGCACATCAGCGGCGTGGCACAATCCTACAATTATTATCCCTTTGGCCACATGAAACCCGAGGAGGGTTTTTCGGTGCTGGCTTTGGGCTTGGGACGCTATGTGGTTGAAGGAGAAAAGGCATACCGGTTTTCGCCCAAATATCCCACCCTCGAAAACGCTAGTCCGCGCGACCAGTTTCGCAGCTCGCAAACAGAATTTTTCGCGGTAAACATGCACCACCCCGACATCAACCTCAACCGCGATGGCGAAGAGGCCGGCCTCATGCGTCTTACAGTTGACGATGCCGAACGACACGGGACCCTCAAACACTGTGCATCGGTGTTCAATCCCGACAACAACACCATAACACCGGGGTTGTCGAAACCCGGGCCTCGAATCGTGAATTTTGCCGATGTGCTGAAATACAATTACGTACCCCTGTCGCGTACCATCGAGGTGGTGCTCGATGTGGTGAAAGAGGCCATGGGTTCACCGGTTGAAATTGAGTTTGCCGTGGACCTGAACCGCGATGCCAACTACCGAAGCACTTTCTATCTGCTTCAAATCAAACCATTGATTGGCAATGCACAGGATTACAACATCAACACCAACGAGATCAATCCCGACGATGTACTTCTTTGGACCGACCGTGCCATGGGCAACGGGCTGATTGACGATGTGGAGGATGTTATCTATGTTGATCCGGCGCTTTTCGATAAAACCAAAACACTCGAAATGGCTGCCGAAGCAGAACAGCTTAACAGGATGATGGAAGATCAGAACCGACGCTACTTGTTGATCGGACCTGGCAGATGGGGCACCCGCGACCGTTTTATCGGAATTCCGGTTAACTGGCCCCAGATTTCACATGCCCGTGTGATTGTGGAAACCAGCCTCGAAGATTTCCCTCTCGATGCCTCCTCCGGATCTCATTTCTTCCACAACGTAACGAGCATGAACGTGGGCTATTTCAGCGTGCAACAAGGTTCGCCCTCAAGCTACATCAACTGGGACAAACTTGCAGCCTTGCAACCCATCACCACTACACGGTTTTTCAGACACGTCAGAATTAAAAGCCCTCTTCAAATCAAAATGGATGGGCGAAAACGTCTTGCTGTTGCCCTTTTCACCCCTGAGACCCCGGTGTCAACAAACTTAAACAGTTGAAATCAAGTCAAAAAAAAAGCGTTATGATTTTTAAAAATTCGTTTCAATACCTTTGCCACGCTCAGAAATTAATCACCTAATATAATTATCCAATGAGAATCAATCGGATTGCAAAAAACCATGACCAGAGCATGTTGCCTTCGCCCGACCTGTCGGTAATCGAACCTTTGCTGGCTCGTTACAAAGGGCGCAAAGGAAGCCTGATCCCTATTCTTCAAGGAGTTCAGGAGATGCTGGGATACCTCCCCGCCGAGGTGTTCAAAAAAATATCTGACGAAACCGGCATCGCGGTAAGCGAGCTTTACGGTGTTGCCACCTTTTATGCCCAGTTTCGACTCAACCCTGTTGGCAAATACATCGTTAAAGTGTGTCACGGCACTGCTTGTCATGTTCAGAATGCCACCGCCGTTACAGAAGCCCTCGAAGAAGCTCTGGGAGTAAAAGACGGGCAAACCACTCCCGATGGAATTTTCACGCTCGAGTCGGTAGCCTGCCTGGGTTGCTGCTCGCTGGCACCCGTGATGATGATAGGCGACGAGACCTATGGCAAACTCACGGGAACCGAAGCTGTGAAGATCCTCAAAAACATCCGCATCCGCGAAAGTCAATCCGCGGCTGACTAAACCCTCAAAAGAACTTTACCATGCAAAAAACCAAAGTGATTGTTGGCCTGGGAAGCTGCGGAATAGCTGCCGGTGCCGGAAAAACTTACCAGAAAATAGAGGAGCTAATAACTGCCGAACACCTCGATGTAGAACTTGCCCGCACCAGTTGCGTGGGGATGTGCTACCGCGAACCCCTGGTCGAAATTCACGACGAATCGGGGGTATATCTCTACGGCGAAATTGACGAAAACCGAGCCGTGGAGTTGGTTGACAAACACATCAACCAACACAGCCCTGTAAAAGAATACCTGGTGCAAACCGACCTGTTTGCCACACCCGACGACAGTTTCGTGAAAGATCAGGTAAAGATCACCCTGAGGAATTGCGGGATGATTGATCCTGAAAAAATCGAAGAATACGAAGCCCGTGGCGGCTACAAAGCAGCCGGAAAAATTGCCGCCGAAAAACTCACCTCTGCCGATGTGATCAAAACCGTGCTCGATTCGGGGATGAGAGGTCGCGGTGGTGGTGGCTTTCCCACCGGTTTGAAATGGAAATTTGCATCGGGATACCAATCCGACGAGAAATACATCATTTGCAATGCCGATGAAGGCGATCCGGGAGCATTCATGGATCGGTCGGTGCTGGAAGGCGATCCCCACTCGGTACTCGAGGGAATGATCATCGGAGGATTTGCTATCGGTGCCTCACACGGTGTGATTTATTGCCGTGCCGAATACCCGCTGGCAATCAAACGACTCAACATTGCCCTCGATCAGGCCCGGGCGAAGGGTTATTTGGGCGACAATGCCTGCGGAATTGCGGGTTTCTGCTTCGACATTCACATCAAAGAGGGGGCAGGTGCCTTTGTTTGTGGCGAAGAAACAGCCCTGATAGCCTCGGTGGAAGGTCGTCGCGGCATGCCCCGCAAACGTCCCCCGTTCCCTGCCGAAAGCGGATTGTGGAACAAACCCACCAACATCAACAACGTGGAGACTTTTGCCGGGATACCCTGGATTGTGCTTAACGGCGCCGAAGCCTTCGCTCGTTATGGAACTGAAAAAAGCAAGGGGACAAAAGTGTTTGCTCTGGCAGGTAAAGTAAAACGTTCGGGATTGGTGGAAGTGCCCATGGGGATGACCATCCGCGATGTGATCTTTAAGCTGGGTGGTGGCATCAAAGGCGATAAGAAATTTAAAGCCGTGCAAATGGGTGGCCCATCGGGCGGATGCATTCCAGAGTACCTGGCCGACACCATAGTTGATTACGACTCGGTTACAGCCACGGGCGCCATCATGGGATCGGGCGGAATGGTGGTGATGGACGAAACCACCTGCATGGTGGATGTAGCCAAATTCTTCCTCGATTTCACGCGTAAAGAATCGTGTGGGAAATGCACTTTTTGCCGCATTGGCACCAAACGAATGCTCGAGATTCTGGAGCGCATCACACAGGGCGAAGGAAAACCCAGCGATATAGACGAACTGATTGATTTAGCCCAGCAGATCAAAGACAATTCTCTGTGCGGGCTCGGTCAAACTGCACCCAACCCCGTGCTCACCACCTTGCGCTACTTCCGCGACGAGTACGAGGCCCACATCAACCACAAAAAATGTCCGGCTAAAGTGTGCAAACCCCTGCTCACCTATACCATCATTTCCGACAAATGCACCGGATGTACTGTTTGCGCGCGCAATTGCCCCACCAACGCCATCAGCGGCCAACGCAAAGCTCCCCATACCATCAACCAGGATGCTTGCATCAAATGCGGCATGTGCTTCAGTAAGTGCAAGTTCGATGCTATTGAATTATCCTAATCCTCAATCAGAAAAACCATATGAACGATATCATCAACCTCATCATTGACGGAAAGATTGTACAAGGTCAGCCTGGTGAATCCATCCTCGAAGTTGCCCGCCGTCATCAGATTGAAATACCAACCCTTTGCCACGATCCACGCCTCGATCCTTACTCATCGTGCTACCTGTGTGTGGTAGAAGTAAAAGGGATGCGCGGCCACCAGCCAGCTTGTTCAACCCGTATTGCCGAAGGCATGGAGGTGAACACCAGCAGCGAAGCCATCAGAAAATCGCGCCGCACCGCCCTGGAATTAATTCTGAGTAACCATTTTGCCGATTGTTTCGGCCCTTGCCGCCAAACTTGTCCGGCCGGAGTAGATGTTCAGGGCTACATCTCTTTAATTGACAAAGGGATGTACTCCGAAGCCATTGGATTGATCAAGGAAGCCAACCCGCTGCCTGCCGTTTGCGGCCGTGTTTGCGTGCGCCCCTGCGAAGCAGCCTGCCGCCGCCACCTGCTGGGCGAACCAACAGGCGTGGGCATTGATTACATGAAACGGTTTGCCGCCGACTACGACCTGTTTTCTCAAACCCCTTTCCGTCCTGACGTGAAGCCCTCAACAGGTAAAAACGTTGCCGTGATCGGAGCAGGTCCGGGTGGCCTTTCGGCTGCATATTGGCTTCAATGCGAAGGTCATCAGGTAGATATTTTCGAAGCCAACCCCAAACCCGGTGGATGGCTGCGCTACGGAATCCCTGAGTACCGCCTTCCGAACGACATACTCGATCAGGAAATCGGACGCATAACCGACCTTGGAGCCCGCATCTATTGCAACCAAAAACTGGGCGACAACCTCTCCTACGCCGATATTAAAAACCTCTATCATGCCACCATCCTCACCATTGGTTCGCAAAAAGGGACTAAACTGGGATGCGAAGGCGACGACGCCGAGAACGTATTCTCGGGAATTGATTTCCTGCGAAACATGGAAATGACTGGCAAACGGGCCGATTTCAGCGGCAAAACAGTGGCTGTTGTAGGTGGCGGAAATACGGCCATGGACTGTTGCCGCACAAGCATCAGGTGTGGTGCTGAAAAGGTTTACGTGATTTATCGCCGAACGGAAGCCGAAATGCCCGCCAACCCCATCGAGATACACGAATCGAAACTTGAGGGGGTTGAATACCTCTTCCTGACCAATCCCACGCGCGTAAACAAAGACTCCGCCGGCAAACTAGAAAGTGTGCGGTGCATCCGCATGGCCCTCGGCGAACCCGATGCCTCAGGTCGTCGGCGTCCGATGCCGGTTGAAGGATCGGAATACGACATCAGGGTTGACTACATTCTGGCAGCCATCGGCCAGAAAACCGAAGTAACCTTCCTCGACGACATCAACGCTCATGCAGTTGGAGGAAAGCTCTCGCTCACCAAATGGGGCGATGTGGAAGCCGACAAGCTCACCCTTCAAACCGGAATTCCGGGTGTGTTTGCAGCAGGCGATGGCGTTACAGGTCCGGCCACCATCATCGAAGCCGTGGCACAGGCTCGTATAGCCTCGCACAGCTGCCACCTCTTCCTGCAAGGCTTGCCTGTAGAACCCATGAAAAAAGAGTTCATCAGCCGCCGCGAGAACTTCACAGAACTTTCACCTGAATTACTGGAAGGCCGATACACCTTGCAGCCACGCGAAGAGATGCCCGTGCTTGACGCTGCCGACCGCTTCAATTTCAACGAAGTGGAATTGGGTTACAACGGCGAAGAGGCGACACACCACGAGGCACAACGTTGCCTGGAGTGCGGATGCGGGGCTATCTACACCTGCGACCTGAAAAAATACGCCACCGAATACGGAGCAGTGCAAAACCACTACACGGGCGAATTCAAGCAATACGACGTGGATTTCCGGCACCCCTTCATCGAGATCGACAACAACAAATGTGTGCTTTGCAGCAGGTGCGTTCGCATTTGCCGCGAAGTGGTCGGCGCCTCTGCTTTGGGGTTGGTCAACCGCGGTTTCGACACCTTCGTGGCTCCTGCCGGAGCCGGCTCGCTGCTCGAAACCCATTGCGAATCGTGCGGACTGTGCATCTCGGCCTGCCCAACAGGCGCTATCAGCGAGAACGTACCGTTCAAGCCTGGTCCGGTGCCTCTTAAACCGGCACCAGTTATTGATTTCATGGGCAGCGAAGGATTCGAGGTCAACCTGATGCACCACAAGGGCTTCTTCCACGCAGCAGAGGGTCGCACCGGCATCATCAACCTGACTGGCAACATCAACCGCCGCATCAAATTTGGATACCGGCTGTTGAACCATGCCGGACGGATCACCAAGCCCCTTCTGCGTGAAAACAACGAGTGGAAAGAGATTTCGTTCGACAAGGCCCTCTGCATTTTGAAAGAAAAAATAATGAGCGCCAAACCCGACGAAACCGCGTTCATGGCTGGCGCCCGCCTCACCAACGAGGAGTTGTACCTCATCCAAAAACTGGCTCGTGGAGGTGTAAAAACCAACAATATAACGGGATTCCACTATTTGGGCCGAGGAAACGGTTATCTGCAGAATGGCGATTTTGGAGTGCCTTTCAACGACCTTCACGGAGTGAAAAAATTCTTCGTACTGGGTTGCGCCTTAAACACCGACCATCCCGTGGTGAGCTTTTTGGTTGAAAATACCCGCTTCAAAGAGGGGCTTCCTCTGATAAACATCACAACCGATGTTGACAGCCCGCTCAACTACAAAGCCACCACCACCTACCGTGCCGCCAACTACTATGCCCTCCTGAAAGCCATGAACCACTACCTGGTGGCCAGTGGCAAACAGAACGACATGTACCTGAAAGCCGTTACCACCGGTTTTGAAGAGTGGCGCGATGCCCTGCTGGCTCTCGATTACGAAACCCTCATAGCCCAATCGGGATTAAACCGTGCCGAAGTGGAGGAGTTGGCCAACGACTACAACCTGTGTCAGAACGCAGTGCTTATCTTCAGCGAAAAAGAACTGTCGTCGGCAGCCACCACCGAAGCCATCAACCTGGCCCTGGTCACGGGCAAACATGGCAAAACCATGACCGGGGTTCTCCCGTTGCGTGAAAGCAACAACTCGCAGGGATTATGGGATATGGGCATCAGGCCCACCCTTGGCATAGGTCACCAGCCCATTGCCGACCCTTTGTTCAGAAGCCGGATGGCGGATGCTTGGGGTACCGAAGTGCCCGAAACATCTGGTTGCGTGCGCGAACTCTTCGAAGAAGGGAAACTGGCAAACATTGTCATTTTTGGCGAAGACCCGGTGGGATGCGCCATCAACGGCAATGTAAAACCGAAACTGGCCAAAGCCCGCTTCGTGGCTGTGATGGATTACTTCATGACACCAACAGCCGAAATGGCCGACCTGGTATTGCCAGCTTCATTCCCCTTCGAGATTGGCGGGTCGTTTACCAACACCCAGCGCAATGCCCAACCCTTCCAAGCCGTGATGGAACCCCGGACCCAACTCACATCGCTGCAATGGTTAGCTGATCTTTGCGGGCAGTTTGGAATGGAAACACCAGCCGATCATGATGCCATTTTCATGGAGATGGTAAAACTGCTTCCCGGCAAAAAATGCCAGCACCTGAAGCTCGAAACCACAACAGGCGACAACCCCGGCCGCCAGTTCAATTACGGGTGCGACGCCTTGATCAGAATGGCCGACGAAGCTTTTGGTGAAGCATTGAACTAACCATCGACACTGCCCGGGAAATCATCCCCGACCTCCGCGGTGCATTTATTTCAAGCGGGAACCGACAGATGCCGGTTCCCGCTTTTGTATCTCACAAAAACAAAAGAAATTGCTCCTAGTTGAATGCATTTGAAAAACGCCTGACTTCGACATAGGGACACACAAATACACTATCAATAATATTGATGCAATTTGTCTATTGTTGAATCATTTAGGATTTGTTGCCACCAAAAAGCAGTCACACTTAACTTTGCATGGAGCATCAGAGATTTTTGCCATAGAATTCTTGAAATGGCCGAAGTCAACCAGTCGTTGGGAATAAGGGGTGGCCTAAGCAACCCGCGAGTGAGGGCGCTGGCTTCCAGAAAAGGGGTCTGCCGCGAATTGCCCGAACGGCTCGGGTTGCGCAACGGAGGTCATTTCTTAGAATTCTGGCAAAAATATCTGAGCGGATTAAGAGGGCGTTTCTTTGCTACTTTCTTTGCGCCCGATTGGGCAAAGAAAGTAGAAGCTTATTCCAATGCTAATGAAAAGAGGTTGCTGGTTTGATAGTATGTCAGGACACCCGATTGACCAAATTTCAATTTGCAAATAATTGTTTATGAAAGTATTATATGATTATGATTGAAAATGTGTCGAAGTCAGGAAGAAATTGCTCCTAGTTGAATGCATTTGAAAAACGAATAAACCTTTTTCAAACACTGCTCAAATATCGAAAGGCTTTAAATAATTCAAATCGCTGGCTTAAGAAAGCTAATATCAACTAATAAATAATTCAAACAAGAATAACACATATTAAGCTCGTGATAATGAATAAAGATAGACTTAAAGACCATCTATTCAAAATTAATGTAACTTTGCGACAAAGAATAAAAAATTAAAAAATGCCAAACAGATATGTAAATTTCATAACAGACGAACACTTAATGTATTGTATTAAAAATTTGCACCTTGCTTATTTACGAGCTAAACAAAATATATCCAAAAAAAGCTTATATGCCAACAAGGTTGATACATTCAAACTCACATTTGATTCCAAGTTTAATGGAATGAACGAAGAGGATATAATCCAATCTGAGATTCTTAGGCAAATAGACAAGTCAATAAACAATTCCATAGGAACCTTTCACGAACAAATACTCGGAGGAATATCCGGATATGAAATCGGGAATTTAAGCGGATTTGACATTAAAGCAACCAACAACACTCTTTTTGCAGACATAAAGAACAAACACAATACAATGAACAGCAGCTCCGCTGAGGCTTTATTTCAAAAACTCGCTCGATATGCAGACGATTATAAAAAGGCCAAATGCTACTGGGTTCAAATCCTTGCAAAATCAAGCTTTAATGACCACTGGAGTGGAGAAATTAATGGAAAGGAATACAGCCATTCTAGGGTTTTTAAAATATCTGGAGATCAGTTTTACGCTTTGCTTTCTGGACAGGATGACGCACTATTCAGATTATATAAAGTACTACCAAAGGCTATCAAAGATTACTTAAAGACTCTCGATAGAGAAAATTTTTCTGAAGAAAACTCTGCATTGGAAGAAATTTCTTCAGAGACGAAAACTTCCAAAAGAACAATTTTTGATCAAATCACTTTTGAAAATTACAGTTATTATATAGGATTTAATGAGTTGTGATACTCGTTTAAAAATTTCACAATTGAAAACCCTATTTCACGTCCTAAATTAACCGGAACTGCATTACCAATTTGTTTATACTGTTGAGCCATAGAGCCCTCAAATGACCAATCATCGGGAAAAGTCTGTATTCTAGCATATTCTCTTACCGTAAATGGCCTTGTCTCCTCTGGATGACACCTCTCTGTTTGTTTTTGAGCAGGGCTGCATGTAAGTGTTAAACATGGTTCATCCCAACCGATTCTCCTCGCTATACCTGTTTTTCCACCACCCAAATAAAAGCTCCCACCTAAAAAGTCTTTTTGAAGATTAAGCGGCAAGTCTCTCCAATACCCCTTGGGCGGCACTAAATCAAGCACTGCTTTCTTGCCTTCAGGATACTTCGCCCCTATAGATTTCGGGACATCACAATCGAACAATTCTCCCTTTTTAAGTGCATCTAAAAGGGTATAGATTTTTTTAGAAGGTTTTGGATAATTGAACTTTACATCAATATCCTTGCGAATACCTACCATTATCAGACGCTCTCGCTTCTGAGGAACTTTATAATTTATAGCCTTTAGAATTTGAACTGGTTGAACATAATAACCTATTTCATCAAGTATTGATATCATACCATTGAGGGTTTTGCCGTTGTCATGCGTTAACAGACCTCTCACATTCTCTCCAATACATATGGGAGGCTTCACTTCATTAACTACCCGGGCAAACTCATAAAAAAGTGTCCCCCTGGCATCAGCCATTCCGAGTTTCTTCCCGGCATAACTAAATGCCTGACACGGAAAGCCACCAGTAACTACATCGATTTTATTTGCGAATTCTGGAAACGAAAACTCCTTTATATCTCCTTCCAAAACATTCCATTGAGGTCTGTTTTTTCGTAGGGTAGCACAGGCAAATCTATCGATTTCATTAAGTGCTTCGCATTTCAACCCTGCCATCTCTAATCCAATGGCAAGACCACCAGCCCCAGCAAACAGCTCTAATACTTTATAAGCTTGTTTTGGCTCTGCATAATTAGACACCTGTTCTTTATCATCAAAGTGTACAAACCCAGAAAACAGCTCTAAAACATCTGATTTTCTATACACACGATAATTACTAATTGGCTCTCGTACAGCAACAAGTTTGCCTTCACGATCCCATCTGCGAAGGGTTTCTTTATTTTTCCCAAGAATTTCAGCGACTTTTGACAACTTAACATATTCATTCATAACCAAATTATAAAACCTTATACAATGGTTACAAAAATACAAGAAAATCTCATTGCACAAACCCTTTTTTTAAAAAAAATTCGTTATTACTTATCTGGTTATTATCACAAGCCTATCATTGAATTACAATTAATTACGGAAAAGGACAAAAAAAATCAACTGAGCATATTATCCAAAAACTTAAATAATCTACAAATCGAACTACAAAAAAATTTAAGTTCACTAAGCAATTCTTTTATATAATTTTGCAAGAATCATGAAAATAGTTGAACATTGCCTGGTGTCGGACGAATTGGGCACCGTCAATTTTGTTTGCGACCTGAGCGCCTGTCATGGTGCATGCTGCATTGAGGGCGACGCGGGTGCTCCGCTCGATGAGCGCGAAATTTCGATTCTGGAAGACAACCTCGATCAGGTTATCCCTTACATGACCGACAAGGGACGTGAGGAGGTGTTGAGCAACGGCGTTTTTGATTACGATGCCGCGGGCAATTTCGTGACACCGCTGGTGGATGGTCGCGAATGTGCCTTTGCATATTTTGAAGGTGAAACCGCTTTGTGCGCCATCGAGAAAGCCTGGCTGGAAAAAAAAACCGACTGGCAAAAGCCAATCTCGTGCCATCTTTACCCGATAAGAGTACAAAAACTTCACGACGGCGACGGCCTGAACTACCACAAATGGCCTATCTGCAAAGCGGCTCTCAAAAAAGGGCGCAACCTCGATGTTCCCCTCTACAAATTCCTCGAGCAACCCCTCACCAGAGCTTACGGCCGCGAATGGTATCAAAAACTCAGTGATCAGATGGAGGGAGATAAAAAAAACCAGGAGTAACCCACCCGACTACGCTGGTCACTCCCGGTTTGCGTCAGGCTTTTCCTTTATTCGTATCTTACAGCCTCAACAGGGTTGGTTAATGCCACCCTGGCAGCATGCCACACTACAGTAATACCACCAATTAAAAGCGACACCACCGCAGCCACAACCGGAATCCACCATTGAAACTCCACATGGAAAGCAAAATGGTTGAGCCACCGCTCCATGGCATACCAGGCCACCGGCCAGGCTATCAGGTTGGCTACCCCAATCCAAACCAGAAATGTGCGCATAATCATCAGGGTGATAGCCGAAGCTGAGGCTCCCAAAACCTTCCTGATACCGATCTCGCGGGTGCGCCTGACTACCATGAACGAAACCAGACCAAACAGCCCCATACACCCTATCAGGATAGCGATCACCGAAAAGAACTTCACCAACCCGATGGTGCGGGCCTCCCCTTCGTAGTAATCTTTCAGCTCGTCTTCATAGGTCTGGGCTGAGAAAAACGTATCGGGGAAGTAGTTTTTCCAGTATTGCTCTGCTAACTGGCGCACTTTGGCTTCACTGTCGGCTCCATAATGAATGATAGCTGTTCCGAAACGCGATGGGCTGTCGAAAAATGCGGTAGCCATGATGGGATGATGCAGCGAATAGAGGTTAAAATCTTCAACCACACCTTTCACGGTGGCGTCGTGTCCGCTGATTACAATTTTCATTCCGATGGCATCATGAGGATTGGAGCAACCCATGGCTTTGGTGGCGGTGCGGTTAACAACCACGTTGAATTGATCGTAAGCGAGTCTCAGATGATTGGGAAGTTTTTTCAAACTGTCGGGCGATATTTCCGGCAGCATCCTGAACCAGGTTCCGGCAAGCATCTTCAGGCCGGTTACCGCAAGGTAATTGGTGTCGCATGGTTTGAGGTTGAGACGCACCTCCTGATCGGTGCTTTGCCCTGGCATCAGAAAATTAGTGGTCATGTTGCGCCCCGATGCCGGACCTCCAATTCCAAAACTCACTTTGATCACCTCGCTGTGTTGCATCAAATCGTTGCGCAAGGCGGGAAGATGCTTTGATGCACCCAAAGGAAGTGAAACCATCAAACGCCTCTCGCGGGCAAAGCCCAGATCTTTACCCTGAATGTAACTCATCTGACGGGTTATGACCATGGTGGCAATTATCAGCACAATCGAAATCACGAACTGAAAAACCACAAGCGCGCTCCTCAGGTTTACCCCCTTCTCCTTACCCTTAACCGCGCTCCCTTTCAACGCTTTTATAGGAGAAAACCCTGAAAGGATCAGCGCGGGGTAAAAACCCGTAAGCACCACAACACACAACGCAAGAACAGGCACAAAAACCACGGCCATTGAACTGGTATAAACCGACAGTTTGCCATTAATCCCAAGGAATGCCCCCAAATGCGGGAGAAAAATCTCGGCTATTATCAGCCCGCCCAGGGTGGCCAAAAGAGTTATCACCGCTGTTTCAACTATAAACTGTTTGAAAACATCACCCTTAAGGGCTCCAATTGCTTTTCTGATTCCAATCTCACGCGATCGCTTCATAGCCATGGCGGTGGCCAGATTTACAAAATTCACGATGCCAACACCCAAGATCAACAACCCGATGAGTATGTAAATCCTGATGGTAGTCAGGCTGGTGGTGTAAGTATTGTTGATGCTGCTAAACGACGGCTGGTGGTGTGTTTCCAGCAGAGGCATCACGAAATACCTTCGGTGATCGACCCCAGCCTTCTTCGAGTATTTATGGATGACCTGATCCAGATAGCGGTTGTATTGTTCAGGCGTTTCGGCTTCCGACAACACTACACAGCACTCGAAGCCCGAAATGGTGGTCGAAAAGCTGTCGTAGTCGAATCCCATATGCTCGCGGTTCAAAAAACCAATGGGAACAATTATCGAAAACGGGTTGCTGGTTTGCAAAGGCGGATCGGCCAGTATGCCGGTAACGGTTAAAGTGCGTGTACCTCCCAATTTCAACACTTTGCCCATCGGATCGGAATCGCCAAAAAGTGTCTTCGCTGTAGAAACTGTTAGCACAGCCGAGGCGGGATGATTCAGCGATACAGCAGCACTTCCCCGAACCCACTCATAGTCGAAAACCTCGAAAAAAAGGCTGTCGGCATAAAGGATGTTCTTCACCTGAAACACCTGTCCGCCCAGGCTTACATCCTGAACTGCATCGTTGAAATACCGGGTTAACAACACCGAGGGGTACTCGGTTCGCAGAGCGGCTCCAATAGGAAAAGGTACCGAGCCATCGCTCTCGGCTTCGGAACTGTTGACCGCCTCCTGAACCACCCTGTAAATTCGGTCGGACTTAGAGTGAAACCGGTCGAAATGGGTCTCGTATTCTACATAAAGGAAGATCATCACAGCTACACCCATCCCCACCGACAACCCGGTGATGTTGATAAGAGTAAACAACTTGTTGCGCTTGATGCTTCGCAGCGCAATCTGAAAATAATTGTAAAGCATAGGTCAACAGATTTGTCATCGCTGTTTTCAAATACTGTTCCCTTAACTACAACCGTCTGACGACAAACAGCTTACTGCTCACATGATCCTGAATCACCCACAGCCCGAACGTTTCGTAATGAAACACCCTGCCGGTTCGCATCCGAACAATTTTTACCTTTATGGCCTGAAGGAAACACCTTATCATGATGAGCCACACCCTACCACGCCTGTTGATTATCGACGACGACGAATCGGTTCTACTCGCTGCCCGAATAGCCTTGAGGAACCATTTTGGTGCGATCGACACACTGCCCTCGGCATCGGGGCTCTTCGACAACCCCGACAGGGAGTCCTACGACGTGGTTCTGCTCGACATGAACTTCACCGCCGGATCAACCTCGGGAGCCGAGGGTCTCGCCATTCTTCAACAACTAAAGGTGCTGTTTCCCACTTCGCGCATCGTTTTGATGACGGCCTACGGCGATATTGCCCTCGCGGTAAAAGCCATGAAAAACGGCGCCTTCGATTTTGTTGTGAAACCCTGGAACAACGATGCACTCGAAGCCATCGTGCTGGCGGCAGCACGCCAGCCAGGACTGCCTCCATTTGAAAAGGCAGCCCACGAACCTGTTGTTTTGCCAGTTGGTTTGGCATCGCCAGCCATGAGGCAGGTTGAACTGCTCATCGAAAAAGGGGCACCAACCGATGCCAACATCCTGATAACAGGCGAAAGCGGCACAGGGAAAGGGGTGATAGCTCAAGCCATACACCAACTATCGGCGCGTAAGGGTGCCCCACTGGTGCATGTCGATCTGGGTGCTGTTGCTCCCACACTTTTCGAATCAGAGCTGTTTGGGCACGAAAAAGGGGCCTTCACCGATGCCCATTCAAAAAAACCCGGACGAATTGAGATGGCAGCCGGAGGAACCCTCTTCCTCGACGAAATTGGAAACCTCCCCCCCGCCTTGCAACACAAGCTGCTCACCACCCTGCAATCGCGAAGCATTACACGCCTTGGCTCCAACAAACCCACTCCGGTAGATTTTCGGTTGGTTTGCGCTACCAACACCAACCTCAGAAAAAAAACCGACCTGAAAGAATTTCGCGAAGACCTCTATTTCAGAATCAATACCATCACCATCGACCTACCACCCCTGCGCGAAAGGGTTGAAGAAATCCCCGTTCTGGCCAATCACTTCATCGATCACTACAGCAACCTTTATAAAAAGCCCAAGCTCCATCCATCACAACAATTTCTCAGAAGTCTGGCCTCGTACGACTGGCCGGGCAACATCCGCGAATTGCAACACGTGATCGAACGAGCCGTTATACTGGCTGAAACCGACACGCTGACCGAGTGCAACCTCCACCTTCAGGATTCCGCTGCCGCCACAGGGTCAACAACCGACGGACTTTCACTGGAATCGCTCGAACGCGAAGCCATCAGGCAAGCCCTGCTTCGAAACAACGGCAACCTGACCCAGGCAGCCCGTGAACTGGGACTGGGAAGAACCACCCTCTATAGGAAAATGGAACGGTATGGGCTTTAAAACAAAAGTGAGAATCATACTCAGGGTGCTTGTTGTTGCACTGCTGATTGCTTTTACAGCTTTCTCGGCTGTGCAGAACCGATGGTATCTGACCACCTCAACATCGGCATTGCTCGCCATTGCCGCCGTGGCAGAACTCATTGGCTGGCTCTCGCGTTCGCAACGCCAACTGAGCCGCTTGCTGCTGATGCTCAAACACCGCGACTACACCGGTTTCCCCTCCGAAGACAGCTCGATACCCAAAGATTACCGTTTGGCAATGGCGGCCATCGTGGCCGATTTCAGGGCGGTGCGACTGGAAAAAGAACAACATTATCAATTCCTTCTGGCCGTAACAAAACACATTCGCACAGCATTGATCTGCTTCAACCAACACCACCAAATTCTGTTGGCCAACCAGGCTGTGTACGATCTTTTGGGAGTCACCCTTCTTCACGAACTGAAACAGGTGGAACGGATAAGCCAAACCCTGCACGAAATCCTACTCAACTTCTCGGCCGACAATGCTGCCAACCTCGTCATCAAAGGAAAACTCCACCGCCTATCGGTTCACCGCACCACCATCAGGCTGCAAGCCGATGAAATAACCCTCGTATCGCTGCGCGAAATTGGATCAGAGCTCGACGACAACGAACAGGAAGCCTGGCGAAAACTCTTCGGGGTGCTGACGCACGAAATCATGAATTCCACCACCCCCATTGCATCTCAAAGTCAGGCTGCCGTTAAGATATTGAAACAACTCGACAATCGGGAAGGGAAGGATGTGGTGGTTTCGGCCCACGATTTTGCCGACCTGATTGCCGGCATCTCATCCATCAACGAGCGAAGCAACGGGCTCCTAAAATTTGTCGGGGCCTACAAAAGCCTCACAACAATGCCACAACCCCGCCTCGAAAACGTGGTGGTTGCCCACCTTTTTCAATACGCGAAAACCCTTCTTGATGAAACCTTCAAAAACAAAAACATCGAATTCTCAACCAGGGTCTTTCCCAAAAACCTGACTATTCTGGCCGACCAGGAGATGATGCAGCGTCTTCTAATCAACCTTTTGCTCAATGCACTCTACGCCTCCGAAGGGATCGGCAATGCCCGGGTGGAAGCAGATGCCCGCCTTACCACATCCGACAGAACAAGGCTGGCGGTTACCGACAACGGCAGGGGAATCGCCCCCGAGCACTTCGAAAAAATCTTCATCCCCTTTTTCACAACCCGAAAAGGGGGAGCAGGACTCGGGCTCAGCATTTCGCGCGAAATCGTCAGGTTGCATCGTGGCCAGATCAGGGCCATATCGAAACCCAACGAAGGAACCACCATGGAGGTTATCCTTTAACCCGTCCTGGTGCTTAATGAAAGACCAAAAGCAACTCTTATGCAAACACTTGCCTGATGCATGGCAACGATTTGACGCTGCTTCTAACCCGGCTCGACCATTAAAAAAAGAACAACAATGGAATTTTAACAAAAAACTATGAACATTTGATCCTTTTAGTGAAAAATTCCACCATTTTGCTGTAATGTTTCACCAAAAACATCAAAATCCGACCTGAAACATCAAATGTTTGATCCCGGAGGTCAAATTTTTCACCTTTTTGCTGTAATGTTTCACCAAAAACATCAAAATCCGACCTGAAACATCAAATGTTTGATCCCGGAGGTCAAATTTTTCACCTTTTTGCTGCGATGTTTCACCAAAAACATCAAAATCCGGATTAAAATGTTTGAAATCACCACTCGGATTGGCTCCCGATAGCTATCAGGGAGGCTTTGGCTATGGCTTTGGCCCCCGATAGCTAATAACTATCGGGAGGCGTTGGCGTTGAGGCTCCTCACTCCTTCTACCTCATTCTGAACGGATGAAGACGCACGGCCGTGCGTCTCTACCGAAACAACCCCACGCCTCCCAATCACTATCCGGGACGCCCCTTCTCCCCTTCAAATCTTCAAATCGTTGAATTCTTGAATCCTTGAATCTTTGAATCCTTGAATCTTTGAATCCTTGAATCCTTGAATCTTTGAATCCTTGAATCCTTGAATCCTTGAATCCTTGATCCCGATCGCAATCGGGATGAATCCTCAAATCCCAACCCCGTCTCATCTTAATTTTACGATAACTTGCAGCTTGATCTCCTCGCGGGCATCATCCAAATAATCGTCGGCACTGGTAATTGAAGTTGGGCTTTTATCGAAACGGCTCACGGCATACCGAAGCCACAACGCAACCCAGCGCGATGGCTCGTATTTGGCCACCATCACCAGGCGGGTACCTTCGCCATACACAGCGGGAGCGGTGAAAGCATACAGCACATCGGGTTCATAAACATAAATGCGCGTATCCCAATTGTTGGCCGAAAAGAGCATAAAGGCCCCGCTAAGCGACCACCTGCCCCAGGCAGCACGCACCTGCTGTGCCAGAAGGTAGCCGTCGGCGGTGGTTTCCATGAAATCAACGCGCGACCACTCCGCCAGCGTTGTAAGGCGCAGCCCACCCGTCACATCCACTTTCACAGTTCCACGCAACGAGTGCCGGTAGCGATCGCCCACCAGATGCGAGTATTCGCCGGCCTCTGCTGTAGCATTCAACTCCTTGTGCTCAAAACGGTAGCGGAGTTGCAGGCGGGTTTCGCGCGTTAGTTCATATTCGCCGCGCACGCCGAATTCTTCGCCAGTCGATGGGCGATCAACGCGATAACGAAGCCAGGGGAACCTGAAGAAATCGCTCCAGGCCGTGAGGGTAAGTTTGTGAAGCGGGATGAGGCTAAAAGCAGCATAAAGCCCCTGCTCGTTGGCGTTGCGGCTGTTCTCGCCGAAGGCCGAACCAAGCGGGCTGCTGAAGGCTTTATCGTAGTTTCGGTAAAGCAACGCCAGGGTAGTACGGATGTCGGGGTCCCATCGCAACCCGGTCACCACCCCTGCTTTTCCATCCTTATTGATACCTGCTTCTCCGAAGAGCGAGAGTCGGCGCAAGGTTATCTGGTAGTCGAGTCCGAGGTTCAGACTCTGATCGCCCGAAAAATAATACTTCTGATAAAGGGCATCGCCAGAGGGTATGGGGCTGCTGTACCGGGTTGAATAACCCGTGACACCTGCTTGCAGAATCCCCTTCTGCCAACTGATGCGACCGCCAAAAGCATCAAGCGTCACGGCATCCTTCGAGGCCAGTTCGCGGGGGGTTCGATGCAGCCCTGTGGGCGATTCGGAAGGGGTAAAACGTGTTTCGGTGGTATCCGACTCATCGGCAGTTCCGTCGATAGCCAGGCTGCTGCCCCATGCCGTAATTCGGAGGTTGCCCAAAGCAACGGCTATTCCGCCACCGCGCAGGAAACGATTTTCGTCGGTTCCCGTTGACGGACGCAACCCCTGCCCGTTGCGGTTGAGGAGCATCGGATCAGAAGGTTTGCCAAACCCGAAGCCTGTCCAGAGCGTAAGCCCTTGTCCAAAATTGGCGTGAAAATCTCCTAAGGCGAGTTGCTTTACCGCGCCCATGTTTTTGGCAAAAACATGGGCCGAGTAAAAATCAAAACCACTCTGGCTTCCTTGAAAAAACTCCTCGCCAGGATCTTTTTCAGCCGTAATCCCGGCTCTCACGCCCCCTTTGGTTTCGAAGGAGTATTTCATCAATATCCTGTCGGCCGTACCCTGATAGGTTCCGGCATAACGGTTTGCGGCAGAATCAGACAAAGGGGCATAACCAGCCTGTTCGGTGAGTGGATGTTGAATCCTGAAAAGCACTCTGTTGGACGGGCGTGCAAGCAACCGCTTAAAGAAACCCGTTTTTGCGGCAGCCGCGCTAAAATCGAGGTAAGGCTCCACACGCGCGATGGTCAGCGAATCGAAACCATCTACAGCCATCAACTCCCAGGGGCTAAGCATCGATCCAAAGGTGGCCACGTAGGCCGAGAGGCGAATGGCCTGATCGCGCGAGAGCAGGGGGATGGCCGACAATTCGTCGAGTGTGGCCGAGTTCACGTTGATCCGGTGGCGGCTAAGGTACTCCAACTCTTCAATCAGATCGGTTGGATCGGCCGATTCGTCATCGCGATAGCCTGCCTCTTCGAGTTGCGTTTGAACGCCATCGTTAAACCGCGTAGTATCGGGTTTTTGGGCATTAACCACCGTGGCACCAGCCAAAAGCACCAATACCCATCCTGTCTGAATTACTGTTTTGAGAAGCGCCATTGCAACGATATTTGCGGTGAATAGCCCAGAACAGAATGTACGGAAGAGGAGAGGTCGATGCGCAACCGGCCGGTGTTCAAGCCAGCACCAAAAGTGTAGCGAGCAGGGCCTGTGGCCACGCCACCCCTCACATACACCTGACGTATCAACCTATATTCGGCTCCCAGATGAATCTCGGTGGCGTAGCCGGTTACTTTTACCACCTCGGCAGTAGCCAGCCAGCCATCTGCCACATTCCACAGAAGCCCGGTTGACATACGCGAAGGAATGGTCTCCTCCGAGAGTCCGCTCATTTTCTGCGATGAAGGGTTGTCAACATAAGCACCTAAAGTCCATGCCCTGCTCAATTTCACCCTGAGGCCGGCACTGAAAGTGAAACCGGTTCTTTTATCATAATCGCCCGCAAGGGTATTTACCAGATAATTGAACCCCAGCCCAACCTGCACCTTGGGGCCAAAGTTTCTGCCAAACGACAAACCCACCGACTGATCGTTGTATTGGTCGAAGCCAAAGTGGCTGTACGACACTGCAAAAGCCCCTTGCCAGGCAGGAATTGAGAAAGCGGCCGTTTTCAGGGCCATCTCCCGGGTCATGAATCGGTTATCGTAGTAGAAACCCACCTCCAGCGAGGGGTTTTCGGCCAATGCGGCTCTGTTGGCAAAAGCACTCCACAACCCGGGCAGCGCAGCAGTTGAAAAACCCATAGCAGAATTGCGTGCCCCTGTAACCAAGGGGTCGCCGGAAGCCAAAAGCATCAGAGGAAACAAAAAAGCAGCGAAGGTTAACCTGACTTTCATAGAGAGATATTTGGAAAGTAAAATTAGAGAAAATCGGAAATCCTGCAAAAGCCTTTTTAAATTGGCCGGTATCGGCAAACAGCAAGAAAAACCGGTCAAAAAAAACAACTTGATAATCCCTACCTTTGCACAAATTTTTACTGATCATGAGCAATGCTACCATACGGGTTCGATTTGCACCGAGCCCCACAGGCCCCCTCCACATGGGGGGAGTGCGAACTGCACTTTACAATTACCTGTTAGCCAAACAACTTGGCGGGCAGATGATTCTCCGCATCGAGGATACCGACCAAACCCGCTTTGTCGCTGGTGCCGAAGAGTATATCATTGAATCGCTCACCTGGTGCGGAATTGAATTCGACGAGGGAGTTCATGTGGGAGGCCCTTATGGTCCTTACCGCCAGAGCGACCGTAAAGAGCTGTATGTTGAATACGTGCAGCAACTCCTCGAGGCAGGCCACGCCTACTATGCTTTCGACACACCGGAGGAATTGGAAGCGCTGCGTGCAGCCTCTTCCAACTTCCAATACGACGCCTCAACACGGCACGGGCTGCGCAACAGCCTCTCCTTATCGAAAGAAGAAACTGCCAGGCTCATTTCGGAGGGAACCCCTTATGTGGTGCGTGCCCGAATCCCGGCAGGCGAAGAGATATTGGTTGACGATCTCATCAGAGGAGAAGTGAGGGTGCAGTCGTCAACCCTCGACGACAAAGTTCTCTTCAAATCAGACGGGATGCCCACCTACCACCTGGCCAACATCGTTGACGACCACCTTATGCAAATCACCCATGTGATCAGAGGCGAAGAGTGGTTGCCCAGTGCTCCGCTTCACGTGCTGCTCTACCGGTTCTTTGGTTGGACAGCCCCCCGTTTCGCACACCTCCCCTTGCTGCTCAAGCCCGATGGCAACGGCAAACTAAGCAAACGCGACGGCGACCGTCTGGGATTCCCCGTCTTCCCCTTACGCTGGACCGATCCCAAAACCGGCGATGTGTCGTCGGGCTATCGCGAAAGTGGTTATTTCCCCGAAGCCTTCGTCAACCTGCTTGCCCTCCTGGGATGGAACCCCGGCACCGAACAGGAACTGATGACCATGGACGAACTCGTGGCCCTTTTCTCGCTCGAGAGGGTTAACAAATCGGGAGCACGCTTTGATCCAGAGAAAGCCAAATGGTTCAACCAGCAGTACCTCCGCCGCCATTCCGACGCCGGGTTGGCAACCCTGTTCATCCCCGTGCTGGCCTCGAAGGGGATCAATGCTCAAACAGCAACCGTTGAAAAAATCGTTGCCCTTGTTAAAGACAGGGTCAACTTCGTGAATGAGTTGTGGGATCAAAGCTGGTTCTTCTTCACCGCCCCCCAGACCTACGACGAAGTGATGGTAAAAAAACGGTGGAAACCCGAATCGGGAGCCCTTATCAGCCAACTGGCAGAAAAGCTGACTGCCTTGCCCCATTTCACCACCGAGGCACTCGATGCCGCGGTTAACGAGTTTCTTGTCGAAAAACAGGTGGGCATGGGAGCTGTGATGACGGTGCTGCGACTGGCCGTGATAGGGTCGGGCATGGGGCCACACCTTACCGAAGTGATTGCACTGATTGGACCCGATGAATTTGCCCGCCGGATAAAGAATGCAGTAACCACCTTGCAATAAATTTGTATGAGCGTGATATCATTACAGGGCATGGAGTTCTATGCCTACCACGGATGCTTCGACGCCGAACAGGTAATCGGCACCCGATTCACCGTTGACCTGATGTTGGAAACCGATGTGCAACAAGCCTCCCAGACTGACAACCTCCATCAGACAGTAAATTACCTTACCGTTTATCAGATGGTTAAAGGCGAGATGGCGCAAAAATCGCACTTGCTTGAACATGTGGCTCGCCGCATTCTCACAAAACTCATGCAGCAGTTTCCCACGGTGAATTATGCCGAAGTGAAGGTGGCCAAAATGAACCCTCCGCTTGGCGGAAAACTTACCAGCGTGAGCATTACCATGACCACCGAAGAACTCGACGCCTATGGGGAATAATTGCACCACAAACAAAGCAGAGCACCACGAAACCAACCCGCAAAAGCCCAACAAACAATGCCCACGCTGCGGCACCTGGTTTCATTGCAGCCACAGCGGTAAATGCTGGTGCGTGGCCTACCAGTTGTCGCCCCGGGCACACGCCATGCTCGAAGAGCAATACTCCGATTGCCTTTGCGAAAACTGCTTGCGTCAATACGAGCATATCTAGCTCGAAGCTGGAAACCTTACCGGCTGCTATGCGACTCCCGTTCCAGCCTTTGCATCACCTTGATAAGCTGTTCGGGGGTTCCAATCTGATAGCCACTGGTATAATACACAATCTGACCGTCGGGTTTCACCACGATGAATGCCGGCAAACCTTTGTCAGTTTTCAATCCTGTGGCACTGGCACATTGCATTGCTAAATCCCAGTTTGCATCAACCAGGCATTGAGTATTGGCTGGTAATTGCGCTGTAAGTTGTTTAGCCGTTTGCTCGTCGCGGGTATAGAGGAGCAAAGGGATCGAGGCCGCCACGAACGATTCCTTAACAGGCTGCAAATCGACCAGAAAATGACGACCCGGTTCCGTGGCGGGATCAATCCATCCCACGATGGCTGGTTTTTGAAGATGCAAAGGGAACCGACTCCACACGGCAACGGTTTTCAAAGGAGCGGCTTCATGACGCATAACAAGCTCAACCACCTTATGCTCATCTTTTTCGAGCTCGAAAAACACCTGACGAATAAGCACCGTTCCATCGTCCAGACGGTTGCCCGTCAGAAGTCTGTAGTAGCCTGGCTCTAACTCAACCGGCATTTGAAACTGCCCCACCGGTTTCATCTCTTCAAACTCAAGGGTTCGGAAGCTATTCCCTGTAAAACGGGCCAATGAGAAATGGATGTAGTAAAGCGGTTCGGGGCGAATCTGTTTATCGAATTGCAACGTTAGAAAACCTTTTTCAGCCACAATTGGCTTTTGATCGGGGGCGTTGAACTGAACGGTCATCCACGTGCTGTCGAAATATTGCGGAACCCGCGTTGCGGGCTCCAGTCGGGCCGCTATTCCAAGCGAGCGGCATGCTGCCACAAAAAACAGATCGCGGTTGGCTTTATCAGCGCGCCTAATGCTTAAAACACCAACGGGCGATATTCTTATGCGGTAGTAGTTGTTGACACTATCAATGCTGATATTTCCAGCCATCCACCGCGTCAGATTTTCGACGGTCAGCGAGGGCTTCAACCCTTTGATGCTTTTCAATGTATCTGCCAAAACCGAACGATAAGGGGTAAGCATCTCCAGATCGACACGCGGATTGAAAAGGTATTGCTGTTCAAGAGGCGTTGGATTGAGATTTCCTCCAAGCCCGATGTAGGCTGTCAGATGATCGGTAAGCACTGGGAGCGGGGTGTCGTGCAGATCCTTTTCGGCAATGGTTTCGAGCAACAACAAAGCCAACGGCCTGTGCCCTGCTTCGGTTTGCCTGAGGAATTGCAGAACCACCTTCCAGTTGCCCCTGCTTCTGTTCAAAACCGGCCACACCCTCGTTGAATCAAGTTGCAACTCCAATGCCTCACGTGCAGCATCATCTCGTTTGATGAACGTGGCAATATAGGCCTCCCTGATTGAATCTTCGACAGCCAGCCGGCGATCGTTCTCCCTTTGTCCCGATTCCGTAACTTTAGCAGGCTCTTTAGCAACAGGAGGCACATTATCTGTTGTCAGGTCAAAAGCATCTCCCTTCCTTCTCTCCAATTTCATCAACAGGGTATCTACAGTTTCCACTGTCAACCTTTTCATGTTGAAATGGTGACCATTCGAGGCCCAAACCATCAAATCGCCATAGCCCGTTTCGAGCGAAGCGCACCCGTTGCTATCTGTTAATGCGGAATGGAGTGGGTAAAACTCGGCGTAATTGTAAAGGCCAAATTCTACTGTGGCACCTGGGGCAGGATCTCCTTGCGGTTCAACAATTTTCACCACAACCTTTTTAACAGGGGCATAGTTCTCGAGCAAATTCAACCGGGCATATTTTGGGTAAGCTTTAAGCACCTTTTCAGGCCCCTGATAGCGTCCGAAAGCGTTGGTGTGTACCATCATGGTTCGGAGCGCAGGGCCGGCAAACCACCCCTGATTCAAGTCGGGAGCGGGCTCACAAGCCCCAAGAAACGACCATTTACCGTCCACCCACACTTCGACCCAGGCATGGTTATCGTCGGTATGAGCCCATCGCGGGGTATAAACCTGTCGGGCCGGAATACCAACAGATCGCAGAGCCGTTGTAGCAAACGTCGATTCCTCACCACAACGGCCATAGGCAGTACAAACAGCACCCAACGGCGAGATCGTGCGCCCATCGGTACCACGGTAATTCACCTTTTCGTGGCACCAATGGTTTACCTCAAGAGCTGCTTCCTTCATGGTCAGGTTTCGCACACGGGGTAACAACTCCCTGAAAAACACACCCCGCGCCGAATCAAGATTCTCGTTGTTAACCCTGTAAGGTAAAACAAAATGGCGAAACACATCCTCAGGGATTGTCTTTCCCCAGGGGAGACTGTCCATGGCAGCAAAAGCCAGTTTCACATTGCGAAGAAAAAACAAGCCGTCGTAATCGGCCATGTCGTTTAGAGGCATGTAGGCATATAAAAACATCAGGGCTTCCCGTTCGCGGGTTGACAACTGCTGATCAAGCACTGCAAAGAGGTCAGCATCGCGGTATTCAGCCACCTTACGGGCCTCTTCAAAATCGGCAAAAACCTGCTCGCGATATTCTTTGTTGGTAAGAAAGTGGTGATCAGAATTTCGACACCCCACCAGCAACAGCAGGGCTGTGAAAAAGAGAAAAAATCTGTTTATCATGTACGATTGGTTAAAGTGTGTGGCTGACGTGCCACGATTGATTGAGGCAAATGTAAAAAAAGGAGTCGGAACAAGCTCCAACCGCTGTCAGCAAATAGCACTACCGACGGATTCGGCAAGGCATCTCAAGATTGAAAACCAGATATTTTTAAGAACCTTTTGTGTAAAGGGTTTGTGTTTGGGGATCTCTCTGGTGCTTCCATCTTTTATGACTCCAAAGCCAACCCGATGGATTGGATCGTATGGCTGCTTCAACCCTGGCGGCATACCTGCATGTGATTTCACCGTAAGGAAGTGCAGCCGGATCGTCAACAAGAGGCTCTAATTCCAACTCGTACCACCCCCTTCGCTTGCGAACAATATGAATATAAACCACCGAGAAACCATTGGCACGTGAATGCTTCTCAGGTCCATGCAGAAACGCGGTTTCCCTTCCAAGAAAATTGACCCAGACAGACTGATCGGGTTTGCCGGGATTTTGATCGGCAGCCATTAAAAAGATAGTCGGACGATCGTTAAAACGGGCGAATGTGAGTGAAGTTTCTCTGATAGAGGCTAAAGTGGTACCACACCGGGTACGCGAACGGCGCAGCACGCCGTCGAGCAACTTATTGCTTAAGGGTTTATAGAATCCAACCACATTGCAAGGCACCTGAAGACTTGCCGAGCAGGTTCCCCACTCCCAGTTGTTGTAGTGAGCCGTTACACCTATCACACTTTTCCCGCTTTCGAGAAATGGCCCGATTACCTCGGGGTTCACAACCCTGTGCCGTTTAAGAAACTGCTCACGAGTCATTGTAAAGCCCTTAATCCCTTCTACGAGGATGTCAACCAGGTTTCGATAAACGTCGTGCTCGATCTGCTTCCTTCTGGTTTCCGACAATTCAGGGAAACACGCCCGAAGATTCTGCTGAACCACTTTTCGCCGGTATCCTGCCACACGATGCAAAAAAAAGGCGAAAAAATCGGAGACTAGATAGAGCAGTCTGAAAGGTGTAATACGAAACAAAAGGATAAAAAAACCTGCAATCAGGAATGAGAAAAAATTCAGTGCCAACTTCAACATACCAGAGTTTATTTGAAAACTGCCCGGGGTCCGGGTTGGGTGGCAAAGGTAAACAAACTATGCAGAGCATCCGTTGCAAGGTCTGGCAACCACCTTACTTTCAAAAGTGGCAAGGGAATCCTGAGGTTTTAGAAACATCAAAAAAAACCCGGCATCTGTTGATGGCCGGGGTTTGCATTTTCAGTAGATTCAATTACGAGGAATAAACTTCTTCGATCAAATCTTTATAAATCCGGCTGATCTCCTTTCTGCGTATTTTCAGCGTGCTGGTCATTTCCCCTTTTTCGATGCTAAACGGTTCGGGTAAAAGGGTAAATTTCACCATCCGCTCGTGAGGCTGCAAGGTCTGTTGCAACTTCATAAAATGGCGGCTCAGGTGTTCAATCAGTTTTGGATCTTTCAACATATCTTCACGGGGTTGCTCACGCAAACGAAGTTCACGAGCCAGGGCATCAATCCTGTCGTAAACAGGCACAATGAGCCCCATGACAAAACGACGGTCATCGCCAATGGTCACAATTTGCTCAACCAGAGGATCCTGAGCCAGTAGAAGTTCGATTCGTTGTGGAGAGACGTATTTCCCTACAGAAGTTTTCATGATGTCGCGAAGGCGCTCTGTCATCACGAGACGTCCATCAGGAAACACCGATCCGGCATCGCCCGTGTAGTACCAACCGTCGCGAAGGGCTAAGGCAGTTTCCTGGGGTTTGTTGTAATACCCTTTGAAAACGGTTCCCCCTTTCACCAGTATTTCCCCTTCTTCGGTAACCTTAACCTCAACTCCGGGCATCACCTCACCCACCGTTCCAAACTCGAAGCCCAGATCCTGAAAGCAGGATACGGTTGCGGTGGTTTCGGTAGCACCATAACCATACTTGACGTCGATTCCGGCGGCATGAAAAAACCTGAGCAACTCAGGAGCGGCGGCGGCACCAGCGCATGGCATAAACCTGATGGCACCCCCTAATACTTTCCGTAACTTGCTATAAACCACCTTATGATAAAAGGCCAGTTTTAACGACAAAATCCAGGGAATTGGTTGATTGCGGGTCACGTAAGTCAACCTCTCTTCACCAACCGCGATGGCTCTTCTGAAGATAGCCCTTTTGATGGCGGGCCAGCGGCTGGTTTCGTCCTGGATGCCCTGGTAAGTCTTCTCGAAAAAACGGGGAACGGCGCACATCAGGGTTGGCTTGACTTTAGGCAGGGTTTCAATTACAGCTCTGGGATTTTGCAGAAAATAATTGGTTGCCCCCCTGTACATCATAAAATACGCCCAGCCCCTTTCAAAAATATGGCTCAGGGGAAGAAAAGAGAGTGACCTGTCGGTTTCATCAACCTTTAACCGCAACTCATGAATTCTGAACAGCTCTTTCAAATTTCCCTGATCAAGCATTACCCCTTTAGGCTCGCCTGTGGTGCCCGAGGTATAGATGATGGTGGCCAAATCGGAAACAACTGCATTCTTCAGCCGATTTTCCAACTCTTTTTGCAACGGTGATGACGTTTCAACCCGAAAAGCATCCAGTCCAATACAACGGTCTGAAGTTGACGAACCTGCAACAGGATCAAACCGCACAACCTGTTTCAACGAAGGGCACATGTCGAAAAGAGCACAGGCTTTACCGAGAATCGAATTATCGCCCACGAAAAGAATCTTCATTTCTGTTTCGCGAATGATATAGGCCATTTGCTCGATGGTGGAAGTGGTGTACATGGGAACCGAAACACCCCTGACGCTCTGTACCGCGTAATCCACAACAGACCATTCAGGCCGGTTTGGACTAATAATTCCAATCTTATCATCGGGCATCACCTCTCTGTCTAATAAACCTAGAGCGACGCTGTCAACCTGCCGGAGAACTTCCGTCCAGGTAATGGTTTGCCAGGTTTTACCTGAATCGACAGAAAAACCATAGGCTTTTCCGTCTGGGCTGGCCTTCACTCTGTTACGCAGAGTTAGGGCAATGTGATCTGCATTTATCATAGAAGCGGCAAAGATACGGCAAGTGCCGTGATTGTAAAATATTTATGGTCAAAAAAAAACATTACATATAACCCTTGAAAGAGTAAAGTGTTTAAATGCATTCTACTCAGGGAATGGATCAAACTTTCAAAAAGCGACAATTTGATGGATTGATGTATCTTGCACGGGAAAAAATACGTTCAGAATGGCTTTATACTTACCACTCGATCATCTGCACATCAATCGCTTACGCGAGGCAGGCGTATTAACAACCACCAAGGCAACTCCAGGGGCTCTTCGGGTGGCAATCGTAAACATCATGCCACATGCCGAAGAGTATGAGTTCTTATTGCTCAACCGATTAGGCACTTCACGAAACAGAATAGAGCCTTTGTTTTTCAGGGTAAGAAACCACCCATACCGAAGTACTGACCACGAACATCTGAATCGGCATTACAATTTCACGGATCAGATAGTTAGTCACCAACCAGTTGCGGTTATACTAACCGGAGCACCGGTTGAACAAATGCCTGCAAATCAAATCACCTATTATCAAGAAATACAAAACCTTCTCACCGCATGTATTCAACATCAAATCCCTCTGTTGGGGATTTGTTGGGGTGGCATTGCTGTAGCCGCATTTCTGGGTATTGGCTCACATGTACTGCGCGATAAAATCAGCGGTGTATTCAAATCAAATAACGTGGCTCCAAACCATGCCTTGATGAAGGGGATCAAACCAACCTTTCACTGCCCTCAAAGCAGATTTGCCAGCTTGATAGAAATCGATGTAGCCAACCAGACCAACCATGGAGCTATCGCTCCTCTGGCAACCCTTTCAGAAAAAGGAACCTTCATAATTCAATCAACCGACGGCCTGCTTACGGCACATCTGGGACATCCTGAATACCTTCCCGAAAGGTTGCTCTTCGAGTACCATCGCGACAAAGCCTCTGACCCCAACCTAACCATTGAAGGATTTGACCCTGCTAATCCTGTCGATAAATGGTCGCCTTCGTCGAAACGGTTCTTTAACAACTGGCTCAACAACATCCCCTGCAAAAACAAGAACAGGCGAAAAACTACCTCGTTTGAAACATCAGCCCCCGCTTAACAAAACACTGTTCCCTTGATGAACATCTGGCCATTTTATCCTGTTTGATTGACCACCATTCTAATTAAAAAGATCACCATGCCCCACCTCGACTTCGCCAATACCTCCATTGCATTCCAAATGCACACCGACAGCACCCTGCGCAGGGCCCGGCTGCTTTTTCGTTCAATTAGCTCCAACCATCTGGTAAAATTCGGAAACCAATTCATCAACTTAATGCTTCGCATAGGATTCCCGGTTGCGTGGTTTATAAAACCCACCATATACCGGCAATTTGTAGGTGGCGAAAACATAGCTGAATGTCAGCAAACCATTGCCGGGCTTTCGCGCTACAACGTCAATTCAATTCTTGATTACTCGGTGGAAGGCAAAGAAAGCGAAGCTGAAATGGAGGCTGCTCTTGCCGAAACCCTCCATTCGGTTGAAAACGCTTCAAAACACCCGTATGTCCCTTTCTCAGTATTCAAACCAACAGCCTTTATCCCTCACAGCGTTCTAAACAAAATGGCCAACGGAAAAATCCCTGAAGGCAATGATGCAGTGCATGTTGAAAACTTCAAACGAAGAGTAACCCTTTTGTGCGAAGCAGCTTCACGCTCAGGGAAGCCCATCCTTATTGATGCAGAGGAGAGTTGGTATCAATGGTTTATCGACCAGGTAACCGAAGAGATGATGCAGCGATTCAACAAGCAAAAAGCCCTGGTTTTTAACACCCTTCAAATGTACAGACACGACCGGCTCGCCTTTTTAAAAGAGCAACACCAGAAGGCCCTTGCTGGTGGCTACCATTTGGGAGTCAAGTTTGTGAGAGGCGCCTATATGGAAAAGGAACGCGAACGGGCTGCAAGCTTGGGCTACCCTTCGCCCATTCAGCCCGACAAAGAATCGACCGACCACGATTTCGACAGTGCACTTACCTACTGCCTTGAAAACCTTGGACAAATCGCGGTTTTCTGCGGAACTCATAACGAAAAGAGCTGCAACCATCTGGTTGGTTTAATGATGCAGCACAATGTTGCTCCAAACGATCACAGGATTTGGTTTTCACAACTTTATGGAATGAGCGATCACATAAGTTTCAACCTGGCTCACGCCGGTTTCAATGTAGCCAAATATGTGCCCTATGGCCCTGTAAAACACGTTATCCCTTACCTGGCCCGACGTGCTGAAGAAAACACCAGTGTGAAAGGACAAACAGGGCGAGAATTAAGCCTCATCAGCCGCGAAATAAGCAGGAGAAACCAATTGAAAAACCGATAAAAAAATCCCCCTGGCAAACCAGGGGGATTTTTTTTAGCTCCGGGTTACTGCTGACTCAACCAACCCTTCACCTCCTCGAGCGAAGGCATGGTGATATCAAGTTTATTTTTCTTGCGTAAGCCACCAAGTTGGTTAAACAGCGCTCCGGCACTAAGCTTCATTAAAGCATCAACAGTTTGATAGCCAGCCTGCCTGATCACTGGAATCCAGGCTTCGGCAATTCCCAAAGCAGCAAAATCGGCATCAGTACTTACTACGGCCTTTTTCTCCGGCTTCATCTGAGGAAAGAACAGAACCTCCTGAATTGAGTGCGAATTGGTCATAATCATCGCCATTCGATCTATCCCAATCCCCAAACCAGCTGTGGGAGGCATTCCATATTCCAGCGCTCTCAGGAAATCTTCGTCAAGAACCATGGATTCGGAATCGCCTCGTTTGCCCAGTTCCAACTGACTTTCAAATCGTTGGCGCTGATCGATGGGGTCGTTCAATTCGCTAAACGAATTGCAAATCTCTTTTCCATTGCAAACAGCCTCAAAACGCTCAACCAATCCGGGTTTCGATCTGTGCTTTTTGGCCAATGGCGACATCTCCACGGGGTAATCGGTAATAAATGTAGGTTGAATAAGGAAGGGCTCACATTTCTCTCCAAAAATCTCGTCGATAATCTTCCCTTTGGCCATAGTTTCGTCGAGTTCAACACCAAGCGAACGAGCAGTTTCACGCAGCTGCGGTTCGTTCATGGTCGAAATATCGATCCCTGTAAAATGTTGTATGGCTTCGAACATAGTAAACCTTTTCCAGGGACGTTTGAAATCAATAGTATTCTCTCCAACGGTTACCTGAGTTGAACCATGAATATCGAGAGCCATTTTTTCAACCATCTCCTCAACAAGATTCATCATCCACTCGTAATCTTTGTAAGCAACATAGAGTTCCATTTGTGTGAACTCGGGGTTATGAAAACGATCCATCCCTTCGTTTCTAAAATCCTTCGAAAACTCATACACCCCATCGAAGCCACCCACGATGAGCCTTTTGAGGTACAATTCGTTGGCAATACGCAGGTAGAGAGTCATGTCGAGACTGTTGTGGTGGGTTTTGAACGGACGAGCTGCCGCTCCGCCATAAAGAGGCTGCAGAATGGGAGTTTCAACCTCAAGGTAACCCTTGTTGTTGAGAAATTCACGCATTGAGCTAACCAATTTGGTGCGCTTGATGAAAATGTCGCGCACTTCGGGATTTACAACCAAATCGACATACCGTTGACGGTAACGGGCCTCAGGATCAGTAAAAGCGTCAAAAACTTTATCCTCCTTTTCCTTAACTATTGGAAGGGGTTTCAACGACTTCGACAACAAACGAAGCTCTTTGACATGAATAGAGATTTCTCCCATTTGAGTTACAAAAACATAACCCTTCACCCCGATAAAATCGCCAATGTCGAGAAGCCTTTTGAAAACAGTGTTGTAGAACGATTTATCGTCGCCGGGGCATAGGTCGTCACGTTTTACATACAGCTGAATGCGCCCGGTTGAATCGAGCAACTCTACAAACGATGCTGCCCCCATGATTCGGCGCCCCATGATACGCCCTGCAATGCTAACTTCCTGATAAAGCGCATTGTTATTGGGGAAGTTGGTGAGGATTTCTGCGGCTTTGGCATTCACATCAAAGGACTCAGCAGGATAAGGCTCAATACCCTGTTGCAGCAACTCCTGCAAGGTGGCTCTACGGATAAGTTCTTGTTCGCTTAACTGCATAATATTTCGAATTTAGCAGCAAAGGTACGAAACTAGGTTGCATTTTTTTCAACAAACAACTCAGCACACCATTCAGCATCAACGGGCACAAAAAACACATAACACTGAATAACAAAACAATACAAACCAAATACTCCGCTGATCACTCACTCAAGGAAAAGTTTTCAACAATTTTATTAACACCTTGAAAGAAAGAGGCAACCTTTTGAACAAAACACAGGTCTTAACTTTTACCATTGGCTGGCATGAAGAATATTACTATTCTGACCAACAAATGCTTGACAATGGCGTTTAATAAGTTGTATATTGCACTGATTTTTGGACCAACCAAACCTGAATACACTATGCCAGACACACGCAGACACTCATCAAATCCGGCGCTACGCAGAAATATGCGTCAGGAACAGAAAGCAGACAAGTCGAAAGAAAGCACGTATTGGATTTATTTTGCCGCATTCCTTATCCTGGCACTTGTGGCTTTAATTGTTCTGAACAATTAACTTATTTCTTCATCTGAAGATTCGATCCACTTATACACCTTATCTGACCGACGAACTATGGAGCTTGTTGCTACTGAGCACAAGCTCCCTTTTTTTGCTTCTGGCACAGGATCGTATTCAAGTCTCACTTCCGCCACTTCCTGCTCGTAGCTGCCTGTTGTGGGCCCGTTAAAAATTAAAACATCGCCGGGCTTTATCGAGTTGGTCTCCACTTTGATTTCAGCTACGCTCAGATTGCCAAAGTAATTGGTAACCTTACCAATATACAGTTTACGACGAGTTGCCTGCGACCCGTATCCTGCCGACCACTCGCCCATTGATTGTCCTAAATAGTAGCCTCCCCAGAAACCCCGATTGTAAACAGTTGACAACTGGTTCATCCACGTCTGCTTGTTTTCTTGCGTGAAATGTCCCAGTCTGATTGCCTCAACAGCTTCTTTATAAACCTTGGTAACCATTTTTACGTATTCGGCTGAACGCCCCCTGCCCTCAATCTTTAGAACAGACATTCCGGCTCCAACCAACTGATCAAGAAAAGGGAGCGTACACAAATCCTTTGGCGACATAATATACTCATTATCCACAACCAATTCAACCTCTCCATCAGTATCGGTAACCTTATAAGGCCGACGACAAACTTGCAGACAAGCCCCCCTGTTTGCCGACGAATTCAAGTTGTCAAGACTCAGATAACACTTGCCGGAAGTGGCCATGCAAAGAGCCCCGTGAGCAAAAACCTCAAGCCGAACTAATTGTCCCGACGGTCCCTTAACCTGGTCTCTTTCAACCCCTTTGGCAATTTCAGCCATTTGATCGAGGGAAAGTTCACGAGCCAGAACCATAACATCAGCGAATAGGCTGTAAAACTTCACAGCTTCCAGATTGGTAATATTGCACTGAGTGCTGATGTGAATTGGGACTTTAACAGAGCTCAGATAGCTTAACACGGCAGCATCAGAGGCTATCACAGCATCAACTCCTGCTAATTTACAAGCATCGGCAACGCTCTTCATCTCATCCAGTTCCTGATCAAAAACAACCGTATTGAGAGTTACATAACACTTTACCCGTGCTTCCCTGCAAATCGACACAATTTCGTTTAAATCGTTTAGAGTAAAATTCTGGGATGAGCGCGATCTCATGTTGAGCCTCCCAACTCCAAAATACACACTATCAGCACCTCCGACTATAGCCGCCCTCAACGACTCGAAAGAACCGGCCGGGGCCATAACCTCCATCTTATTCATTTTCATACAATATTATCTGGCCTGCAAAGTTAGTGGGTTTTAGCCATTCCTTTGAAACCCGTGACCCTCTGATTCCGTTTCAAGGCCATAGGATCCCAAATCCGTTACCATGATTGTAAACAAGAAGCACTATCGAACCATCTGGATGGAAGGCACTGACGTGAAAATGATCAACCAACTTGGGTTGCCATTCTCCTTTAGCATCTACACTTCAACAAGCTACCAACAGACAGCCCATGCCATCCGCACGATGGTTGTAAGAGGAGCCGGAGCCATTGGAGCCGCGGCAGGCTTTGCAATGGCTCAGGCCGCCTTGGCTGCTCCCGATTCAGGTTATGAAACCTGTCTGGCCCAGGCTTCTGAAACAATAAAAGCCACCCGTCCGACAGCTTATGATCTATTCTACAGCGTTGACAGAGTTTTGAAAGCCGCTCTGAAAAGCAGAGAGGAAGCTGTGAATGAGGCACAAAAACTTGCCAACCTCAACGTGCAAGCAGCCATGGCTATTGGCAACTCAGGATTACCTCTCTTCAGCCAAAACACCCGTGTACTCACACACTGCAACGCGGGCTGGCTGGCATTCGTTGACTGGGGGACAGCCCTGTCACCCATTTATCTGGCCTCACGCCAAAACCTCAACCCTTTTGTTTGGGTAGGTGAAACCCGACCAAGAGGGCAAGGAGCCCGGCTAACGGCCTGGGAACTTCACAACGAAAACATTCAACACAACGTGATTGCCGACAACACAGTGGCCTCATTGATGTCGCAGGGGAAAATAGACCTCGTGATTACCGGTGCCGATCGTATCGCCCGGAATGGCGATACTGCCAACAAAACAGGAACCCTCGACAGAGCCATCCTGGCTAAACATTTCAACATCCCCTTCTACATTGCTGCCCCTAGTTCAACCTTCGACCCCTCATGCCCCGACGGACAGGCAATACCTATAGAAGCACGCGGCGACGATGAAGTAACGCACCAAACAGGGCCCGACAGTTCAGGCCAGACACACACCATTGCCGTTGTCAACACCGAATCTCCTGTTTACAACCCATCGTTTGATGTTACTCCATCAAACCTGATTACCGGCTTCATTACTGAACAGGGAATTATTACCCCAAACGAGCAAAATATCTCTCAATTTCTCTCCGCATAGAATTAATTAAAAATCAAACCCCTTATCTTTGCCTAACCAAAACTCAAAAAATATGGATGAAAATACTGATTTTAAAGAGAATACCCCCATTATCCTGATGGTTGACGACCATCCCAGGAACCTTCAGGTATTAGGAGCCATTCTGAAAAAACACGATTATTCCATTGCTGTAGCACGATCGGGAGAGCAAGCATTGGAGTTTGTTCAGGAGGTGACCCCCGACCTGATTCTGCTTGATGTTATGATGCCCCTGATGGATGGATTTGAAGTATGCAGACGCATCAAATCAAACCCGGCTACCAAAGACATTCCTATCATTTTTGTTACAGCTTTGGATTCTCCACAGGACAAACTTACCGGATTTCAGCAAGGGGGCGTTGATTACATAACAAAGCCCTTCCACCAGGATGAAGTTCTGGCCAGGGTAAAAGCACACACAACCATTCGTCAGCAACAAAAAGAATTGATTGAAAAAAACAAGTTGCTGGAAGAAGCCAATCAAACCAAAAACCGACTGTTTTCGATTATTGCACACGATTTATTGGGCCCAGTATCCAACGTAACTGAAGTGCTGAAACTTATGGCCGAAGGGATATTCAATCAGGAAGAACAGGCCGATTTTACTCAGAGTGCATTGAAATCGAGTCAACAAACCCTTCTGCTTCTTAAAAATCTGCTTTTCTGGGCAAAAAATCAACGTCGTGAAATAGACTTCTCGCCTCACCTGATAAACTTATATATCCTTTTGGCCGACAACACCTTGCTTTTAGAGGGTCTGGCAAAGGAGAAAAACATAACTGTTGAATTGAACTGTGATGAAAATTTAAACGCTTTTGCTGATGAAAATATGCTCACCACAGTGATCAGAAACCTTCTTAGCAACGCGATAAAATACACGAAGGAAGAAGGCATGATTACCCTTTCGGCCAAAAGCACCAACGAAGGGATCGAAATTGTAGTAAAAGACAATGGAATAGGAATCGATCAGGAAAACATCCGTCAAATACTTGATCCATTGATCCATTTTTCTACACCCGGAACACATTACGAGAAAGGCACCGGACTGGGAGTAAGCCTCTGTGTTGAATTTATCAACCGTCACAGCGGCAGGTTGCTTATCGATAGCGAGCCAGGATCGGGAAGCAGTTTCATCATCAAGCTTCCTCATGCCCCCGCGACAACCATCAGATGATATGCGAACACAGGTACTGAATAATGGCATGGAGATACCAGTTCTGGGGCTCGGCACCTGGGAGATGGGGGGCCGCCAATCTGCGGATCGCTCCAACAAAGATGCTGCCATTAAAGCCGTTTCGGCAGCCCTTGAAATGGGATACAGACACATTGACACTGCCGAAATGTATGGAAACGGGGAAGCGGAAATAATTGTTGGAGAAGCCATCAAGCCATTCAACCGAAACGACATCTTCATTACCACAAAGATCTGGCCCACCAACCTATCGGCCGACAGCATTCCTCGTTCAGCGGAGAAAAGTCTGAAAAGACTCAACACCTCTTTTGTTGACGCTTTGTTGATTCACGCTCCAAACAATCAGATTCCGCTTGATGAATCGCTTAACGCCTTGCAAAAACTCAAGCAATCCGGAATTTGCCGGTGCATCGGAGTGAGCAATTTCGACATCGACTTATTGCAAGAAGTAGTTACAAAACATCCCGGCCTGATTTCCATTTGCCAGAATGAGTACTCTCTCCTTTCAATCAATCAAGGTATTTACACAAGGGGAAGTCACTCGGAGGTTATTCCATACTGTCAGGCCAACCAGATTGTTTTTACCGGATGGCGACCCCTTGGCAAAGGTAAAATAATTGATCGGGGCAACGAAATGGCTGCAATAGCAAAGAAATACAATTGCTCCATAGCTCAACTGGCCCTTGCCTGGACCATTCAACAGCCCTCTACAACCACACTGGCTAAAGCTATCAACCCATCGCATCTGAGCGACAATTTGCAAGCTACACTCATCAGGCTTACTCCATCCGATTACAGCCATCTCACCACACTTTTTTTAAAATGAAATCCATTTTTTTATTCTGGTTAACAGGGCTTTCAAGTCTGGTTTCGTTGCAGGCTGTGGCTCAAAAAACATGGCACCAACAACTGGAAGGGTTATGGCATGGTGCAGCAGGTGACCAACAAATTGTTGAGCAGTGGCAACCCATGGCCAACGGAAACCTTGAAGGCAAGGGCGGGATAATTGCAAAAGGAGACACGGTTTGGTTTGAAAGAATTTATCTTCAGGGTGACGGACCAATAAAGAGTTACAAGGTAGAGATAGATGGGCGCGAACCTGTGGAGTTTCGTCTCATCGAATATGCAGAAAACAGATTTCACTGGCAGAACCCGCACAATGATTTTCCATCAGACCTGATTTACCAGTTTATTGACAACGAAAAACTTAGAATCATATTAAAAGGGGGTTTGCGCTCCGATACCCTTTTTTTTACCCGCATCAAATAAAACAAGCGGGCTCGGCGATGGAGTCATCGCCGAGCCCGCTTTCAATACAACAAATACTTTTAGAAAGTTATGCTGGCACCAAACATCCACATGACAGGAAGCTGGTTGACAACTTCACCCGTGATTCTGTTCCGGTAAAAGACATTTTTTCGGTCGTAAAGATTGGTGACACCTGCATTTAACTCCAACTCCGAATGGTTGGAAATCTCGAATTTCTTTTTAACATTTAAGTCGAGACGGTGATAATCGCTAAGCCTGCCTGTATTCAGATCGCCATAAACAATACCCATAGAGCCGTTAATCAACGACGGGTCGAATTCGGTGAGCCCAACGAATGTGATGTTTTCGAACATCCCCTGGTTAAGGGTAAAAGGGAACCCTGATCCATAATTCCACCGCGCGCTGATTTCCCAATCCTGTGCAGGGCCGAGCTTAACAGAAGAAACCAGATTCACGTTGTGGCGACGGTCGTAGTGCGGATAGTAAGTTTGATTACCATCGAAACGATCTACCCACGACAACGAGTAGGCTCCCCAGAAATACCAGCGATTAAACTCATATTTCAACGAAAGGTCCATCCCATAGGCTTTTCCGGTTTCTACTACGAAATCTTTCTTAAGCTCGTCGGGGCGGGTGGCATTGATTTCAGAATCATCAAAAATTTTGTAACGATTGAGGTTGGTTAGCTGGTTAAAGTTTTTGTAATACCCTTCAACATTCAAAACAATATCGTTGGTGAGATCAAACTCGATGCCTCCCACTAAATGCTGCGCCTTTTGGAGTTTCGAGGTAACCTCTTTCCCGTCAAACTCATCCGGAAGGCTTTCGGGACCAGAAAGGAAACCATAGAAAAGATTCACAACATCGCGGTCGGAGTTGGCACTAATCAGGTTTTGGCTGTAAAGACCCGCGGCAGCCTTCATCCTGATTCTGTCAGATAGGTTATATTTCATAGCTATGCGGGGCTCGAGCGAAACTTCACTAAGCGATGCATACCATTGCAACCTCAAACCTGGTTCAATCAACACGGGACCTGCTGTTAACTTATATTTAAGGTAACCGGCCAACTCGGTAGTATTTTCTTCCTGTTCGATCTTGATACCATAGCTGTTAAAAAACCGATAATTGGTTTTGAAACCAAGCAATTCCACACCATATTTTAATTCATCCTTACCCAAAAAATATGTAAACTGCAATCCGGCATTAAAACCGCTGATCTTGCTGGTTCGCTCCTTGGCATCTGCTTCAGCCAGAGTGGCTTTATAACTCGAAAAAGCAATATTCCCTTCAAGTAAAACCGGTGATTTCCCGGGGATTACTACAAAATTACTGCCGCCACCAACAGCATCCCAACTGAAATTGCTTAAACTTTGATAATTGTTTACGCGATCGGTATAATTGAATCCAAAAAGGTTGAACTTCGATCCGTTCTGACCATTGAATGAAACCTTCCCGTAGAGGTCGAGAAAGTTAAACGGCAGACCATCCTCGTTAACGTAGCTGTAAAGTGCTTTTGAACTCTGTTCGAGGTATGAGTTCTTGACAGACAAAACGAAAGAGGAGCTGCTTCCACCCTCGTCGGGTTGGCGTTTCAAAGGACCTTCAATAAGCACTTTCGATCCGAAGGTATTGGCCTCAATTTTCCCAGCCAATCTCTTCTTATTTCCATCGCGGGTGGTGATGTCCATGACAGAGGAAATACGTCCCCCGAAGTCAGAATTAAATCCTCCGGTATAGACATCAGCATTGCGCATCAGATCTGTATCAAAAACCGAGAACAAACCAATAGAGTGAAAAGGGTTGTAAACCACCATCCCGTCGAGCAACACTTTGTTTTGAATAGGTGAACCTCCTCTGATATAAAGCTGCCCCCCCTGGTCGCCTGTGAAAATTACACCGGGAAGAACTTGCAGGTACTGAGCCAAATCAGCCTGACCACCAATGGTTGGAATCTGCTTCATCTCTTTGGGGGTAATTTTGGCCACAGAAGTGCGGGTTTCGGTTCTTGCCTCCTCACGTGTAGCACTAACATTCACAGTTTCAAGAGTATAAGACGCCTTATTCAGAAAAAGCTGACGCGTGAGCACATCACCTTTTTTCAAAGTAACCGTCATCTTAATGGAGTCGTATCCCAAAGCTGTTACGGTGAGTTGATAATTTCCAGGAGGAATCTGAGTTATAGAATAGTAGCCGTTTACATCAGTAGATGCTCCATAAGAAGTATTCAAAAGGTAAACATTGGTAAAAATAACAGGTTCGCCTGTTTCTTTTTCGTAAACAAAACCCCTAATGCTTGCATTTTGAGCCACAGAAGAATAGGCTGCCAAAACAAGAGCAAAGAACACTAAAATTGAGAACTGTTTCATGCGGTTAAATGGAAATAGACAATAGTTTGGACCTTAATAGCCTACAAAAGTAATGATTAGGAATGAACTACAGCTTAAAAAAAGAACGGTTTGTTTGATCGGTGTTCACAGGTATCAAAAAATCAGCGCCGTACATTCATTGACGGAATGACGGCGCAGATAGTTGCGATGGAATCAAAAATCAATGCGATTCGTGATACCCGTTGATCATACTTTTAAAGTTGGAGAATGGCGTGCGACCCACGGTGCACATGTAAACATGAACCACCATAAAAACAGAAAGGAAAAAACCGGCAACTATGTGCACCATGGCAGTAAGCAGGGTGCCACTCAATCCAAACATCTGCCTGACAATGGTTTCAGGAAACAACAGAGCCCAACCCGAAATTGCTACAACCGGAACTAAAAGGTACATTGCCCCAACATAGCTAAAACGCTGGAGCGGATTGAATTTGGATTGCTTTGTAACAGGAAACGGAGGGATTTGCCGTTTGAAAAGGCCAAACATATAATACCTCGATTGAGCAAGCAAATCAGAAAACATCCCACGTAGTCTTAGCCGATAATGTCTTCCGTTTGATGTAAAAACATTGCCAAAAAGAAAAAGGAAATAACTTAAGGTGATGCCAACTCCTGCAATGTTGTGTAAGATTACGGCAAGGTCGAACCGCACAATAGGTCCATTGAGATCGGAGTATTGCATACTCAAACCTGTTACCAACAAAACAAGAAAGAACAACGCATTGATTCCGTGCCAAATACGAAGCCAAAGTGGATATAGGTATAGTTTTTCACTCATGATTTTTTCTTCTTTGGGTGATCATTCTTATTAAGGCATGTACAGCGATGCCGCCTAATGTTAGACCAAACAGCAGAATGCTAATCAGATTAAGGGTTTCATTACGGCTGGCTCCAATCACATAGGCTTCGTTTAGCAGCACACCATTAACAAACCCATTTTTACGGTTTTCAACAGTTTGAAAGCGGTACCAGCTCGAAAGCAACATGGTGTTTCGACTGTGACACTCTTTGCATTGCCTCACAGCACTATCGGCCACCACAACATGATGAGCCACAAGCAGCGAATCGTGCATCGATGCATGGCACTCGATACACCTCACTTGTCGGAAATGCAACTCCTGGTTGGGTAGCCAATCATGCGATGCTGAAAGATTCTTCGTGGACGAGTTCGCCAGCAGCATCATATTCTCAGACCCTGAATCAAAATGACAATTCATGCACACTGCGTTATCGTAGGCAATGGTTTTTGAAATAGTTTCCCCAACCCTCTGATTGATACGAAAACTATGAGGATTGTGGCAGCTCCAGCACGAGAACCCCTCCACCATCTCGCCACCGTGAACACTGCGCTGAAACTCCTCGTCGATAGTCTCAAAATGGTACTTAGCGTAAGTTTCATCACCTCCGTGACAATCTAAACAGGTGTACATGGGTTCAAAACGCAAGAGGTTGGGATGCGGAAACGAGTCGTACTCGAGCACATGACAATCGACGCATTTAAAAGACTGGTGCGATCCGCTGTAAAACAATGCTGTATCAAC
>JAQVCV010000062.1 GCA_028689615.1 Bacteroidales bacterium | reverse complement strand
AACTGGCTTTGGATGCCGGACTTGGCTTCCGTTTCGATTTCGATTTCTTTGTTTTCAGGGTGGATGCTGCCCTGCCACTGCGTGATCCGTCGAAACCTCTGACTGAGCGGTGGGTGGTGTCGAAAATCCGGCCCGGCGACGTTTTGTGGAACTTTGGAATTGGTTACCCCTTCTGATGCTCACACGCGAACACATCACGGGCGTAGTTGCCCGACAGTTGGGTTATGAGCCCACAGCCTCGCAACAGAGAGCTTTGATGATGCTGGGCTACCTGCTTCATACCGATGGCCGTCTGAAAGCCTTGTTGCTGAAAGGTTATGCAGGCACTGGCAAAACCACCCTGCTGGCCGCCGTGGTGCAATGTGCCCAAACCCTGGGTTATTCCACCGTGCTGCTCGCACCCACCGGAAGGGCTGCCAAAGTGCTCAGCGAATACACCGGCCATGCCGCTTTCACCATCCATAAGAAGATTTACCGCTCCTATACCAACGTTGCAGGAGGTGTGGGGTTTACCATGCAACCCAACCTTCACACCAAAACCATTTTTATTGTGGATGAAGCCTCGATGATACAGGCCGACGACCTTTTTCAGCCCGGGAGTGCCATGGAGCCGCGAAACCTGCTCGCCGACCTGCTGGCGTTTGTATCGTATGGAAAGGATTGCCGGTTGATTGTGAGTGGCGACACCGCGCAGTTGCCGCCGGTGCATGCCGATCAGAGTCCTGCCCTCGACAAGGGGGCCCTGGAGAGCTATCTGCATTGGCGGTGGGCCGAAACCGAGCTCACCGATGTGGTCAGGCAGGCCCTCGACAGCGGGATTCTCTTCAACGCCACCCGACTCAGGCAACGCCTGGCCGACGACGTGGTTATCAAACCCTTCTTCACCACCAAAGGATTCAGCGATTTCCGCCAGCCCGACCCCGTAAGTTTCCGCGACGAGTTTGCCGATGCCTTTTCCAATAGAAACCTGCACGAATCGGTGGTCATTTGCCGCTCAAACAAAAGAGCCAACCTCTACAACCGCGAAATAAGAGGACGAATCCTCTTTCGTGATGAGGAACTCAATGCCGGAGATTTGCTGATGGTGGTTAAAAACAATTATTTCTGGATGCCCGACGATCAGCCCTATGGCTTTATTGCCAACGGCGACATCGTGGAAGTGAAACGAATACTCCGAACCACCCAACTCTACGGCTTCAGGTTTGCCACTGCCGAAGTTACCTTCCCCGATTACGCGATGGAGGCCTTGAAGGTGAACCTGATTCTGGATACCCTCAACTCCGATGCCCCCGCCCTGAGCCCCGACGATCAGAAAAAGCTTTTCGATACCGTGCTGCTCGACTATTCCGACATCAAAAGCCGCAGAAAACAGGTGGAAGAGGTGCGGGCCAACGAGTGGTTCAACGCCCTGCAGGTGAAATATGCCTACGCCCTCACCTGTCATAAAACCCAGGGCGGGCAATGGGAACGTGTGTTTGTGGATGCCCCCTGGAACCCCGATAACGTGTTTACCACCAACGATCTGAGGTGGTTCTACACGGCCATCACACGCGCCTCGCGTCAGGTTTGGATGGCTGGTTTCGATCTGTCGTATTTTGAAACCTGACAAACCGACGTTGAATGCAGCTCACCAATGGCTTTTCGCCGGTTGCTATACCGCGTCATAGTGAAAAGGCGAAGCATTTCTGCCTTCTACAGTACCGGGAGCAAGGCGATTATGGCTCTGAGCCATCTGATGCAAGCTGGTCATTCAAAATCAAGTTGATTTGGTATGATGAAGAAATTATTTAAAAATAATAATAGAATGACCTATTCTGATGCAATAGAATATATGTACACGCGGCTCCCCATGTTTCAGCGGATAGGGGCTGCTGCCTACAAAGCCGACCTGAAAGTAACCCTTGCCTTGTGCGAGGCTTTGGGCAATCCTCAACTGAGTTTCCCATCGGTGCATGTTGCCGGAACCAACGGGAAGGGTTCGGTGTCGCACATCACGGCATCGGTGCTGATGAAAGCAGGCTACCGCACCGGTTTGTTCACTTCGCCCCACCTGCGCGATTACAGGGAACGGATGCGAATAAACGGCGCGATGATCCCCGAAAGCTACGTGGCAGCTTTCGTGGGTCGGCACCAGAAGTTGTTCGAGGAACTGAAACCCTCGTTTTTCGAGATGACCTATGCCATGGCAGCGTGTTGGTTTGCCGGACAAAACATTGATGTGGCCGTGATGGAAACCGGCATGGGCGGGCGGCTCGACTCCACCAACACCTGCCGTCCGGTGCTGTCGGTCATCACCAACATCAGCCCCGACCACATGCAGTTTCTGGGCAACACCCTCGCAGCTATTGCTGCCGAGAAGGCCGGTATAATCAGACCGGGGGTGCCTGTGGTGGTGGGACAAACCCAACCCGAAACCGATGGCGTGTTCACCTCGCGCTGCAAAAGTCTGCAAAGCCCCTGCTTCCACGCCGATCAGCTTTTTGACATCGTTGCCACGCGTTACGATCAACAATCAAATATGCTGAACATCGCTGTTTCTGATGTTAGCAGAAACCAGGAAGTGGAGTTGTGGTCGCCGCTGCCCGGTGCCTACCAGACCCATAACATTGTGACTGCCCTTGCAGTAGCACAGCAGTTGCCCGAAGCAGGATTCGCCGTTACCCTCCAGAACTTTTCCGACGGGTTGACCGATGTGGTAAAGACTACCGGTATCAGGGGCCGGTGGGAAAAGATTGGCGATGCCCCCCTCACCATTGCCGATACCGGACACAACGAAGACGGGATAGGGCAGGTGCTTCAACAGTTGAAACTGATGCAATACAAAGAGTTGCGCTTTGTGTTGGGAATGGTTGCCGATAAAGATGTGGATCATATTTTGGCGATGCTTCCCACCTCGGCATTCTATTATTTTTGTAAGGCCAACATTCCACGTGCAATGGAAGCTGCCGATCTGGCTCAGCTTGCCGGAAGTCGTGGCTTGAAAGGAGAGGTTTTCAACACAGTGGCCGAAGCACTGCATCAGGCCCGCATCGACGCCGGTCACGCCGATTTGGTATTGGTGGGAGGAAGCACCTTTGTTGTGGCGGAAGTGGTTTGATTTGAGGATATAAAGATTTATGTGGTTGGAAATGCGCGAGGTAGTTTGGAGGTTGCTTCGCTTCGCTCGCAATGACGTCAGCGCTTGGATAAGTACCAGCTTAGGGAGGAGGTTGCTTCGCTTCGCTCGCAATGACGCCAGCGCTTGGGAGAGGGGCCGATAGCGATCGGTAGTTGGGTTTTGGTCGTGTTTTTTTGTATCTTTGTTTTATACCAAAATTGTTGCGCGATGGGTAAAACATTTAAGCTTTTGTGGATTGCCTTGGTTTTGATTTCCATGGTATTGGGTTCGTGTCAGAAGGAAACTACCGACGATGGGTTCACCACGCCCGGCATCCTCACTACAAAAATGCGGGAGGATTTGCATGCTGCTGCTGAAAGGGTTTTCGCTGAATGCAACACCCCTGGTTTGCTGGCTTTGGTGGCTGTGGAAGGTGAACCCGATTTCATCATAAAACTGGGAACCGCCAACATAGTTACCAACGACCCTGTCAGCGAACACAACGCTTTCAGAATAGGCAGCGTTACCAAGACTTTTACCGCCACCGTGGTGCTGATGCTTGCCGACGAGGGGTTGGTGAGTCTCGACAGCTCTGTTGCTACTTACCTGCCCGACAAAAACATACCGTCGGGTGATTCCATTACCGTGCGGATGCTGGGAAACATGACCAGTGGACTGTTTAACTATTCCGACGATCCTGCCCTCTGGGAACAGTTTATTCAAAGTGGCTACTCCCTGGCTTTTCCTCCCGATTCGTTGCTGGCCATCGCGTTTCGACACCCGCTGAACTTTCAGCCCGGAACCGCCTACGAGTATTGCAACACCAACACCGTGCTGCTGGGGTTGCTTATCGAGCGCGTCACAGGTAAACCCGCCGGCGAAGCCATCCACCAAATGGTGCTGCAACCCCTCAACCTCAACCATTCTTACATGGCAGGTCCTTTCTTCAGGTCGGGGCCTTACACGCATGGCTATTGCCTTCAGGATGAAGGTCTGACTGACGCCACCAACTGGAACCCTTCGTGGGGTTACACGGCGGGCGCCATGATATCGACCCCCTCCGATCTGAAAAGGTGGGCACGCTACCTGATCGACGGTAAACTGTTGTCGGAAAAAGCCAAATCGGAGCGGTTTAACTTTGCGACAAATACCTACGGCTTTGGTATAGAAATGGCTGCATACCACGGCCACACATGGTATGGGCATCCGGGGCTCCTGCCGGGCTACAACACCCAACTCTGGTTCAATCCCGAAAAGAAGATCACGCTGGTGATCAGCTCCAATACCGATGATAATGCCCCTGCCGAACGGTTGTTGGTGGAGTTTATCATCCTCTTCGCGGGTAAGTGAAAACTCAAACTCATCAAAACCAGGTGGAAAAACAACATCTTTTCGATCAGTTCATGTTTCAACACGGCGAACGCTACAACCAGGTAAAAATGATCGCCGGGCTTTTGGAGGCCAAACCAGAACTTTGTTCCCTGTTCGATTCTTTCGAGCCAGCCAGACCCGACCAACTCGACGATCTGCTCGGGGAGTATCTGTGGCGGGTGCACCAGATCAGCAATCCTGTTGATCGGGTTTTCTTCAAGTTGTGTTGGGTACCCGTGAGCCAGGATGGAATGAGTTTTTATATCGATACCTCGAAAAGTAAGTTTCAACTCTTCTCTGTCGAGTATTTCTTCTTTGAGCCCTATTGTTGGTTTAAAAGGGTGGTTGTGAACGATATCAGGGTGTTGCTTCATGCCGAATCGCCTTCCGATCTGGGAAGGGCGCTTTGGAATTATCGCCGAAGTTTTGAGATGGAGTCTGATCGATGTTTCCTCAACCGCTACCTGGCCGGGTTGAAGGGGCAGGTGAAACCGGAACCTATGAAAATGACCATGATGCGCGAAAGATCCAAACCCACGTTTTGGGCCACTACCGACCATTCGTTGCGTGTCATGGGTATCCTCCCTGGCATCCTGGCATTGTTACCTTCCGAACTGCCTGTTACCATCCACGCGTTGAAATGCGACTACCAACATTCTGGTGTATTGATGGCCACTGCCACCACCATCAGTGGTTTTTGCTCCTTAATACAGATGTTATCAGCATCGCGGATTTATAGCTACACGCTTCTTTTTAAAGATGGTAGCGGTTATGCCAGTTATGATCGCGCCAACGGAACGGGCCTTTTCGAACTTAACTGCACCCGCGACGAGGTTACCAACCATGTTTTGAAACTGCTTTTAAAGCGCTTCGCGCCATAAACGGGGCGATTCCGCTGAACCGGAAATGATTCCTGTTGAAGACCATTATTAATAAAATTACAAATATGAAGCGCTTTAATTTGTTGTTTCTTGTTATGTTGATTGGGGGCTACCCCTTGTTTGGACAGGAAATTTTTGACTATGTGAAGGAGGGAAATCTAGAGAAAATTTCTCGATGGCTCGAAAACCAGGAGCAGATCAAGAACTCCTATGTAAAGGAGGACTTGGCTGGTATGCAGCATACTGTTAATATTTTGGAGTGGGCTGCCTTTTTCGATCAGGTTGAAGTCGTGAACCTGTTTATTGAGAATAAAGCCAGGTTTATGCATTACAACGATTGGATAAGCAGGGCTTTTGCCGCGAGCATACACAATTGCAACATTGCCCTCGCCAACACTTTGCTCGATGAAGGAGCTAAGCCTGATATTACATGCGGTATGTGTGGCGATGGCACTCCATTGGCCATTGCCCTTTCACACGATTGCAATGCTTTGTTCGCACACTTACGATCGAGGGGATTGCCGCTTTATACCAATAAGGCAGGATTTGATGTGATTCATGCTGCTGCCGGGCATACCGATAGTTTGCTCCTTAAAGAGTTGGTAGAGAAAGAGCATCTGGATGTTAACCAGAAGGGGACTGCTTCGCCGTATTATCCACTTTTTGACGCAGTTATAAAGGGACAGATTCAAAATGTCAGGTATTTACATTCAAAGGGAGCTCGACTGGATGTAAAGGATGAGAACGGCTTAAGCCTGCTTCATTATGCCAATCAATTGGAAATGTTTAAATTGCTAGAAGGATGGTCCACGCCGGCAAGCCTGGGTACTATCGACGAGTCAAATAAAGCTTTCCCATTGGTGATGACTGTGGTAATGTCTGATGATCGATCGCTATTTGATTACTTTGTTGTGAAGTATCCAAATTTGCTTAGAGCCAGAGATAAAAAAGGCCGCAATGCCATGTTTGCTTTGCTCGAAACAACTGAAAATACCGAGTATTTCTTCACGGAGCTAAAGAAAAAAGGAGTATCGTTTACCCTCAGTGATAAGGAGGGAAACGACGTGAAGTATTATGCCAGGAAAATGAAGAACAAAGCAGTTCTAACATTATTGAAAGATTAGTCCAATTGAGCTGTGACCTTTTGTAAACGTTAATTGACGGCCTGCTCCTCTAACATTAGTTGGAGGTTGTTATACCGAATCAACTTGATTTTATGAACAAATCAATTATTCCGGGGGTGCATGAGATCGCTGCGCTGGTTGCGAAAATAGCTTGTGTCTGGTGGCTGGGTACTAACCGCCTCTAATACCGAAGGATCGGCACTTTTAAGGCTCAAATGCTTCGCATTTTCACTAAGACACGGTGTAACTTGGTGCTCTTAGCGTTAAAAGAATACCCGTCGCGCAAATACATCCTCCTGTTAATCCTTGTTATAACAGACCTGAACCAACAGATAATCCGGCGGTTCGATTTTTATTCGTCTGTGGGTAACCAGGCTTCATGAATACTTGTTGGCAGAGTTCTCTCCGTCAGGCAGTCTGGTAGTGTTCAGAAAAGTGCATCACCTTTGTTTCCGGGTGGCATGGACGGACATCTTCGCATCGGGTAACAGGTTATGTTCTAAGCCGGTGCAAGCATGGTTATTCACCGATAGTTGCTACTTTTGTGCCCCTATTCATTGTTAAAGCTATGATTCAACCACGTTGTTTCTTGTGCGGGACCCGCCCGTTGCTGCACCTTGTTTCGATTGTTTTTTTGTTGCTCGTGACGGCCAACCTCAACGGACAAACCGTTGACGATCTGATTAAAACGCTTTCCAACAAAGGGTTGCTTACTCCGGCTGAAGTTGACTCACTGAAGCAGAGAGCGGCACTTTCAGGTTCAAAAAAAGCTACTCCCAATCAATTTGCGTTGCGGGTGGAATACCGTCCGCGCACCGAGCTTCGCTACGGCTATCAGCAACTTCCGGCTGATACCTCGGTGCCTGCCTTCTTTACCGGCCAACGTACCCGCCTTTCGGTTGACTACAGATTCAGCGAGCAGTTGAGGGCCGCCTTCTCCATACAGGATCTTCGCATCTGGGGCAGCGCAAATCCCAAGGGAACTGGAGGTAGTGTGCAGGTTTTTGAGGCCTGGGCCGAACCCCGAATCGCCCCGCGATGGTGGCTCAAGGTGGGACGACAAAAGCTGGTTTACGACAACCAACGCCTTTTCTCCGAGAACAACTGGCGGATTGGAGGAGCCAGCCACGACGCGGCTGTGCTAAAATACGAAAGCCCGCGCCTCTCGGTACACCTTGCAGGGGCTTTCAACCAGACTACCGACCGGCTGTTTGGAACAGATTTCTCGCCGTCGGAGTTTTCGAACTACAAATCGCTGCTGGTTAACTATATTCAGTTCCGTTGTTCAGATAAGCTGGTCTTCACCGTTATCAATGCTGCCGACGGATGGCAGGATGTTGTGAACCCCGAGAAAATCAACCAACGGCTGACCACAGGTGGACGCGTTGAATTCAACTCAGGGCGCTTGCGTGGTAACGTGGGTGCCTGGTACCAGTTTGGTCGCAACCCGAAAGGAAAGAAACTGGCGGCCTGGTACCTCAATCCTGAAGTGCGGTTGGGGTGGAGGCAGGTATCCATCAAAGCGGGTGCCGAGGTGTTCAGCGGCAACCACCCCGACGAAACCACCACCGACCACTCCTTTGTACCCCTTTATGGTTCGGGACACTCCTTCAACGGGGCTCTGGATCTGATTACCCGATTTCCGAACGACGTGGGAGGAGCCGGCCTTGTCAATCCCTACTTCGCAGTCAGGCTCAACTTATCGCCAGCACTCTCGTGGTCGGTAACAACTCACTGGTTCCGTCTTCAAAACGATTGGAGAAAAGATGGCGTGACCTACAACCGCGACCTGGGAGTAGAAGCCGATATGGTGGTAAGCTACACCCCCAACAGTTTTACAACGTTTGAACTTGGGCATAGCGTGGCCTCTTTCACCAATACCTTCGTGCAAATAAAAGCGGCTCCGGCAGGCTCTGATGCCGTAGTTCCATATTTTACCTACCTCTGCCTCATTATAAAACCCACGCTGCTTGATGTGAAATGGTGACGGGGCGAATTTTTGTTTGTTTTGTTTGTTTTGTTCGTTTTGTTTGTTTTGTTCGTTTGGTTTGTTTTGTTCGTTTGGTTTGTTGTTATTATCATCGTAGAGACGTTGGGTGCAATGTTTGTACAACGCCGGGCAACGGCAATGTAGAGACAACGCATGCGTTGTCTCTACCGCATGCCCACCGCCTCCCGATCGCCATTATAATCATTTCACCCCTACAATAATACCACCCCTTCGGGGTTGGGGTGATGGTTGATTGTCAAATCACCCCAATGTAGAGACAACGCATGCGTTGTCTCTACCGTATGCCCAATGCCATCGCCATTAAAATCATTTCACCCCTTCGGGGTTGGGGTGATGGTTGATTATCAAATCACCCTACAATAATATCACCCCCTTCGGGGTTGGGGTGGTGGTTTTGGTTGTTGCCACCATTATCGTAGAGACGTTGGGTGCAATGTTTTTACAACGCCGGGCAATGCCAATGCGATCGCCATCGGGAGCCAATGCCAATGCCTTCCGATCGCCATCGGGAGCCAACGCCAATATCAACCAGCAACTTTTTCTCCTTCCTTTTTTTTTCAGGGGGCATTGGTCGGAATTTGATCTCGCTTTGTAAGCCAGCCGACAGGCACCTGCTAGTGCCCGAATCGAGTTGGTGCAGCAGAGCAACAGCCGGGTAGTGTTTGTTGGATGGGTGCGTATTGCTGCTTTTCTTTGAACAATAATCTGCCAGCCACGGCCTGCCCGGGTGTGGCTGGCAGATGGCTTTGTGAATTGGTAGTGCTGAGGAATCAGCTTTTTTCACTTTTCTCCTATAAATCCTTGTTAAAAACAGAACTGAACTTATGGATGATTCGCTGACTTGATTTTCAAATCTTCGAACTTGTGCACCCGCGCTTCGCGCTGGTGTTTTTTTTACCGCAAAGATGGCCAAGGTAGCTTCCCGCAAAGATCGCCAAGATGCCGGACGCTGATTTTAATCCCGAATCGGCTATAATCATGATCGTTACTATTATTAAAGCCTCTCGGGACGATGTTACCTTCGGTGAGAATAGTTCGTCCCGCATAGCTATCGGGAAACCGCTTCCAGGTTAAAAGCTTCGCGTTTTAACCAACGCGGTAAAGATCGCTAAGGCACTTCGTGCTGACTGGACGTGCAATACCCGTCTGCATCCGCGTCCGATAGATGACGCAGGCATCTCAGCGTTCTTAAAACTGCCCGTTAAAAAATCTTTACGTTCTTAGCGTCTTGTCTTCGCACTCTTAGCGGTAAAAGAATACCCGTCCGGCAAATACATCATCCTGTTAATCCTTGTTATAACAGACCTGAACTAACCGATAATCCACTGGTTCGATTTTTATTCGTCTGTGTGTAAAGGCGATTTCATGTATATTTGCTCTGTTTACCGGTTGTAGCCGTTTAAGCACCCTGAGCATTATGTTGGTCTTCGCGACCAAAGGTCTGTGCCAGATACCTTTGTTTACCCTTTGCGCGAACCGAAGATTGAACAAAACAGGAGCCGGGCGACAAAACTGAAGCAAACCCAAGTTGATGTACAGATTGTCGATTGCGTTGTTGTTTAGCTTTTTGGCGAATTTCCTGTTTTCACAAAACAGGGAAGCCGATAGTTTATTAAAGTTGTTGCCGAAGGTGAACGACATGGCGAAAATTGATCTTTACAACGATGTAGCCTTGAGTTACAGGGGAACTTCTTTTGTGTTGGTTAAAAAGTACAGCCTCAAATCGTATCATCTTGCCAGGGAGAAGCACCTTCTTCCCAAAATGATAGCTCCACTCACGAATTTAGCCATCGCGTGCGTATATACCGGAAACATGGATTCGGCCGGGATTCTTTTCAACGACATTTTTCGTCTCGCCGATTCTGCCGGCGATGAAGAACTTAGAAATAAAGCACTTCTGAACCTCGGCAATTACTACCTGAACACGAACAACTACGATCTTGCTCTTGAAAATTACCAATTGGTTTATCCTGAATACCTTCGATTGAAGGATACCCTCAACATGGCAGGGATTGAAGAAAACACAGGAGATATTTATTACCACCAAAAGAACTACCGAAAAGCATTGCAGGCCTTTTTTATGGCCAAGGCACTCTACGAACAATCGAATTACACCGATGAAGCCCGGTTCCTTTTCAACAATATCGGACTGACTTACCTCAAATTGAACCTGCCCGACAGTGCGTTCTATTTCCTCGAAAAGGGATTGGTCTATTCCAAAATGAAAAACAACCTGGAAACAGAAATGCGCATTCAGAATAACCTGGGACTGTTGTTCATGGAAAAGGAGAACTACCCTTTGTCGATCAGTTATTTCAGGCGGTCGTTACGGCTTGCAAAAGAAATAGCAAATCCTTACCAGAACGCCAACGGACTGCTCAATCTGGCACAAGTGTTTTCCAGGCAAAAGCGTTTCGATTCAGCCTTCTTTTACCTGAGTGAGGCCGAGCCAATTGTTCATGAGCAGGGCGATAACCTGCTGTTGAAGAACTTATATGAAAACTATTACGAGCTTCATTACCAAAAAAAAGAATTTGAAAAGGCATTGTATTATTTTCAGAAATACAAGGGCGTTCAGGACACCATTCTCGGCCAGGAAATACAGAACAGGATATCGTTCCTGAATATCAGGTTTGAAACTGCAAAAAAGGGGGCCGAAAACATCAGGCTGAAATCAGAACTTGACTTAAAACGTATCACCCAGCGACGGCTGGTCTTCCTGCTTATTGTCATCAGCCTGTTGTTTATGTCGCTCGGCATTGCCTTTTACTTTTTCAGGAAATATCAGAACCAAAAACAAACCATTATGGAGCAGGAAGCCCTTTTGCTGAAAGAGCGGCTTGAACATTCACAAAAGGAGATTGCTTCGAAGGCCCTTCGGTTGGCAAGCCAGAACGAGATGCGGATAAAAATGATTGAAACAACCAATGAGGTCTGTCAACATTTGGATGAAACCGGAAAGGAAAGCCTGAAGGCCGTAGTCAGGAACCTGAAAAAAAGTATTGACAGGGGCGCCTGGCAGGAGTTTGAAACCCGTTTTGAACAGGTGCATGAAGCTTTTTTTGTTCAACTCAACAGCCGGTTCCCCGATCTTACTCCCAACGACCGGAGAATTTGTGCATTTTTGAAGCTCAACATGTCAACCAAAGACATCGCTTTGCTCACAAACCGGAGTCCGCGAAGCATTGAGTCGGCAAGGTACCGGCTGAAAAAGAAATTAGGTCTTGGTGCTGAAGATGACATCCTGAATTTTCTTCAATCCATTTAATTTCAGTCATGCAGTAGTTTTCAAGTAGGGGGAGCCAGCGAGTTCTCACTTGTTTATGCTTAATTTTATGGTTTAGTTTATTTAGAACCTGAATCGCATGATATTTAATTGTAGTTTATTGTTTTTAAATTCAAACCATCATGAAACAGAAATCAACATGCCCAAACAGAATCGTTAATACAGGTAAATGCAGTAAGAGCTGCGACCGGTGTTGGCATCATTCCAGGCAAATCAGCCCTTTTCTAAGCGTCCTTTTTATAACACTGTTTCATCTGTTTTCCGGCATCTCTGTTCACTCAACGTTAAAGGCTCAAACAAATGGCTTCGTTCATGCTTATGACTCGATGCACCAGGTTTTTTCGGTTTATTATCCGATGGGAAACCATAAGGCTGTTGACTGGAACCAACTCAACCTGACCATCAGACCCAAAATTGAGAATGCCGCGGCATCGGGCGATACCCTGGCTTTTTACACGGCGTTGCAGGAATATGCCACTTCAATACACGACGGCCATATCAATTTGCGGCATGGCTGGACAAACATCAGAGCGGCCTCCATTTTCAGGCAGATAGGTGGCAGTTATGGTTTTGTTGTAACCGGGCTGGATGATGGACGAGTTGTCTCCAGTCTTGTCGAAGCGGGTTCACCAGCCGACCTTGCCGGGATGAAATTTGGTTCTGAAATCGTTGAAGTGAATGATGCCCCGGTTCATCAGGTGCTCGATACGGTAAAGGTGCTTTGGGCTGAGTTGATACCTGCCACACTCGAGGCAAAAAAGTTAAATCAATACAGGTTTATCGGCAGGGCGCCCATTGGCCATTCTATGAAAGTAAAATTTAAAAACAGGGGAGCCTCAGAACCAACAACAGCGACCTTAATTGCCGTGAATGACAATTACTCCACGTACAATCAGACCTCTATTTTTCCTGTTTATTATCCTGATTCCAGTGTTACGGCAGAAATACTTCCATCATCGGGTTATGGGTACATAAAACTTACCAGTGTGTATGGCGATTCAGCAGGCATCATCAAGCTCTATACCGACTTTCGTGATGCCATAGCCAGCTTTATCGAAGGCGACGTTCAGGGACTGATACTCGACCTGAGGTCAAACTATGGCGGGGCTGATGCGCTGGCCGCTGCTTTGTCTGGTTTCTTTTACAACGAAAAGGCCTTCTATGAAAGACTGGCATGGTACAATCCAGAAACCGACACCCTCGAAATAGTGCCGGATCCGATGCCTCACTTTAATCCTCTTACCCTTGAATTCCAGACAATTCCTGGCTATCCTGACGGAGTAATCTATACCGAGCCGCAACAGGTATATTTTGACAAGCCGCTAATCGTGATGACAGGGCCACGCAACATCAGTTCGGGGGAGGGTCTGGCAATGATTCTGCAAAAACTGCCGCAATGCAAAGTTGTTAGTTTTTTCGGAAGCAATGGCTCTTTTGGCCTTGTGGAGCGACAGCATTTTTTATTCCCGTCGCCCAGTGATTTGTACCTTCGGTATCCTTACGGAGTTTCGTTGGACCAGAATTATGCCATACAGCTCGACAGCGATTCAACGATGACCGGCGGGGTAAGACCCGATATCAGGGTTCCCATTAACGATACGGTAATTGATCAGCTTTATCTTCAAGGGATAGATGTTGAATTGAATTATGCTGTCAAAGTGCTTAGGAATATAATGGACATTGAAGACCCTCAGATGACAGAATGCGGTCTGGTTTTTGAACCTGTTTATCCCAATCCTGTCCTTTCAACGGCTGCCATTTCCTACAGCCTGGGTGACAGAGCAGTGGTGTCTGTTTCAATTTTTGATGCTTTCGGTAAGCTCGTGAAAGCAATCAAGGATGAGGTGCAAGAACCCGGTTTGCACACCGCCGTATGGAACCCCGAAGGGTTCGCTCCCGGCATCTATTTTTGCCTCATCAGGGCCAACAAGTCCATCAAAACTCAAAGAATCGTTGTTTTATAGACCGCGTTTTGGTGAAGATGCGAAGCATTGAACACTAAAGTGCCGCGAGGCATGACTTGTAGAAAAGTAGCGACCAGCGCAGCTACCTCATGCACGCTTCTGGCAATTATCAAGTGTATAAGATCAAGTTGATAAGCTATAAATCAGAGAACGATGAAAACCAACAAGTGTTTTTTATCCCCTATACTGGCACTTGCCTTGTTTGCAGGTTTCCTTGTCATTCCTTCGGGATGCGAAGAAGATCATCCACAACCAGGGCTAACCTGCCAGGAGTTGTTTTGGGTGACCAACAAAGGGTCTCAAATGCCAGTATTTATAACAGGCAATAAAGAAAGCGATTTTATAGTGTTGTTTATTCACGGAGGGCCGGGTCAGTGTATGATTGCAGAGGCCGGGACTTATACACTCGATCCGGAAGTAAATTTATCGGATAACTTTTTGTTGGCCATGTGGGATCAGCGGTATGCCGGTTATAGCATCAATCCCGATCCGGTTGACTGGTCAACCATCAATGTGGAACAATATGCCGAGGATTGCGCCAGAGTGACCGATCAGTTGAGAGCCGGATTTCCCGGGAAAAAAATTGTTGTTTGCGGCCATAGCTGGGGTGGCGCCGTATTGACAGCATTTGTTTCGAACCCTGCATACCAGCATAACTACGATGGATGGATTGTAGCCGATGGCATGGTGAATGGTTATGAACTTGCTCAGGCGTGGCTGAGTTATTCCATTCAAAGGTGCAACGAGTTGATTGAAGGGGGTAACACGCAATTTGCTGATACGCTTGATTATCTCAATTCGGTGCTGTTTGATCCTTTGCTCCTGACTTCGACACGCATCACCCAGTAAAAATGCAATCAGCTTTATATTAGTTTATTGTAGAATTGATTTTGTTAATTAGGGTGATGCAAGGGGAAAATAGGCCTACCTTTGTGTATGTTTGTACTCAAAAAGAAGAACCGTTCAGGAACTATCAGTGTGGTAGTTATTGACAAGAGTCAGGGTGTATTTAAGGAATTGATAACTATTGGCACCTTTAAGCCAAGCAATCAGATACGCTGAGAAGTCTTTGTCAGGGTGTATTTATGGAATTGATAACTATTGGCACCGCTAAAGACCAATCCGAGGTTGAACAGCTCCATCTTCAAGCAAAAAATTGGATTGACATCCATACAGGGACAAGAGACCTTTTCAAGGAACATGCCCGAGCGATAGAAGAGGAAAATTTGGCAAGATGTTTTTTATCATTGTTGTCCGGTAAACCGGAATATTCGCAATTTTATGATCTATACCAACAGTTAATCAGCACTATTGTTTGCTGTTTTCAAAAGTAAGCCCCCTCCATTTCGGGGAATAGTGAATTTGATACTTCATTTTACGTTCTTTTATTGCCTCTCGCCAACTTCCCTCTGAGTCTTCCAGAAAACCGGCAATATTGATGTAATTCATCAACTGCTGCCGGATAATTGACACGAGGTTGGAGAACGCCCAGCTGCGTTTCACAATGCTTTTCACAAGCGTTATCAACAAGTTGGCTAGCATGGCTATCTCTATTTGAATCTCAATGGCATTCTCGTTGTCTCCCAGAAAGTATTTCAGCGGGAAGTTCTGCTTCAGCTTCTTGAACAAGAGTTCTATCTGCCATCGTTTCTTGTAAATCAGGGCGATTTTCTCCGCTGGCAGCTCAAAATTGTTGGTGATGAACTCGAACAGCCTTCCGTTTTCGTTGTCCCAATAGGCTATCCGCCTTGCCCGTTGTTCCTGCTTCTTCTTCTCGCCATAATACAGGATGATCTCTTCGTCTTTAAGTACCCCTGAGTCGGCATCGTCGGGGATATCGTATTCTTCTCTGGCCTGGTACAGGGCGTTGTCTTTTAGACGGGTCACATACCAGATTTTACTTTTTGTAAAAGCCTCGTACTGCGCATAATCGACATATCCTTTATCAAAAGTAATGATCGAGCGCGGTGCTAAGCTGTGCACTGCTTCCAAAAACATATGGTCGTGCCGTACTGCTTCGCTTTAACGAATAAGGCAAGGAACATTCTCGCTGGTTTTAATGATGGCGTGGGCCTTAATGCCCCCTTTTTTCTTGCCCTCTTTGGGATTCCGTCCTACCCCCCGAAGGATGTCCTTGAACAACGAAATGGTGGTCGAATCCATGATGTAGAGTCGCTTCATATCTCCATCGCTCAACCTGCTGTCCGCTAAAGTTCGAGCGTGTTTACGGTAACAACTCATATAAATCTCTCCGAAAACGTTACTGCATCGACACCCATTCGCCTCGGGAAACGTGCTCCTGCGTACTAGATAGGATAGGCCAAGGTGCGATAGCTTGTGTGCGTTGGCCAGCAACCCGAGTATTGTTTCCCTTAGTGAATGGTACCCTTCTATGGTAACAAAAAGCATTACAACAACGTGATGGTAAGTCATAAATTTCTTTACATACCGCTCTGCCTCGTGCTGCTTCGCTATCTTTCGTATCTCACTCTTGTCAATGAACTTTAGTAGCTGGTTAAATATTGGCTGTCCGCTAAAATTTGTACTTTTACACATGGCTTTCTTTTTTGTGTGGTAACTCAAAAGTAGCCATACCGGGTCAATCTACAAAATGGTTGACCCGGTTTAAAAAAAGTTTACCGGAAAACAGTGATACCGAATCAAAAATCAGAGCCTGAAGAGGTGCTTCGGTATCACTAGTAGGGGCTGGAATTCGGTTGACGATGTTTTCGAGCAGTTCATCAACGCCAAAACCAGTTTTGGCGCTAACCTGCAGAATATCGTCATGGTCGCGGCCGATCAATTCAACAATCTGGTCAGCAACCTCTTCGATCATGGCATTGTCCATGTCAATCTTATTGAGCACCGGAATAATCTCCAGATCGTGCTTAAGAGCAAGATAAAGATTATAGATAGTCTGAGCCTGAATACCTTGTGTGGCATCCACTACAAGTAATGCCCCTTCACAGGCGGCTATGGAACGGGAAACCTCGTAACTAAAATCTACATGTCCTGGAGTATCAATCAAATTCAGAATATAATCGGCTCCATTGAGTTGATACTCCATTTGAATAGCATGGCTCTTAATTGTGATCCCACGTTCGCGTTCCAAATCCATATCGTCGAGAACCTGCGCTTGTGCTTCGTGTTCGGAAACGGTTTTGGCAATCTGTAAAAGCCTGTCGGCCAATGTGCTCTTGCCATGATCGATGTGGGCAACAATGCAGATATTGCGAATATGTTTCATAGGGCATAGAGAAAGTGATTTTCATCTTTCGTTGCACCCGACAAATCCCCCCAAAACCATCGGTAAACGGGTATTGCAACAGCCTGACGCCGGAGCGACAGAACTCCGTATCTTTGCCGCATGGAAAAATTCAGGATTCTGGCAAATGAAAAACTGTTTCGATTGATTGGCGATGAAGCCGCCGCAATGAATTATCGCGTGTGGGTGATTGGTGGTTTAGTGCGCGACTTTTTGCTGGAACGACCTTCAAAAGATATTGATGTAGTGGTGATTGGCGATGGTATTGAATTGGCCGGCCGTGTAGCCTACAGGTTAGGGCACGGGGTGAATGTGGGCATATTCAAAACGTATGGAACCGCCATGATTCACACTCCCGATGGCATCGAAATTGAGTTTGTAGGAGCCCGCCGTGAGTCGTACCACACCGACAGCCGCAAACCCGATGTGGAACCGGGCACACTGGAGGACGACCAAAACCGGCGCGATTCTACAGTCAATGCACTGGCCATCAGCCTAAACAAGGATGATTCGGGCACGCTGCTCGATCCTTTTGGAGGCAGCGATGACCTAGAACTTAAAAGCCTTCGCACTCCCCTCGACCCTGACATCATTTTTTCCGATGATCCATTAAGGATGATGCGTGCCGTTCGGTTCGCCTCACAACTCAGTTTTCACATCCACCCCGACACTTTCGATGCCATTGCCCGGAATGTTCAAAGGCTAAAGATCATTTCGAAAGAGCGCGTGGCAGACGAATTCAACAAAATTCTGCTTTCTGAAAAACCATCAGTTGGTATAGACCTGGTGGAACGAACCGGATTGTTACAACTCGTTATGCCCGAGTTTGTTGCCCTGAAAGGAGCCGAGTATATCGACGCAAAAAGACACAAAGACAACTACCGGCACACGCTGGAGGTGGTCGATAAAGCCGCTGCTACCACCAATAACCTATGGCTCAGGTGGGCTGCGCTGTTGCACGACATTGCCAAACCCGTCACCAAAAAATACAACGACAAAATTGGCTGGACCTTTCACGGGCATGAGGTGGTTGGCGCCCGAATGGTAAAACACATCTTCAAACGGATGAAACTTCCTCTGAATGAAAAAATGAAGTATGTAGAAAAGTTAGTAGCGATGCACTTACGACCTATTGCGCTGGTTGAAGAGGGTGTAACTGATTCGGCAATCAGACGGTTGCTGTTCGACGCAAGTGAGGAGAATGACGATCTACTGATTCATTGTGGCGCCGACATCACATCGCGAAACCCGGCGAAAATCAAACGCTATAAAGACACCTTTGAGCATGTGAAGCGCCGCACCGGCGAGGTTGAAGAGAACGACAGGCTGAGAAATTGGCAACCGCCTGTTTCGGGTGAACCGATCATGACAACATTCGGACTTCAGGCCTACCGACAAGTCGGTGACATCAAAAACGCCATTAGGGATGCCATTTTAGACCGCCGGATCAACAACAACTACGAAGAGGCAGCAAACCTGATGCTAGGGGTAGGCTCCCGGCTTGGACTTAAAGTGGTGGTAACTCCTGAAAAACGAACTAATTACTCAATAATCAATTAATTCCAAATAGACAATCAACGTTAATCAGTGCGAACCACATACAAAAATGGATTGAGCACCGACTAAAGCCTAGCGTTTTCAGATCTAAAATTCCCAGACAAAATCATAGAAAGATGTTAGAAAAAATAACCAAGCACCAGCAAACGAGTAGCGACTTTTACAAATTCTGTTTGCTTATCCCCACGTGGAACAATCTGGAATATTTCAAATTGTGTATTCATAGCATCATCAAAAACTCACACTACGAGGTACAAATTATCGCCATCATTAACGATGGAAGCGATGGAACATTAAAATGGGTTCAGAATCAAAAAGAGATCGACTATGTTCATGCCACTGAGAATATAGGCATTTGTTATGGGCTGAACATCGCCAGATCGTTGATTAAATCAGATTACATCGTTTACGTGAATGACGATATGTACTTACTCCCGGGATGGGACACGATTCTTTATGAAGAGATTAATCAGATTAACAGCAAGAGCTTTATGTTATCGTGCACAATGATCGAACCCATTGACACCGGGAATCCATCAGTTGTGGTTAAAAATTATGGCACCGATATCGAAAGTTTTAAGGAAGAATTGCTTTTGAAAGAGTTTTCGGGTTTGCACCGGAACGACTGGAGCGGAAGCACATGGCCCCCCAACGTAGTCCATACCGATATGTGGGATCTGGTAGGTGGCCTCAGTGTTGAGTTTAGCCCAGGAATGTATTCTGACCCTGACTTTGCAAGAAAACTCTTCGACGCCGGTGTCAGGATTTTCAAAGGAAAAGGAAACAGTCTGGTGTATCATTTTGGCTCAAAGTCGACCAAAAGGGTGAGCAGAAACAATGGACGAAAAACTTTTATCCTGAAATGGGGCATCACAGCGAATACATTTGTTAGAGAGTATTTGCATCAGGGTAATCCATATACCTTTATACAGGTTGCGCCCAAAATGAGCGCCAGAGCCAGCTTGATAAACCGGTTGAAGCGCATATTCAGTTGCTGAAGTATTTAAGAAGAGACCATGTATGGTATCAGGGTAACCGTTGACACTATATTCTTTCCGGGTACTGCTGACTTCGACACGCATCACCCAGTAAAAATGCAATCAGCTTTATATTAGTTTATTGTAAAATTGATTTTGTTAATTAGGGTGACGCAAGGGAAAAATTGGCCTACCTTTGTGTATGTTTGTACGCAAAAAGAAGAACCGTTCAGGAACTATCAGTGTGGTAGTTATTGACAAGAGTCAGGGTGTATTTAAGGAATTGATAACTATTGGCACCGCCAAAGACCAATCCGAGGTTGAACAGCTCCATCTTCAAGCAAAAAAATGGATTGACATCCATACAGGAACAAGAGACCTTTTCAAGGAACATGCCCGAGCGATAGAAGAGGAAAAGTTGGCAAGATATTTTTTATCAAACATAGAAAACATTGCATTAAATGGTCCTCAACTAATATTAGATCAGGTTTTTCGATTAATTGGGTTTGATAGCATTAGTGACGAAATCCTCAAGCATTTGGTTATAGCCCGCATCAGCCAGCCCTTGAGTAAATCAGCTACTGTTGAATATCTGAAATCTTATTTTGATGAAGACGTGGAACTTCACAAGATATATCGTTATTTGGATCAACTACATAGAACACAACAAGAAAAACTACAACAGATCAGCGTAGCGCATACCCGCAAGATTTTAGGGGGTAAGATTGGTTTAGTATTCTATGATGTTACGACGCTTTATTTTGAGACAGATGAGCATGATGACCTTCGAGAGAAAGGTTGGTCTAAAGACGGGAAGCATAGTCAGCCACAAGTTGTTTTAGGACTTTTAGTAAGCCGTGATGGTTATCCTCTTGCATACTCGCTATTCAACGGTTCTCAATACGAAGGCAGAACGATGATACCTATTGTAGAAGATTTTGTTAAGCGGTTTGAGTTAGATGATTTTGTGGTAGTGGCCGACTCCGGATTGATGAATAAATCCAATCTGGCTTTACTGGAATCAGCAGGCTATAAGTACATTATCGGCGCACGAATTAAGAATGAAGCTGACGAAATAAAACAATGGATTTTATCACAGAGCAAACGGGATGGATTGTTTTGTGAAACCCTTAAAGGCAATGCACGATTAATTGTGGGTTATTCTGAAAAACGTGCTAAGAAGGATCGTTACAACAGAGACAAAGGCGTTAAACGACTCAGAACTGCATATAAAAGTGGAACAATAAGCAAAGAAAACATAAACAAACGTGGATACAATAAATTCTTGGAACTATCTGATAATGTTAAAGTAGAAATCAATCAGGCCAAAATCAATGAAGATGAAAAATGGGATGGGCTAAAAGGGTATATTACAAACACTACTTTACCAGCTAAGGATGTTTGTGGGCAGTACAACGAATTATGGGTCATAGAAAGGGCATATCGAATAACAAAAGGAACCCTTGAAATGCGACCAATGTTTCATTTTACACCAAAACGTATTGAGGCGCACATTTGCATCTGTTTTGTCGCCTATAAAGTACACAAAGAATTGGAACGCATTCTCAAGGTTAGCAAAATAAACATAAGTGTCGATAAAGTACTGGATATAGCAAAGACAATAACCACTTTAAAAATCAAATTACCCGCCGACGGTAGCTCGGTTACAAAAACAATGCTGATAACCCCTAAACATCAATCCATTGAAATGCTCTTTGATGAAAAATTTTGGAATAAATTTTTAGGGTGACGCATTGTCGAAGTCAGGAAGAAAGCGATTTTATAGTGTTGTTTATTCACGGAGGGCCGGGTCAGTGTATGATTGCAGAGGCCGGGATTTATACACTCGATCCGGAAGTAAATTTGTCGGATAACTTTTTGTTGGCCATGTGGGATCAGCGGTATGCCGGTTATTCCATCAACCCCGATCCGGTTGACTGGTCAACCATCAATGTGGAACAATATGCCGAGGATTGCGCCAGAGTGACCGATCAGTTGAGAGCCGGATTTCCCGGGAAAAAAATTGTTGTTTGCGGCCATAGCTGGGGTGGCGCCGTATTGACAGCATTTGTTTCGAACCCTGCATACCAGCATAACTACGATGGATGGATTGTAGCCGATGGCATGGTGAATGGTTATGAACTTGCTCAGGCGTGGCTGAGTTATTCCATTCAAAGGTGCAACGAGTTGATTGAAGGGGGTAACACGCAATTTGCTGATACGCTTGATTATCTCAATTCGGTGCTGTTTGATCCTTTGCTTTTCGACAAACCAACCTATTTCAGGGTGCAAGCAACAGCGATTTCTCTTAGAATACCTGGTGAGCAACCCGTCGATCCTGACGATCTAAACCGTTGGTCTGACCTTGAAAAAAGCATATTTCCCGATAGTACCGATCAAAACAGGAAAGATCAGAATGCACTCTCGCAAGCTAATTTCGACTTGTTTGAAAACCAGATTTATTTTATCAACAGCAGTGCTTTCTACGCAAATATCAGCAAACCCGGATTGATTGTCTGGGGGGAGAACGATTGCGTGGTTCCGGCTGAGGCCGCACTCCCCTTCACAGCCCGACTTGACTCGCTTGGAATACCTTTTCTTTTCAAGCTATATCCCAATTGCTGGCATACCCCTATGATCAGCAACAGAGATCAGTATTTCAATGATATTAAGCGTTTTATTGGCAATTTATAACCCTTCACAGTGGCTTACGAACAGGAACCGAAAAAGAAAGCCGGCCAGAGACCCCGGAACGAGGTTGAAACCCGTTTTGAACAGGTGCATGAAGCTGTTTTTGTTCAACTCAACAGCCGGTTCCCCGATGTTACTCCCAACGACTGGAGAATTTGTGCATTTTTGAAGCTCAAAAGGTTGTTCAAAGAAATTGCTTTGCACGCAAACCGCGGCCCGCGAAGCAGCGAGTCGGCAAGGTACCGGTTGGATAAGAAACTTGGGCTTGGTGCTGACGATGACATCCTGAATTTTCTTCAATCCATTTAATTTTCACTATGCAGTAGTTTTCAAGTAGGCTGTTGTTTGCGATGTACCTCTCTTTTGCTTTGTTTTGCAATTAATTTTGCAGTAAAATTAGGTCACTACCTCAATCTGGCTCTTTTTTTAACAATAATTCTGATTTATTATGAAAAACATTACCACAAAAAGTCTTTTAACCGGAATACTATTGGTATTCATGGTTTTATTGTTGTCCGATGCCTATTCACAACCAGTGTCGAAATGGGATCAGGTTCCAGCCTCCGTTAAAAAAAGAAACTCATTCAAAAGGCTGGAATGGTTCTACCGGCCAAGAATGAACGAACAGGATGTTTTTCCACGGCAATTCATCGATAAACAAAAGGAAGAAGAATACGCGAAATCAGAATTGAAAGCGGGGAGTGAAAGTCATTCTGCTCAATGGACCAAAATAGGTCCCGTGGGGATTGATTGCGCTGGCGATGTCATGGTTCCGCATTGGGGTGTGTTGAGCGGCAGGGTAAGAGGCCTCGCCGTACATCCGACAAATCCCGACATCGTTTATGCCGGGGCTGCAAGCGGGGGCGTCTGGAAATCTATTGACGGCGGACAAAACTGGGTGGATAAAAGTGGTGAATTGAATAGTTTAACTTTTGGCGCTATCGCTATCGATCCCTCAAATCCCGATGTTGTTTTTGCCGGCACTGGCGAGTACCACTGGATATTGACAGAACGGTTCTACAACGGTGATGGCTTGTACAAATCGACAAACGGTGGCGAAAACTGGACAAAAGTAAATGGTGAGTTTGGCATCGTGACTCACTTTTCCGATTTGGTCGTTTCCCCTCACAACCCAAATCTCATCATGGCTGCTATCGCCAAAAACCTGCAGAATGCTGCCCCCAATGAAGGCATTTGGAGGAGTGAAGACGGCGGGCAACACTGGGTTTGCGTTTTGCCCGGAGAAGGCATGTACGACCTCTCCTTTCATCCAGTGGACCCCAATATCGTAATCGCCGCCTGCGGCAACGAGCAGGCACAGGCCGGTATGCTGATGTCGGCCGATGGCGGGCTCACCTTTGCCCCCATTAATACAGGTCTGCCAGCCTTCAATCACATCGGGAGAATCCAATTTGACCTCTCAACATCCAATCCATTGGTGATGTACGCGGTTATCTACGATAAGAACATCCTACCCGGAGGGATGAGCACAACTGTGTATAAATCAACAAATGGAGGTGGTTCGTGGGGACAGATATCGGTAGGGGTCAACCTGTGTGAATTTAGTGATCAGGGCTTCTACGACCTTTGTATAGCTGTTGATCCAATCAACCCTGACCATGTTTTTGTGGGTAATGTTGAATTTATTCAGTCAACCAACGGCGAAACCTTTACTCCTGTCAGAAACCCTTCAGCACCTGGTGGCGGAAACGATCCCTTCGATTCTTACACCCACCTCGATCATCACATCATCCGGTTTGCACCCTCTGATCCGTCGGTTATCTATGTAGGATGCGACGGCGGTGTTTTTAAATCAACCGATTCGGGTGCAACCTTTTTTGCCATGAATACTGATATAAAAACCATTCAGTCGTACCGCGTTGCTTCACACTCTTCAAATCCCGACATCCTATATACCGGTGCACAGGACAATGGCTTTGTTTCGACCCACGACCGGGGTGCAACGCCCTATAAACTCGAATTGCTGGGCGATGGAACAGAGTGTTTCGTAGATTACTCCAATCATGACATTGTTTTCTTTGCCACCATCGGCGGGTATTTTGCACGAAGTGTCAATGGCGGGCAGAGTTGGGATTTAGTGGTCGACCCCGTTGTGCTGAACGATTCATCCGCGTTTTTATGTCCTTACTGGCAGCACCCCACCAATCCGGAGGTCATTTATGGCTGTTTGAAACAAAAACTTTATAAATCAACCGACAAGGGTCTTACATGGGCCTATACCACCCCGTTGCCCATCGTCGGCTCGGCAATCTATTCGGCTGCTCAATCGCCTGTCGTCCCAAATAACCTCATGGTTGCTGCCAGAAACGGCGAAAAGAGCCTCGTGCGCTCGTTGGATGGAGGAACCAGTTGGGATGATATTACACACAACCTGGGAGCAGTTTCGGGAGGCAATTTCATGCGCTTGCAAGCCGATCCTTTCGATGGAAACACCTTTTACCTGTTGAAAAACGCCTACTCGGGTGCCATTGTAATAAAAACCACCGACTTTGGTGTTACCTGGACCGACATCAGCTCCAATTTACCTAAAGTACCTGTAAACGATCTGTTTGTTGACCCTGTCAACGCCGGTGTCATGTACCTTGGTAACGATTTCGGAGTTTATCGAACAACCAACTGGGGTGAAAACTGGGAGAGGATGAACAACGGAATGCCTTTCGTGCCGGTGCTTGATTTCGATTGTTTTGATTTTGAAGATACCCGTTTGTTGCGTGCCGCCACGTATGGCAGAGGTATTTTTGAACTGGATTTGAATGATCAATCCTCGGTAAATGATCACCTCTCGGGTGCTAATGTGCTGAAAGTATGGCCAAACCCGGCGTCAGACCTTTTGTGGGTCGAGCTTCCGGCCTTTGCCTCGGGTAATTATACGCTGACCCTGTCAACCATTACCGGACAGGAAGTAGCTTCTGAAGCCTTGTATGCAAATGGGAAAAAGGTGGTGACCAGCATCAATATTTCGCTAATAAAAACCGGGAGCTACCAGTTGGTGTTAAAGAATAGTGGCATTGTGCAAACTGCTAAGGTGATGATTGTGAGATGACGCCAATATTTTTACCACCATTTACTGCTTGTTAATGAATTTGCAAAGGCAGCTTGTAAGTGCCGCCCCTTGTGCAATTGAAGCAGTTTCACGATAGCTATGCGGGAAGAACAATTCTCAGCGGGTGGAGCTGATTTGTCGGATGGATTGTGTTTGGTGTCATTTGCTGTTGATGGTGTTTCAACAACTCAAAAATCTATTATACAGATTCGGTCCTAAATTATGCACCAAATAATTGCCGGAGGCGTGCATGATGTGGCTTCGCGGGTTGATTTTTGTTTGGAATTGTTTCACCCATAGAATCCTATCACCCCTACAAATATATCACCCCTACGGGGTTGGGGTGATGGTTTTGGTTGTTGCCACCATTATCGTAGAGACGTTGGGTGCAATGTTTTTACAACGTCGGGCAACGGCAATGTAGAGACAACGCATGCGTTGTCTCTACGCCCACCGCCATCGGGAGCCAATGCCAACGCCTCCCGATCGCCATCCTACCGTGTGTACACATTTTTTTTACATTTGCGTCCCAATATGTATAGTAGAAATTTTCGCGACCTACCAGACGATCGATTGGTAAAAAGGGCAAATAAAATAATGAGTGATTTGTTTAGCAAAAGCATTCACTCTAT